>NZ_JBEZDL010000012.1:317473-323052 GCF_040648295.1 Amycolatopsis sp. NPDC049159
TTCGGCTGGACCGGCTGCCCAGGGTGCTGCGGTTGCCCGCCCTGCTGAACGGGCTGTCCAGCGTGCTGCGGTTGCCCGCCCTGCTGAAACGGTTGCCCAGCGTGCGGCGGCTGGCCCCCCGACTGAGCCGGTTGCCCAGTGCGCGGCGGTTGCCCGCCCGGCTGGGCGGTTTGCCCAGTGTGGAGCGGCTGCCCCGGGTGCGGCGGCTGCCCGCCTGGCTGAAGTGGCTGCCCCGCGTGCGATGGGTGGCCACCTGGCTGGACGGCTTGCCCGCCGTGCGGCGGCTGAGCGCCCGGCTGAAACGGTTGCCCACCGGGCTGGACCCCTTGCCCGCCGTGCGCTGGCTGGCTGCCCGGGTGAACAGGATGACCGCCGCTCGGGAGTTGACCCCCGCGCGGCGGCTGACCTGGCCGGCCACCACCGGGTGGCAGCTGGCCTTGGCCAGCCTGCGCACCCGATTGGCCGCCGTGGGGTGGCCGACCAGGCCGTTGTCCGGCTTGCGGCCCCAACGGGGGCTGCCCACCCGGCATCATCCGGCGCGGGTCCGGCGTCCGTGGCTGGTCGCCGCCGCGTGATGGCATCGGGGTCTGCGGGGCCGGGGCGCCGGGGCGTGCCGTTCCTCCGCCGTTCGGCATGCCGGCCGGCGGGGGTGGGGGTGCGAACCCGCCCGGAGACTGTGGGGAACCGCCGCTCTGCACCGGTGCCGGGCCGGCGTCTGCCGCGAAGGGCTGGTTCTGGCCGCCGGTGAAACCCGCTGCTCCGACGTTGTCCTGCGGGCGTCCGGCGCTCTGGCGGCCGGGCTCCGGGGGCGGGGCCATGCCGTAGCCGCCCTGGGACGAACCGCCGGTCGACGACGACGGCGCCGCCGACTGGGGTTCCGCCGTCGCTCGGTGCTGCGTGGTCGGTCCGGCCGTCTGCTCGGCTGGGCTCGGAGCGCTTTCCGCGCGTTGGTGCGGCTCCCGGCCGGTCCCCGGCGCGGCATCGGATCCCGAGGTCGCTTCCGGTCGCGGCTCCTCGGCCGACGGCTGCTCCCGGCGCACCTCAGGCTCCGGACTCCGGGACTCCGGTGCGGACTCCTGTCGAGTCTCCGGCTGCTCGCCGCGCGGCTGGGGTGCCGACTCAGCCCGGGACTCCGGTGCGGACTCCTGCCGAGCTTCCGGCTGCTCGCTCCGCGACTGCGGTGCCGACTCAGGCGCGGACTCGCGCCGTGACTCGGGCGCCGATTCACTCCGCGTCTCAGGTGCGGATTCCCGTCGGGTCTCTGGCTGCTCGCTCCGCGACTCAGGCTCCGACTCACCCCGGGACTCGGACCGGCTCTCCGATTGCTCCCCGCGTGACTCAGGCTCCGCCCCCGACTCCCCAGAAGACCCGGACTCCCGAGAACCGGAACCCGGCCCAGTATCCGAGTCCCCACCCTCCGACCGCGGGATGTTCGCCTCGTGAACCGAGTGCAGCTGCTCCTTCGCGCCCCCGACGGCACCCCCGACCGCCCCGCTCGAAGCGCCCATCAGCAGCTGCTCCGGCGTCAACGACCCGAGATCCCCGGTAACCGCCGCCTGGCCGACCGTCTGCGCGACGCCCTCCACCGCACCACGAGCGCCCGCCCGCATCGCGGCGTCCGCGACCTGCCCGCCAGCGCTGTGCGAAAGCCCCTCGGTCGCCCCTCGCCCGATAGACCCCGAAGCCGCTCCGACGACGCCGCCGACCGCTCCCGAGATCGCCGCGTCCGACGTCTTTGACCAGTCCCAGTCCTTGCGGTCGCCCTTCGCCATCTGCAGGCCCTGGATGCCCGCGTCCATGCCGAGGTTGATGGCCTCGTTCTTGAGGACCTCCATGCCGATCTTCTTGAGACCCTGCTTGAGCAACTTCTCCAGCAGCTCCTTCGCGACCTGCTTGAACCCCTGCTGAGCCAGCTTCTCGAGCAGCTGCCGGAACAGCATCTGCACGGTCATCCGGGTCGCGACCTGCGCCGGCGCGATGCCCGCCGTCGAACCGCCGAACGTCACCGCCGCCGCAGCGATCATCGCCGCGATCTGGGCGGCCAGGACGATCAGCGAGATGATGATCATGTACTTCGTGTACTCGACGTCCAAAGCCGTCTGGTCACACGAATCGCCCAGCGCCTGAGCCGCGTCGGCGAGCTGCTTGAAGTACGCCTCGTCGCCGTCGACGAACTTCTTCCACTGCTCGGCGAACGCGTCCGCGCCGTCGCCCGTCCAGTTTTCGGCGATGCCGGTCGCCGCCTGGTTACCCGCTTCCGACGCCGGCGCGATCGCCGAAGACGCCGTGTGCCACGCGTCCCGCAGCGCGCGCAGCTTCGTCTCGTCGCCCTCGGGCCAGCTCTCCCCGACGACGATCGGCAGCAGCCACTTGACCGCGTCGGGCATCTCCATACCCACGCGTCATTGCCCCTTGCTCAGCTGGGACGTCACGTCTTCGTCGGCCCCCGAAAGGGCCTTCATCGACTTGGCGACGTTCTGCTGCATCCCCCGCAACCCCTGCACGAGGTTGGTGAACCCCTCGACGGCGCCCTGTGCGCCGGGCACGTAGTCCTTCGCGAACTCCTTGCCGGAGTCGTCGGTCCCCCAGCACTCGCCCTGCGCGGAAAGCGCGCCCTGCAGCGCCTTGACCGCGTTGTCGAGTCCGTCCGCGGCCGTGACCAGGCCGTTCGACGCGCGCAGGACCGCGTCGGGTTCCGCGGTGAAGCCGGATCCCCCCTCCGGCATCAGTCGCCCCTCGTCATCCAGGACGACGGCGGCTCCTCGTCCACGTCGTCACGCGGCGGGCGGACGCGCTTGGGCGCGGGCTTCGGAGCGGGCATCGGCGGCGGCGCCTGCTCGTTGCGCAGGATCGAACCGGTGTCCTCGAACGACTCCGGACGCGGCGCGGGTGCCTCTTCCTCGACGAAGTCCGGGATCTGCGGCACCAGCCCGGCCAGCGACGGCGCGCCCTCGACCAGGTCGGCGAGGTCGGGCAGGCCTTCGGTGATCGGCGCCATCAGGTCGGCGATCTTCTGCTTGACCTGCAGCGATCCCTGCCGCACCAGTGTCTGGACGGTGTTCGCGAGCTGCGCGGGGGTCGTGCGTTCGAAGGTGGTGGGCGCGAACTCGAGCTTCGCGAGGCTGCCGCCGGCGTCGATCGTGGCGCGGACCAGGCCGTCGGGGGAACTCACCTGCGCGGTGGTCTCGGCCGCCGCGGCCTGGGCGTCGCGCAGCTGCGCGGTCTGCCGCTCGAAGTTCTCCAGGAGGGTGTCCATCTGGTCCTTCATCGCGGCATTGCGTGCTTCGAGCCGTGCACGGTCGTCGCCCGCGGTGGTCACAGGTGCCCCCGGTGTCCCTCGAACCTACTAATGACTTCGCGTCACCCTAATGCCAATGGAGCAGTCGTCGTGACCGGTTCGGGTCTTTGCGTCAGCGAATCGCACGGCGCCGGGCCAGCGCGTAGCCGGCCCCGCCGACGAGGTAGCAGGCCGTCGCGGCGATCAGCAGACCCGGCGCGCGGCCGTCGTCCGGCACGAACAGCGCGCCCAGCGAAACCGCCGCCACCTGCGTGATGTTGAAAAGCGTGTCGTACAGCGCGAACACCCGGCCGCGCGCTTCGTCGGCGACGTCGAGCTGGATCGACGAGTCGACGCAGAGCTTGAGCACCTGCCCCGCCCCGGTGATCACGAACGACGCGAGCAGCGCCAGCGGCAGCAGCATCGGCAGACCCAGCGCGGACTGCGCGATCGCGGCCAGCACCAGCGAGCCGAGCACCGCGCGCAGCCGGCCGAACTTGCGGATGATCCGCGCCGTCAGCAGCCCGGCCAGCAGGAGACCGGCGCCGGCGAGCGCGGCCATCTGCCCCAGCCCGGGCAGGCCGGCGCGCAGGATCCCGTGGTCGGTGAAGTAGTTGCGCATCAGCAGGACGGTGACCAGCAGCGACACCCCGAACGACGCCCGGTGCGCGAACAGCGCGATGAACCCGGCCGTCACGCTGGGCGCGCGCCAGGCGTGCCGGGCGCCGTCGGCCAGCCCGCGCGCGACGGCCAGCACCGGGTTCGGCGGCTCGTCGACCACGGACGGCCCGAGCACGCCGCGGACGAACCCGCGCGCGATGAACGCCGAGACCAGCGTGCCGAGGACGGCGAACGCCGTGGTCTCGGCCGAGCCGACGTCGTTGCTGCCGAACAGCGCCCGCAGGCCGATCGCGCAGCCACCACCGATCACGGCGACGACCGAGCCGAGCGTCGTGGCGAAGGCGTTCGCCGTCACCACGCTCTCCGCGCGCACGACGTGCGGCAGCGACGCCGAAAGCCCCGAACCGATGAAGCGGGAGATGCCCTCCGCGGCCAGTGCCAGCGAAAACAGGCCGAGCCCGCCGAACCCGAGCCCAACGGCGGCGGACGCGGCGACGATCGCCAGCCCGCGGAGGAGGTTGGCGAAGATGAGCACGCGACGGCGGTCCCACCGGTCCAGCAGCGCACCCGCGAAGGGCCCGACGACGGAGTACGGCAGCAGCAGCGCGGCGAACCCGCCCGCGATGGCCAGCGGGTCGGCGGCGCGCTCGGGGTTGAACAGGACGGCCCCGGCGAGGCCGGCGCGGAAGACGCCGTCACCCCAGCTCGCGGCGAAGCGGGTGAACAGCAGTCGCCGGAAATCCGGGTCCTTGAACAGCTCCCGGGGGCCTTGTCGTGCGGTCGCCGCACCGGTGCTGATCGTCACGGAGCCAGCGTAGTAGGTGGCCGGCGCACTGAGGTCGCCTCTCGGCGGCTATGCGCAGTGTGGCTCCAGCCGGACGGTATTCCACAAAGGCGGTTCTTCAGTGAGCCCGGGGGACACGGAGTGCGCCGGCCACATGTTTCAAACGAGGCTGCTGGGGCGATTGTTCCCGAGCCGAAGTAATTCGCCGGGCCAGAGGTGAGATCATGGGTCGCGTGCCAGCGGACGCCGAGGTTGAGCCGGGAACGCTCCTGGTCGCCGCCCCCACGATGGTCGACCCCAACTTCAAGCGGACCGTGGTGTTCGTCATCGATCACCGGGACGAGGGCACCCTCGGCGTGGTCCTGAACCGGCCGAGCGACGTCGCCGTGCACGACGTGCTGCCCAACTGGGGCGGGCACGTCGCCGAGCCCCAGGCGGTGTTCGTCGGCGGCCCGGTCGAGAAGAAGACGGCGTTGTGCCTGGCCGCGCTGCGCACCGGCGAGACGGCGGCGAGCGTGCCGGGCGTGATCGCGGTCCGCGGGCCGGTCGCGCTCGTCGACCTGGACACCGATCCCGAGGTGCTGGTGCCGAAGGTCCGCGGCGTACGCGTCTTCGCCGGCTACGCGGGCTGGGACTCGGGTCAGCTGGCGGGCGAGATCGAGCGCGACGACTGGGTCATCGTGCCCGCGCTGCCGAGCGACATCCTGGCCTCGCCCAACGGCGACCTGTGGAGCCAGGTGCTGCGCCGCCAGGGCATCCCGCTCGCACTACTGGCCACCCACCCCGGTGACCTGCAGCGGAACTAGGCCGTGTCTGACAATGCTTTGGTCCAGGTGATCACGGCGTGCAGGACGACCGCTGATCGATAGACGATGGCCAACTTGTCATAGCGAGTAG
>NZ_JBEZDL010000013.1:0-60035 GCF_040648295.1 Amycolatopsis sp. NPDC049159
ACGTCCCGCTCGCGCCGTGCCAGTTGGCGGCTTTGAGCTTGAACCGGTCGCCGTTGTTCCAACCGCCCTGAACACTCACGACCAGCTGCGGCAGTCCGGGGTCAGAGCGTCTTCTCCAGGCGGCCGGCCAGCAGCTTGATGAACCGCGACGGGTCGGCCAGCTCACCGCCCTCGGCGAGCAGCGCCATCCCGTAGAGCAGCTCCGCCGTCTCGGCCAGCCCCTCGTCCTCCGGACGCGCCGCGTGCGCCTCCCGCAGGCCGGTGACCAGGCCGTGCTCCGGGTTCAGCTCGAGGATGCGCTTGATCGGCGGCAGCTCCTGGCCCATCGCGCGGTACATCTTCTCCAGCGTCGGCGTCAGGTCGTGGGTGTCCCCGACGATGCACGCCGGCGACGTCGTCAGCCGCGAGGAGAGCCGGACCTCCTTGACGTCCTCGCCCAGCGCGGTGCCCATCCACGACAGCAGGCCCTCGAAGTCCTTGCTCTGCTGCTCGCGGGCGACCTCGGTGGCCTTCTTGTCCTCGTCGGACTCCAGGTCGACCTGGCCCTTGGCGATGGACTGGAACTGCTTACCGTCGAAGCCCGGCACCGAGTCGACCCACATCTCGTCGATCGGGTCGGTCAGCACCAGCACCTCGAAGCCCTTGGCCCGGAAGGCCTCCATGTGCGGGGAGTTCTCGATGGCCGAGCGGGACTCGCCGGTCATGAAGTAGATGTGCTCCTGGCCGTCCTTCATCCGCTCGACGTACTCGCGCAGCGACGTCGGCTTCTCCGCGTCGTGCGTCGAGGCGAACGACGAGATCTCGAGGATGGCTTCGCGGTTCTCGAAGTCGTCGAGCAGGCCCTCCTTGACCGCCCGGCCGAACTCGCGCCAGAACGTCGCGTACTTCTCGGCGTCGGCGGTCATCATCGTCTTGACCGTCGAGAGGACCTTCTTCACCAGCCGGCGGCGGATCAGCTGGATCTGCCGGTCCTGCTGCAGGATCTCCCGCGACACGTTGAGCGAGAGGTCCTGAGCGTCGACGACGCCCTTGACGAACCGCAGGTACTCGGGGACGAGCGACTCGCAGTCGTCCATGATGAAGACGCGCTTGACGTACAGCTGGACGCCGCGCTTGCGCTCGCGCAGGAACAGGTCCATCGGCGCGTGCGAGGGCAGGAACAGCAGCGCCTGGTACTCGAAGGTGCCCTCGGCCTGCAGCCGGATCGTGTCGAGGGGGTCCTGCCAGTCGTGGCTGACGTGCTTGTAGAACTCGTGGTACTCGTCCTCGGTGACCTCGCTCGAGGAGCGCGCCCACAGCGCCTTCATCGAGTTGACGGTCTCGGCCTTGGGCTCTTCGCCTTCGGCGGCCTCGCCGGTCATCCGGATGGGCCAGGTGATGAAGTCGGAGTACTTCTTCACGATCTCCCGGATCTTCGCCGGGGACGCGTAGTCGTAGAGGTGGTCCTCGGCGTCCTCGGGCTTGAGGTGCAGCGTGACCGCGGTGCCCTGGGGCGCGTCCTCGACCGGGCCGATCGTGTAGGTGCCCTCGCCGGTGGACTCCCAGCGGACGCCCTCGGTCTCGCCCGCCTTGCGGGTCACGAGGGTGACCTTGTCCGCGACCATGAAGCTGGAGTAGAAGCCGACGCCGAACTGGCCGATGAGGTCCTGCGACGCCGCGGCGTCCTTGGCCTCCTTCAGCTTGGTCAGGAAGTCGGCGGTGCCCGACTTGGCGATGGTGCCGATGAGGGCGACGACGTCTTCGCGGCTCATGCCGATGCCGTTGTCGCGCACCGTGAGCGTCCGCGCGGCCGGGTCCGTCTCGAGCGCGATGTGGAGGTCGGTGGTGTCGGCCTCGAGGTCCTTGTCGCGGTAGGACTCCAGCCGCAGCTTGTCGAGTGCGTCGGAGGCGTTGGAGACGAGTTCGCGGAGGAAGGTGTCCTTGTTCGAGTAGATCGAATGGATCATCAGCTGGAGCAGCTGACGCGCTTCCGACTGGAACTCGAGCGTCTCGATCGGGGTGGTCACTTCCGGTCCTTTCCGGTTTCTCGGCCTCGGGGTGGGTCGATCCTACCGAGGGGGTCCGACGATCCCCGCCGCGCACTTTATGAACGCAATGTAGGAGGGCCCGCGACCCGGTGTGATGCTGGCCACGCCCCGCTGCCGATCAAGGAGGATCGAGTGCCCGGACGCCTTCCCCGGTGGGCCGCCGCGTTCGCCGCGGCCTGTGCCCTGACCACCGCTTTCGCCGCCCCCGCCGCCGCGGCGGGCGTCGCCGACCACCCCGTCCGCACCACCGGCTGCGGGCGCGCCCCCGGCACCCCGGCCGGGGCGACGACGACCCGGCACGTCGTCTCGGGCGGCCTGGACCGCGAGTACACCGTCCACCTGCCGGCCCGCTACGACCCGCACCGGCCGTACCCGCTCGTGCTGTCGTTCCACGGGCACAAGCGGACGTCGCAGTACCAGGAGGAGCTGTCCGGCTTCTCGGCGCTGGACGCGATCTCGGTCTACCCCCAGGGCCTGATCGGCACGGACGGCGAGTCGGCCTGGACCGGCGCGCCCTACTCGGCCGCCGCCGACGACGTACTCTTCACCAGCGACCTGCTGAACTCGCTGCAGCGCACGCTGTGCGTCGACCCGGGCCGCATCTACGCGGCGGGCAAGTCCAACGGCGGCGGCTTCGTCGGGGTCCTGGCGTGCCGCCTGGCGGGCCGGATCGCGGCGTTCGCGCCGGTCTCGGGGGCGTTCTACCCGCAGGGCGGTGCCTGCGACCCGAGCCGCCCGGTGCCGGTGCTGGACTTCCACGGCACCGCCGACACGACCATCCCGTACACCGGCAACCCGGCGAAGGGCCTGCCCGCCATCCCGGACTGGCTGACCGCGTGGTCCACAAGGGACGGTTGCCGGCCGGCGCCGGTGTCGTGGACGCCGGTTCCCGGGGTCGTGGCGCAGAAGTGGCTCGGCTGCGACCGCCGCGGCGCGCTCGAGCACTACCGCATTGAAGGCGCCGGGCACGTCTGGCCGAGCACGCAGCCGAACAACGATTCGGCGACGCCGTCGGTCATCGACGCGACCCCGGTCATCTGGCGCTTCTTCCGCGCGCATCCCCTGTGGTGAAACGCGATTGACGCACCTCTTTCCCCTCGGCGACGATTTCCGCCGAGAGGAAAGAGGTGCGTTGTGAAGGTTCTCGTCCTGAACGCCGGTTACGAGCCGCTGCAGACGGTTTCGGTGCCGCACGCGATCCGCATGCTGGTGCGGCACGTCGCCGAGATCCACGAGGCCGAAGACGGTCTCGCGTACGGGTTGTTCCCGCGCCCGAAGACCGTGCGGTTGCTGAGGTACGTGGTCATGAAGTGGCGATATACGCAGCCACCGAGGTGGTCCCGCCGCGGCGTCCTGACCCGCGACGGCCACCGCTGCGCGTACTGCGGCGCCCGCGCGACGACGATCGACCACGTGCTGCCGCTGAGCCGCGGCGGTGCGCGGACGTCCTGGCTGAACACGGTGGCCGCGTGCGGTGGCTCGGCCCGCAGCTGCAACGCGCGGAAGGCCGACAAGCTGCCGGCGGAGGCGGGGATGAAGCTGAGGTTCACGCCGTACGTGCCGGCGTGGGACCAGCTGCACCAGGTCGCCTGACCCCGCGGCCCGCTCACCGCTCCGGTGGTGGGCGGGCCGCGGAGGCTGGTTCGACGGGATCGCGGCAGCCAAGTCGCCGCCGGGCCCGGCGGCGGTTCCGAGCGCCCGGTCCCGATCCCGGCGAGCCACCAGCTCCTCGGCAGCCCGGCGCACGGATCGTTAAGCTCGAACCGATCGTCCCCCGGATCCGTGTGTTCCGGGGAAGGCCGGGAGGTCGTCGTGACCGACGCAGGAGAGCTGATCGCCGGGCGCTACCGGCTGGCCGAACGGGTCGGCCAGGGCGCGATGGGCGTCGTCTGGCGTGCGCGTGACGAGCGGCTCGACCGGGTCGTCGCCGTCAAGCAGCTGGACTACGACGCCGCCATCGGGCGGGCCGCCGGCGAGGAGGCGGCCCAGCGCGCGCTGCGCGAAGCCCGGCTCACGGCCCGGCTGCGGCACCCGCACGCCATCACCGTGCACGACGTCGTCGAGCAGGACGGCGAGCCGTACCTGGTCATGGAGTACCTGCCCTCGCGGAGCCTCGCCGAAATCCTGGCCGATCGCGAGTGCCTGCCCGACGACGAGGTCGCGCGCATCGGGCTGCAGGCCGCGTCCGCGCTCGCCGCGGCGCACGCCGAGGGGATCGTGCACCGCGACGTCACGCCCGGCAACGTTCTCATGGGCGAGGACGGCGTCGCCAAGATCGCCGACTTCGGCATCTCCCGGGCGACCGGCGAAGGCACCGTGACCGGCGGCGGCTTCATCGCCGGCACCCCCGCCTACCTCTCCCCCGAAGTCGCCAACGGCCGCGAAGCGGGCTTCCCGGCCGACGTCTTCTCGCTCGGCTCGACGCTCTACCGCGCGCTGGAAGGCGTTCCCCCGTTCGGCACCGACGAAAACCCGATCGCGCTGCTCCTGCGCGTCGCCCGCGAGGACGTCACGCCGCCGAAGCACGACGGCCCGCTCGCCGAGGTCCTGACCCGCCTCCTCCAGCGCGACCCGGACGCGCGCCCGTCGATGGCCGAGGTCCAGCAGCTGTTCGAGGCGGTCACGCAGGGCCGCCCGCTGCCGCCGCCGCGCCCCCGGCCGCGCACGGGCACGCGCCTGCTGCGCGTCCGCCGGCCCCGGCGCCGCCTGGTGCTGGCCGGGGCGGCCGGTGCCGTCCTGCTGGCCGCCGGGGTGCTGATCGGGACGGCGCTCGTCCCGGAGAGCACGCCGATCGCCGTCCCGGTCACGGCCACACCGCCGCCGTCGACCCCGCCCACCCCGACGACCGCCGACCTGGGCTGCGCGGCCAGCTACGAGGTGACGAACTCCTGGCCGGGCGGCTACCAGGTGCTGGTGACGGTCCGCAACGACCACGACGAGGACCTTTCCGGCTGGAGCGTCCGCTGGACCCTCCCGGACGGCCACCGCATCACGGGCCTGTGGAACGGCACCTACACGGTGGACGGCTCCACGGTGACGGTCGACAACGCGGCGTGGAACGCGAAGCTGAACGCCAACGCGACGACGACGTTCGGCTTGATCGCGTTGACGGGCAGCGGAACCGGCGGTGACCGCCCGGCCGTCACCTGCCGGACGCTGTGAAAGCCGGTGCCCCTTGAGCCGGTCCTGACAATCCGTCGTTGATCCGATCGGGGTAATTCCAGGAGATCGAGACCCCGGCTCAACTCCCCCGGCGTCCGGCCCGTCGGTAGTGGTGATCAACCACCACAGGGAGGTGCCAGTGCGAAGAAATCTCACGGTGCTCGCGGTTCTGCTCGCGGGGCTGGTGGGGCTCGCCCCGCCGGCCGCCGTCGCGGGGACGCCGTCCGACGTCGTCACCCTGATCACCGGTGACCGGGTCGCGGTCCGGAGCGCGCCGGACGGCCGGTCGCTGTACGACGTGCGCCCGGCCGCGGCGAAGGGCATGGCGCGGGCGCTCGTGCACCTGCGCCTCGGTGACCGGGACTACGAGGTCCCCGGCACCGCGCTCCCCTACCTCGGGCGCGGCCTCGACCTGAGCCTGTTCGACCTCCAGGCGCTCCGGGCCGGGGCGGCGCTGCCGGCCGACCCGTCGACGTTCGGCGCGGCGCTGGCCCGGCAGTTCAAGGAGGACAACGCGCGCGGGCACTTCGGCGGCACCGGGCTCTTCGCCGCGGGCAAGAGCTTCGCCCTCGCCGGGACGCGGCCGGCCGCCCAGCCGCGGTCGGTCATGCGCACGGTTTCGGTGGACGCGAACGACATCGGCGGCAAGCCCGCCGACACCGGCGTCGCGTTCCTGTACAACACCGACGACGGGAACCTCCTCGACCCGAACGAAAACCTCAACTACTTCTCCGGGGGAACGGCGAAGTTCAGCGCGCCGGACGGGAACTACAGCGCACTCGGCCTGTTCTGGACGGCCGACGCCGACGGCAACCCGACCGAGGTGCGCTTCAGCGCGCAGCCGGAGTTCGCGGTGAAGGCGGACACGACCGTGCGCGTCGACGCCGCCCGCGCGTCCAGCAAGCTGACGTGGGTGACCCCGCGGCCCGCGCTGCTCGACGACACCGGGTTCCTGTTCCGCCGGGCCGCGAAGACCGGGCCCGCGCTGGTCGTCGACTTCGACGCCGGGCCGGGCGTGCCGATCGCGGTGTCGCCGACCGCGGTCCCGGTGCGCACGGGGGCGCTGCAGACGTACCCGTACAGCAGGCTGGTGTCCCCGCCCGGGCCGGGCACGCCGTACGAGTACGTGCTGCAGAAGGCCGCGGTGGGCCGGATTCCCCCGCAGCGGTACGTGATCACGGCGCAGGACGTCGCCGCCGTCGACTCGACCTACTTCAGCGAGTTCTCCTCGCTGGGGCTGCGGCAGCGCAGCGGCATGTTCTCCTTCGAGGACAGCGGCGGGCGGGTGTCGCACCCGATCCCGCTGCCGCGCAGGCAGACGGAGTACGTCTCGGCGGCGCCGGACCTGCGCTGGTTCGGCGGGTTCTCGAAGTACGTCCTGCCCGGGCCGTTCGCCGGGTGGGCCGGGGGTCAGTACGAGTCGTTCCACGCCTACCGGGGCGGCACTTCCGTGACCGAGGACTGGAACCGCTTCCCGCTGCACCCCGCGGGCGGCGTCGCCCTGCTGCCGCTCGACGACGGAACCGCACCGGTCCGGCCGGCCGCGACGCGCGCCGGCGACCTGCTGCGGCTGTCGATCACGCCGTTCAGCGACAACCAGCCCGGCCACACCGGGTTCGGCTTGTACGGCGAAGTGCGGGACACCGTCACCGGGCACTACACGCTGACCCAGGACGGCGCGACGATCGCCGAGGGCAGCCCGGTGGGCGCGACCGAGGTGTCGGCCGAGCAGGCCGTGGCGGCCGGGCCGTCGACGCTGGGGCTCACGATCGACGCGGGCCGCACCGGGCCGATGTACCGCCAGAGCACCGCGTCCCACACGGAATGGACGTGGCGGTCGCGGCACGTCGAGGGCGCGACGCTCCCGGCGGCGCTCTACTGCGCCCGCGGCGGATCGGGGCCCGACCGCGCATGCGGCGTCGAACCGCTGCTGACGCTGGGGTACGCGGTCGGCGGACTACGTCCGGACGGGTCGGCGCTGGTGGGTCCGCAGAGCCTGGACCTGACGGTCGGGCACCTCCAGCGGAGCACCGCGTCGCCGGTGGCGGGCGCGACGGTGCAGTACTCCACCGACGGGGTGACCTGGCAGGACGCGACGGTCACCGCCCGCGGCGACGGCCTCTTCCACGCGGACTTCACCGCGGCCACGGACTCGTTCCGCGGCGCGGACGTCTCCCTGCGCGTCACGGCGTCCGACACCGCGGGGGCGAGGATCGCCGAGACGATCACCGCCGCCTACCGCGTCTACCAGTCCTGAGGGAGTCCACTGTGAACAGAAGAGGGATCGGCGTGCTGGCCGCGGTGGTGTCGGTGGCGTTGTCCGCCCCGCCCGCGAATGCGGCCCCGGCCGCCCGCGCGGCGTGCCCGGATCCGGGCCCGGGCCTGCTGCGCTGCCTGACGACGTACGCCCCGGCCCGCGCCTTGGCCGACGGCCCGGCCGGCTGGGGCGCGGACGACCTGGCGTCGGCCTACCGCCTGCCGTCGACGGCGGGCCCGGAGACGGTCGTGGGCATTTCGATCGCCTACGACGCCCCGAACCTGGAGGCGGACCTGGCTACTTACCGGGCGCAGTACGGCCTTCCGCCGTGCACGACGGCGAACGGCTGCTTCCGCAAGGTGAACCAGCAGGGCGCACCGGCCCCATTGCCCGCCGCGAGCTTCGGCTGGGCCCTGGAGTCCACTTTGGACGTCTCGATGGTCTCGGCGGCGTGCCCGTCGTGCCGCATCCTGGTGGTGGAGGGGAATTCACCGGGCTTCGCGGACCTGGCCGAGACGGAGGACACGGCGGTCCGCCTGGGCGCGAAGGTGGTGTCGAACAGCTACGGCGCCCGTGAAGGCGGCGCGCCCCTGGCGTACGCGAGCCACTACCTGCACCCGGGCGTGACGGTGGTGGCCTCCTCGGGCGACGCGGGCTTCACGGCGGCGAGCTACCCGGCGGTCCTGCCCTCGACGGTCGCGGTCGGCGGCACGACGCTGGCCCGCGACCCGGACTCCGCGCGAGGCTGGGCGGAGTCGGCGTGGGAGTACGGCGGCAGCGGTTGTTCGGCGTACATCGCGAAACCCGCGTGGCAGAAGGACTCCCACTGCGGCAAGCGAACGGTGGCGGACATCGCGGCGGCGGCAGACGGCCTGGCGGTGTACAACACCGACGCGGGCGGCTGGCTCCCGGTGAACGGAACCAGCGCTTCGGCACCGTTCGTGGCGGGCTTGTACGGCCGTTCGGGCCATGCCGGCGCGGCACAGCCGGCGGACCTGTACGCCCACGCGGGGCAGTTCGTGGACATCACAACGGGCACCAACGACCCGACCGGGACAGGCAAGAAGTGCGGCGGCGACTACTTGTGCGTCGCGGGCCCGGGCTACGACGCCCCGACGGGAGCGGGAACCCCGAACGGCCTGGCCGGCTTCTGAGGGAGTTCCCGGGGGAAGACGTGAGCTGCCCCGCCCCGGCGGGGCAGCTCACCCCGGGCGCGCACTGACATCTCGACCCGGCACGCCCGCAGGCCGCGCCCAGGCCCGGCCGCCACTCTCGCCGAATACCCACCGCGCCCGCACCGCAGCAAGCGCAGGCACGCCACCCAGCCCAGGACCGCCGCGAGCAGCCAGCCCAGTCCGCACCGCCTACCCCGCCCGCACCGCGGCCCCGCCACGCAACCCGGCCCACCTCAAGCGACCCGCCCACCGCGGCCCCCGCCACGCAACCCAGAGCCGCCGCGAGCAGCCGGCTCGATTCGGTCGCCGACCCCGCAGCAAGCGCCAGCTCAGCCCGGCCGGCACAACCCCCGCTCGTACGCCACCAGCCCGGCCTCCGTGCGGTGCGCGCACCCCAGCTTGCGCACCACCTGCGCCACGCAATCGCGCACCAGCGGTTCCGGCATCCCCAGCTTCTCCGCGATCTCCGCGTTCGTCAGCGCCGAGCCCACCCCGATCAGCACCTCGCGCTCCCGCGACGACAGGCGGTCGACCTGGGCTAGGCGCTCGTCGCGGGGTCCGGACAGCCGGGTGGCCGACGAAACCCACCGGCGGGAGGCGTCCGGGGAGAGCACCACGTGCCCGTCCGCAGCCAGGCGGACCACCTTCAGCAGCTCGTTGCGCCGCGCCGAGCGCAGCACGAAACCCGCCGCCCCATCACGCAGGGCGCGGAGGATGCCCGCGTCCGAATCGAACGTCGCCAGCACCAGCACCGCCGGGCGGCGGAACACCGGGCCGAGGGGGCCCAGGCGCAGGTCGAGCAGCACCACGTCCGGGAGGCGACGGCGGAGGGTCGTCCGCGCGGTCGTCGCGTCGCCGGCCGCCGCGATCAGCTCGATGCCGTCCGCCTGCGTGAGGAGGGCGGCCAGGCGGGCGCGGACCGTCTCGTCACGTTCGGCCACCAGGACCCGGACCGGTGGCGCGACCACGCTCAGTCCTTCGGGCGCAGGCGGATCAGCGGCAGGTCCGTCTTCGACGCGCCGACGAGGTCGCGGCCGCCCGGGCCGCGCAGCCGCAGCTCACGGAAACGGACCGCCGACAGCTGGGCGGCTTCGATCGGGTAGACGTCGCCGTAGCGCTTGATCTTCTCCACCAGCTCCTTGCCGAGCAGCTCGACCAGCCCCGCGTGCCGGGTCGCGCCGCCGCCCAGCGGGACGTCCAGTTGCCTGCGCACCTCGGGAAACCGCTGGTCCAGCTCGACGGCGAGCTGGTGGATGGTGACGTAAGCCGGGCCGAAGTCCCCCGCGTCCGGGCCCGCCGGGATTTCCTTCAGCACCTTGACGAGCTTGTCGTCCATCCCGAGCTTGTCCCACAGGGTCACGCTTTTCCTCCCGGTCCCGGCCGCCGTTGTCTACCAGAGGACCGGCACGCGGTCCACTCCCCCGGTGACACGGTTCGTCCGGACCTGGAGTTCATCGACGTCGACGGCCAGCCGCAGCCCCGGGAAGCGGCGGAACAGCGAGCCGAAAACCACGCGCAGTTCGGTGCGGGCGAGGCTCGCGCCGATGCAGAACCAGCCGCCGTAGGCGAACGCGACGTGCGCGTTCGGCTTGCGGCCGGGGTCGAACGCCTCGGGGTCCGGGAACGCCGTCTCGTCCCGGTTGGCCGCCGCGAGCGACAGCACCACCGCGTCGCCCCGCGCGATCTTGACGCCGCCGAGCTCGACGTCGTCGTGCGCGTACCGCAGGATGCCGAGCCCGCCCGGCGCGGACAGCCGCAGGATCTCTTCGACGACGCCGTGCACGCGCCCCTCAGGGTCGGCGGCCAGCGCGTCGCGGCGGGTGAGGTCGGTGAGCAGGTAGAGCGCGCCGAGGTCGATCCGGTTGGACGTCGTCTCGTGGCCGGCGAACAGCAGGCCGGCGGCGAGCCGGGCGAGGTCGTCGTCGCCGAACGCGGGGTCGTCGGCCTGCGCGCGCACCAGGTCCGAGACGACGTCCTGGCCGGGATCGCGCCGCTTGGCCGCCGCGAGCCGCCCCATGTAACCGGCGAACTCGTCGAGCGCTTCGTCCGCGCCGGTGCCGATGTCCATCCGGCCCATCCGCTCCGACAGCACGCGGAACGTGTCGCGGTCTTCGTACGGGACGCCGAGCAGCTCGCAGATCACCAGCACCGGCAGCGGGAACGACAGGTGCTCGTGCAGGTCGACCGGCCCGCCACCGGCGCCGGCCCGCTCCATCGCGTCGAAGCAGCCGTCGGCCAGCTCCTGGACGTGCCCGGCGAGCCGCCGGATCCGGTTGGCCGAGAAGGCGGGCACCAGCATCCGCCGCATCCGCGCGTGCTCGACGTGCTCGGTCTCGTGATCACCCTGCGGCCGGCTGAGAACGGCGGCATCCGACAACGCCGACGCCTCCTCGGGCACCGGGTGCGACCGCCCGAACCGCGGATCGGTGAACACCCCGCGCACCTGCTCGAACCCGGTGACCAGCCAGGCCGGATCCCCCGCCGGCGTGGTCACGGCCACCACGGGCCCCTCCCGCCGCAACACCGCGAACAGCGGCGCGATCTCCAGGGCATTGGGCCGATCGAACGGCAGTCGCGGACTACCGGTGGCGGCGGTCATCGGTTCTCCTCCCGGATGCGCGGCCGGCCCCCACGTCCACGGGCGGCCCGGTCACCGGCCATTCCCCCGGCCCCCGCGATCCACGGTACTCAGAAAGCGGGTGCCCGTGCGGAAAGCGCGAGTACCCCGCCCGATCGGGCCACTGCCGCTGCCCGGAGGACCGAAACTGTCGGTCCTGCCCGGTATCGTGGATTGCGGGGGCCGGAGGCCAAACCGCCCGATTTGCCCGCATCGCGCGAACGACGAGCAGGGCGACGACTTCCACGGCCGACAGCGCCCGGCGAAGCCGACGACAGCGCCCACCGCCGACGGCCGCGACAGCGATGGTTGCGGATGGGGCGATGACTACCGCTGCGCCCGCCGCCGACGGTTGCGGCAATGGCTACCGCTGCGCCCGCCGCCGACGACAGCGACAGCGATGGCAATGGCAATGGCAATGGCAATGGCAATGGCGACTGAAACACCGTGACCGCAGCCGATCCGCGCCCGCCACCGAGCCTCCGCGCCCGCCGCCGCACCTCCGCGGCAGCGCTAAGCCGGGAGCGCATCAGCACGCCGAGCCGAGCACCATCGACGCCCCGCATCATCGCCCCAGCGAAAAACCCAGCCACCGAGCACGCCATCAACCGGCCTACAACAGCTCCCAAGCACGAGTAAGCGTGTCCCGCAGGATCTGCTCCATCTCATCGAACTGCGCCTGATCACAAACCAACGGCGGCGAAAGCTGCACCACGGGCTCAGCCCGATCATCAGCCCGGCAGTACAACCCGGCCTCGAACAACGCCTCCGACAGGAACCCCCTCAACACCCGCTCCGACTCGGCGGCGCTGAAAGTCTCCTTGGTCGCCTTGTCCTTGACCAGCTCGATACCGTAAAAGAACCCCGCCCCACGAACATCCCCGACGATCGGCAGCTCGGTCAGCTTGTCCAAAGTGGACCGAAATGTCGACTCCCGCGAAAGCACGTGCCCGTAAAGGTCCTCCCGCTCCATCAGGTCGAGGTTCGCCAGCGCGACCGCGCACGAAACCGGGTGCCCCCCATAAGTGGACCCGTGCATGAACGTGGTCTCCCCACGGGTGAACGGCTCCATCAACCGATCGGAAGCCAGCACCGCCCCCAGCGGTGCGTACCCGGACGTCAGCCCCTTCGCCGTCGTGATGATGTCCGGCTGGTACCCGTACCGCTTCGCCGCGAAGTCGTAGCCGACGCGCCCGAACGCGCAGATCACCTCGTCCGACACCAGCAGCACGTCGTGCTTGTCGCAGATCTCCCGCACCCGTGCGAAGTACCCCGGCGGCGGCACGAAACACCCGCCCGTGTTCTGCACCGGCTCGAGGAACACCGCCGCGACGGTGTCCGCACCCTCGAATTCGATCGCCTCCTCGATCCGGTCCGCCGCCCAGCGCCCGTAAGCCTCGTAGTCGTCCGCGTGCTCGGGGGCGCGGTAGAAGTTGGTGTTCGGCACGCGCAGGCTGCTCGGCACCAGCGGCTCGAAGTCCGCCTTCGCGCCGGGGATACCCGTGATCGACAGCGCGCCCTGCGACGTCCCGTGGTAGGCCAGCGCGCGGCTGATCACCTTGTGCTTGCCCGGTTTCCCGACGAGCTTGAAGTACTGCTTCGCCAGTTTCCACGCCGTCTCGACCGATTCCCCGCCGCTCACGGTGAAGAACACGCGGTCGAGGTCACCCGGAGCAGCGGAAGCCAGCCGCGAAGCCAGCTCGATCGCCGTCGGGTGCGCGTGGCCCCACAGCGGGAAGTACGCGAGCTGCTTCGTCTGCCGCGCGGCCGCTTCGGCGAGTTCCTCGCGGCCGTGGCCGACCTGGACCGCGAACAGGCCGGCCAGTCCGTCGAGGTAGCGCTTGCCGCGGGCGTCCCAGATGTACGGGCCTTCGCCGCGCACGATCACCGGGACGTCGGTCTCGTCGTAGGTCGAGTGGCGGGTGAAGTGCATCCAGAGGTTCTCGCGGGCGGCCTTGGCGAGGCTCGAAGCGTCGGTCATGCCTCGGTTATCGCACGCCCCCAGCGCCCTTCGCAAGCGATTCAGTCGTCCAGCCGAATTTCGGCGACTAATTCGTGGTTAACACTGGGGACACACCTTCGGATTTCGTCGTCACGCTCCGCGAGTTCCCCACTGGTAGGTCTGCTTCCGCAGCTTGAGGTAGACCATCGCCTCCGCGTGCCGGACGCCGGGCAGCGCGCGGATCCGCGTCGAGATCAGCTGCAGCAGCGCCTCGTCGTCCGCGCAGACGACCTCGCACAGCAGGTCGTAGCGCCCGGCGCAGAGGATCACGTACGCGATTTCGTCCATTTCGGCCAGTGCGTCGCCGACCGGCTCGAGCGGGCCGTCCACGGTGATCGCGATCATCGCCTGCCGGAACAGCCCGACCTGCAAGGGATCCGAGACGGCGACGATCTGGATGACGCCGGAGTCCGACAGCCGCTGGACCCGCTGCCGGACCGCCGCTTCGGACAGGCCGACCGCCTTGCCGATCGTCGCGTACGCCCGCCGGCCGTCCTCCTGCAGTTGCGCGATGATCTGCCGCGAGATGTCGTCGAGCACCGGCGGCGCGGGCCGGCTGGGGGTGTCCTGGCTGCTCACGCCCCGGATCATCCCCGAAGCGCCCGACGCCGGGCAACCGCGGCACGCGCTACGGCCCGTCACCGAATGCGAAGTCACCGGCCCGACCAGACGACGGATTTAGTCGTCCAAGTGGCGTTGACAACACCGAATCGGTGCTGTTCCATCCGTCGCACCTTGCCCCGGCCGGAGGGAACGCCCATGCCCCGCACTCCCGCCCCGCCCGACACCGCAGCCACCGCCAAGGCGAAGAAAACCCTCACCCGGTCCATCGGCGTCGGCGGCGGCACCCTGCTGACGCTCAGCTGCGTGACGCCGGCGTCGTCGCTCTTCGTCCTCGTGCCCCCGCTGTTCGCCGACCTCGGCACCGGCACCGCGCTCGCCATCGCCCTCGCGGTGCTGCTCTGCGTCGGGATCGCCTTCTGCTACTCCGAACTCGGCACGCTGGTGCCGAGCGCCGGCGGCGAGTACGCGATGGTGACGACCGTGGCGAACCGCTTCGCCGGCTGGCTGACCTTCGTGCTCTCGTTCATCGTGATCCTCGTCGTGCCGCCGATCATCGCGATCGGCGTCGCCGACTACCTCGCCGCCGTGGTCGACATCGGCCCCTCGGTCGCGGGCGCGCTCGTCATGCTGGGCTCGACCGTGATGGGCCTGCTCAACCTGCGGTCCAACGCCTGGATCACCGGCGTCTTCCTGGTCATCGAGATCGTCGCGATCTTCGCCGTCTCCCTGCTCGGCTTCGCGCACACCACGCAGAGCCCGGCCGTGCTCGTGAAGCCGAGCCTCGGCACGAGCGGGATCGGGCTGATCGCCGTCGTCGCCGGGCTCGCCGTCGCGTTGTTCGTCGTGCAGGGCTTCAGCACCGCCGTCTACCTCGCCGAAGAGATGCGCGAACCGCGCCGCACCGTGGCCAGGACGGTGTTCTGGACGCTCGGGATCAGCGCCGTCGTCATCCTCGTGCCGGTCGTGGCGATCACCCTCGCCGTGCCGGACGCCGCCGCGCTCGCCGGTGTCGACGTCACCGCGCTGGTCACTGGCTGGAGCAGTTCCACCGTCGGCGCCGCGATCAGCCTGTGCATCGCGGCGGCGATCGTCAACGCGGTGATCGTGATGGTCATCCAGAATTCGCGCGTGCTCTACGCCTCCGCGCGCGACCAGGCGTGGCCGGCGCCGGTGAACCGCGCGATGAGCGTCGTGAGCGAGCGCTTCGGCGTGCCGTGGGTCGCGACCCTCGTGGTCGGCCTGTCCGAAGCGGTGCTCTGCTTCGTGCCGGTGGAGACCCTCAGCGGCGTCACCGGGGTCGCGGTCGTCGCGCTCTACCTCAGCGTCGCGGCCGCCGCCCTCGCCGCGCGCCGGGCGGCGCACCGGAAGCCGCACGTCTGGCGGATGCCGGCCTGGCCGGTCGTTCCGGTGCTCGCCGTGGCCGCGCTGGCCTACGTCCTGGTCGAGCAGAGCGCGCTCGACCTCGGCATCACCGCGGGCGTGCTGGCCGTGTCGGCGCTGTACTGGTGGGGCTACCTGCGCCGCCGTCCCGGGCGGTGGGTCGTGACGGTCCCGCGGGACTAGTCCTTCGGCCGGCCCCGGAGCCGGCGGATGCCGACGACGATCACCGCGAGCAGCCCGGCCACGGCGACCAGCACCCACACCCACTTCGGGATGCCCGCGGACTCGAGGGTGACGGGCGCCGGGGAACCGGTCGCGGCAGAACCGGTCGCCGCGGCCTTCGTCACCGGCGCCGTGAGGGTGAAGCGCACGGTGCCGCTGACGTTGTCGCCGTCCTTCGCGACCACCTTCCAGGCCAGCGAGTAGGCCTGCGCGGAACCGGCGGGCGTCACGGGCACCGTCACGACCCCGCCCTCGACCACGGGGGTGCCGATCTTCCACTTGACGCCGTCGCGGCCGTCGATCGCGATCGGGTCCGGCGGCAGCGTCACCGGCTCGCCGAACTTCAGCTCGACCTGCGTGGGAGCGGTGTCGAGCGCGGCACCTTCGGCCGGGGAGCTGGACTCCAGCTCGGTGTGGGCCGACGCGGGTCCGGCGAGCACGACCAGCCCGGTGAGAGCGGCGAGAACGGCTCCGGAGACACGACGGGCACGACGCGGGATCATCCGGACATCCTGCCCTATCCGCCCGTGCAGTCTTCGTGTCCACCCGTGCAGCCGCGGCGGGCCTACTTCTCTTCGCGGCGCGGATTGGCCAGGATGGACGCCTGGGTGGCGAGGGAAGGACGTCCATGGCGACGGTGCGGGACGAAGCCGATGCGCGCAAGCAGCTGCGCGAGGAAGATCGGCTGGCAGCGAACAAGCCGCAGGAGAACGCGGCCGACGTCGCGAAGCCGGAGGGCGGCGGCTCGGCCGGGCTGGTCGCCGACGCCGGCGTCATCGCGCTGGACTACGACCAGGTCGAGAAGGCGAAGGCGGACATCGACGCGCGCTACCAGGCCCTGTCCGAGCACCTCGCGGCGGCGGCCGAGCTGAGCGTCCCGCTGGCCGACGGACACGGCCCGGTGGCGCACTGGATGCGCGGCTCGTTCCGGCTGCGGGGCGGGGCCGACGCCGGCGGCGTGCAGGTCACGCTGCGGTCGTACCTGGCCGAGCTGGCCTCGCTGCGGGAAGCGCTCGGGAACGTGGCCACGACGCACCGGCTCAACGACGAGGACGCCGCCGAGGCCCTTCGGGCGGGTGAGCGCGATGCCTGAGTTCCACTCCACGAACCACGAGCCGACCGCGCGCCAGAAGCGGAAGGCGCGGCGCGTCCGCCGCGAAAAAGAAGCCAACCGCCGCGAAGAGTCGTTCGGCAAGATCCACTGGGACAGCTACGACCACCGCGAGCTGTGGGACATGATCCAGTCGGCCGACCCGCCGAAGCTCGGCGAGCAGGCGTACCGGTGGGCCGAGCTGGCCAAGGGCGTCGACGCGGAGACGAGCGAAGTCCACAAGCTGGTGCAGAGCCTGCTGCTGTCGTGGCGCGGCCCGGCCGCGGTCCGGGCCGCGGACTCGATCGGCAAGCTGACCGCGTGGGCGAGCACGGCGAGCACCAACGCCCGCGAGATCGGCGACGGCCTCGACGCGTACACGTCGGCGATCGGCGAGGCGCGGAAGAAGATGCCGGAGCCCGTGCACTACTGGGCCGAGAAGTGGTTCCAGGAGGGGTACGCGGTCAAGCGGCTCGACGGGCCCGAAGGCGCGTACATGCTGGACGACCTGCTCGACGACAAGCACCCGACCAAGAAGCAGGCGGACGACGCCAAGGCTGCGGCCGTCCGCGTGATGGAGCAGTACGAGAGCGCGAGCCACGACGTCCGCCACCGCCTCCCGACGTTCGACACCGCACCGCAGGTGAGCGTGACGGGCGACCGGATCCCGCGGGTCCCCCTGCCCCCGACGCCGCCCGATCCCCCGGAGCCCGACCCGCCCACCGACCCGCGGGTCGACCCGGCTCCCGGCTCCCCGGCCGGCGACACGACGTCGACGGCGTCCGCACTGCCGGCGGCGCTCACGGGAGCCGGGCTGCTGCCGGGCGCGCTCGACGGCACCATCGGGCCGGGCGGTGCCGCGACGACCGGTGCCGCCGGGCCGGGCTTCGGCGGGCTGATCGGCTCCGGGGCGCTCGGGGAAGCCGGGCAGGCCGGATCCGGGCGGGTCGGCGGCGCCGGGCCAGGCGGCTTCGGCCCCGGTGCGACGGGCGGACGCGGCACGGCGGGCGGGTACGGCATGTACCCGCCGGGCCAGGGCGCGCGCCGCGAGGAGGACACCGAGCACCGCGACAAGTACGGGTCGGGCTACGACCTGCTCGACGACCTCCCGCCCGCCTACCCGCCGGTGTTCGGCGAATGACCGGCTTCCACGCCGACCCGGCCGCCCTCGACGCCCTCGCGCGGACGCTGGCGGACACGGCCGGGGAGTACGGCGCCGCGGTGCCCGATCTCGACGTCGGCGACCTGGGCCCGCCCGCGGTTTCGGGCGCCCTGGCCGCGCTCGCTCGTGAGTGGTCGGGCCGGATCGGGGGCGTGCAGGAGGACTTCGCCGGCTCAGCGGAGAGCGTCCGGGCCGCGGCGAAGACCTACCGCGCCGCCGACGCGGACGCCGCGGAACGCCTGGGACGCGCCGATGGCTGACTTCCGCGGTCTCGGCTTCGACCCGGTGCCCGGCAACCCCGACGCCGTCGCCGAAGCGGCCCGCCGGTGCACCGCGGCCGCCGCTCGCCTGCGGGAAATCCGGCCGCCCGGCGAGATCCCCGACTGGGCCGGTCCTTCGGCGCGGGCACTGGCCGAGCGCGCCGGCCGCGCCGCGACCGGGCTCGCCACCGCACCGGAGGCCATGGAAGCGGCCGCCGGCGTGCTCGACGGCTGGGCCGGGACCCTGGTCGCCCACCACCGCCGTGCCGAGGAGCTCGACGTCCGGGCCGGGGCCGCGCGCCGGGCCGTGGTCGACGCCGAGGACGACGTCGAGCGCGCCGAAACCGAAGCGCAGTTCGCCCCCGGCACCGCCGGCACCCTCGCCGCGGCCCGCACGCGGCTCGCGGACCGGCGGCAGGACCTCGACCGGGTGCTCACCGAAGCGCGCGACCTCGAACGCGTCCACGCCATCGAAGCGGCCCGCGTCGCGGACCGGCTGCGGGCCCTCGGCGACGGTGCGCCCTTGCCGTCCGCGCCCGATTTCCGCGGCCTGGGCCGGCACTTGGAGACGTTCTCGGCCGCCGGGCGCGAGCTGGGCGTGACCGTCGCGCGCACGCCCGTCGCGCCGGTGACGCCGCCGCCGGGTGCCGTGTCCGCGTTCGCCGCCGCGCTGGGTGGCCGGTGAAGCTGCCCGCCGTACCGGGGATCACCCCGGTGACCCTGGACTCGGTCGAGCGCACCACGGCCGAGCTGCACGCGCTCATGGCGCGCCTGCGCGGCCCCGACGCCGCGCGCGACCTCGGCCTCGAAGCCGCCGCTGTGCAGTCCGCGGAAATCGCCCACGAGCAGCGGGCGGGTCTGCTGGCGCTGGTCGAACACCGCGACGCGGACCCGGCGCTGCTGATCGCCGGCGTCGTCCCGGTGGACGTCCCGCTCGAAGAAGCCGCGGACCTGCAGCACTTCGTCGCGGACACGACACCCGGCCTGCGCGAGGTGAGCAGCGCGCGGACCGGCCGCGGCTACCCGGTGGTGATCGTCGAGCGGATCGGGCTGTCCGGCGCGCAGCTGCAGGCCGTCGTGCTCGACCCGGACCGCCCGCGCGCGGCCGTGTTCACCCTGCACTCCCCCGGCGGGCGGGGCTGGCTGGAGGTCGCCGGGCTGGCCGGGACGCTCGTCGCCGGCGTCGACCTCAGCCCCGCAGCTCCCGCTCCCGGTATTCGCGCGGGGTCTGTCCGGTCGCCCGGCGGAACGTCCGCGAGAAGTGCGGGGCGCTGGTGAACCCGCAGTCCCGCGCGACTTCCGCGATCCCCCGGCCCGCCGTCGCCGGGTCCGCCAGCACGGCCTTCGCGCGTTCGATCCGCAGGCCCTTGAGCCGTTCGGAGACGCCTTGGCCGTCGTCGAACAGCTGGTACAGCCGGCGCCGCGAGATGTACAGCGCTTCGGCGATCTTGTCCGCGGTCAGCGACGGGTCGGCCAGGTGGGAGCGCATGTACTCCAGTGCTTCGCGCCGCCGGGCCGCCAGCGCGTCGACGCGGTCGAGCTCCACGCGCAGCGCGCTGCGCAGCACCAGTTCGGCCAGGCCCAGCAGGTGGTGGGCCAGCCCGTGCGGGTCGAGCCGCGGGCCGGCCGCCAGCACGTGGGCGACCGCGCTCGCGAACAGCGCCCGCAGCGGCGCGTCCACTTCGACCGGCCGGAACATCAGCGGTCTCAGCTCGGCGAACGAGATGGACAGCTTCGCCGCCGCGACCGTCAGCATGACGACCCCGCGCTCGGCCGGCAGCAGGTGCAGCGTCGCGTCGGCGAAGGTCAGCTTCGCGCCGGTCTCGGCGACCGCCCGCGGCACCGGGCAGCGGAGCAGCAGCTGGATGTCCGCGGGGGCAGCGGCGGCGCCGCCGAGGATCGCCGCCCGCGCCGCCGCCGCGCCCGAAGCGCGGACGACGAGGTACCCGCTCGCGGGTACGTCCACCGGGTACGGCTCGGCCATCGGCACCATGGTGCCCGACGGCGGCCGCCCACGACGGGAAGGGGGACCATGGCGCGCCGCACCACGACGTCGGCGGGGGTGATCCTGTCGCATCTCGAATTCGATCTCCTCTGGGCGGACCTGGGACCGGGCGGGCCGCCACCGCACCCGTTCGACGTGGCCGCGCACGGCCGCACCCACGCCGAGCGCGACGACCTGGGCGTCCGCGTGTTCGCGAGCCTGGCCGAAGCCGGCCTGACCGACGGCGACGACGTCTCCGCGGAGCTGGCGGACCTGTTCACGGTGCTGGGTTCGCCGACGCTGAGCGTCGACGCGCTGGTGCTCGGGGACGCGCCCTGGCGGCTGCTGGCGGCGGTCCGGGACGGGATGGGTGTGCTGGCCGTGCTCGACGAGCGCGACCTGGTGCTCGAGCCGTTGCGCCCGGCCGGCGTGGTGCCCGCGGTGGTGCGGATGCTGGGCGAGCAGCCCCCGGGCCCGGGCGAGCAGCTGCGTCTTCCCCGTGCGGCGTACGCGGCGGCGATGGACGCGTACGCGAGGAGCGGGTACGACGCCTTCGAGCGAGCCCTCGTCACCGCGGGGATCACCGGCCGGGCGGTCCGTCCGCTGGCGACGCTGGCGACGGCGGAGCGCTACGCGGCCGGCCAGCTGGGCGCGACCGGGCCGGCGGGCCGGGCACCGGTCCTGGCGTGGTTCGACACGGCGGCGGGCCGGTACGCGGTCACGCCGGAGGACGCGGGCGGTGAGCCGTGGGTGATGGTTACCCCGGCGGACGTCTCGTGGCTGGCGGACCGCCTGACCCGCATGCTCGACGCCGCCCGCACGTCATGACCGGTCCCTGCAGCCGGTCACCCGCTCGCCCCACGTTTCACGTCGTCGCCCAGGTGACCGGCGTGAAGTCGTCCTCGGGTTCCGGTCGCGGCCGGATGACCGGTCCCACGGTCAGTGGCTCGTCCACCGGCCGCACGCCGATCCGCGGCCCTTCCACGCCCGCCGCGTCCTCGGGCAGCAGATCCCCCAGCAACTCCCGCCCCTGCCGCAACGCCTCCACCCCCGCCTCCGCGGCCAGCCGCCGGATCGTCCCGGCCAGCTCGCCCGGCGAGAGGTTCAGCGCCCACCGCTCGAACCGCAGCTCCACCAGCGCCCCGTGCAGGTCCACCGCCAGCGCGACCCCGTCCGCCGCCGCCTCGGCCCGGATCGCCACCAGCCGCGCGCCGTACCCCGGACCGGGCTCCGCGAAGGCGTCCTCGATCAGCTCCACCGTCGTCCGTTCGGCACTCATTGCGCCCGCCAGCTCTCCGGTGTCGTCGCTTCCGCCGCCTCGCCCGCCACGGGCAACCCGAGCCCGTCGACGCTGTGCCACAGCGAAGCCGTCGCGCGCGCCGAAGCGGCCGCCGTGAGCAGCAGGATGCGGCGGGCGAGCTCGTCCGGTTCCAGCCGCAGCGCCGCGGCCTCCAGCGTCAGCTCCTGCAGCGCCCCGCCGGGCGCGACCTCCACGGCGACCGTGCGGTCGGCGGCTTTTCCGGTGATCACGGGTGGACCCCTCCGTAGAACGTCGACGCCGAGAGCGTGTGCGTGTTCCGGCGGACCGCGTCCCCGGAGTTGCCCTCGATCATCGTGACCTTGTTCCCCTCGACCTTCTCGACGATGCCGATGTGCGTGCTCGTCGACGTGTTCTGCGGGCCGGTGCCGAAGATCAGCACGTCCCCCGGCCGCGCCTCGTGCAGCGAGTGCTTGCCGTACGCGTGCCCGTTGGCCTGTCCCCAGTGGAAGACGTCGCCGCTGAACGGCAGCACCGGGATCTTCACGCCGGCCTTGCGCCACATCGCGGTGGCGAACGACGAGCACCACGCGGCGGTCGGCCCGTACGGGTTGCGGTTGCTGCCCGGCGGGCTCTCGCGCGTGCCGAGCTCCCCGCGCGCCGCGTGGACGATCTCCTTGCCGCGCCCGGAAACCCGGCTCGGGTGCGTCGCGTGCGCCGTCTTGTCGGCGACGCCGTCGTGGGTCAGGTCCTTGCGCAGCTCGTTCAGCTTCTTCGCGGCCGCTTCGAGTTCGGCGTGGACGTGCCGCAGCGTCGACGCGGACTGCCGCGTGTAGTGCGGTGCCAGGTCCGCGACGTGTCCGACGGCCCGCATCAGCGCGGCCTGCGTCCCGGTGGCGACACCGGCGTCGAGGACCTGCTTCGCCTGCGTGGTGTACTCGTCGACCAGCCGCTGCACGGCGGTGTGCCCGCTGTCCACTGTGGACGCCACGTGCGCGACGACCTTCTCCGCCGCGGCGCCGGCCGTCCCGGTGACCCGCAGCTCCTTCGTCAGTTTCGCGCTGGTGTGGCGGAAGCCGTCGGCGCCGTGGCCGCGCCACTGGCCGAGGACCGCGGTGCTTTCCTTGTGGTAGGCGTCGTGCTGGTCGTCCAGCGCGGTGGCCACCTGGTGCAGCGCGTATTCGGCGCGCACGGCGTCCTCGGCCTTGCCGGCGAGCTTGTTCCGGTGCGCGATGAGGTCCTTCGCGAAGGAGCGCGCGAGTGCGGCGGTGTCCATGTCAGCTCCGTCGGGCGTGGTCGTTCAGTGCGGCCGCGGTGGCCGTCTCGTGGTCGCGGTAGGTCCTGGCGGCCTTCTGCGCGGCCGTGGCCAGCCCGTCGGCGTGCGTGCCGACGCCCTTGACCTGCCGCTGCAGCGCCAGCCCGAAGCCGGCCAGCGCGCCGGCGAACCCCGACTCCTTGCCGATCCGGCCGAAACTGTCCTCCGCTATGTCCCGGACGTCCCGCAGCTGCCCGGTCGCGCCGCCCAGCGCGTCGGCGACGTGCCGGGTGCGCCGCACGTAGCCGTGCAGCACGGCGTCGTCCACCTTCAGCGCCCCGCTGCCGCTTTGCGCGTGCGGCTTGCCGTGGTGCGCGGTGACGTCCTTCGCGACCTTGCGCGCGGCGGCGAGGTGGTCCTTGTACGCCCCGTTCGTGTAGGTCGACCAGGGCGTGAAGTCGTGCCCGTCGCTCGAGATGCTGTTCGCGACGCGGGCGTTGGTGGCCGGGTCGAGCAGCTGGTCGTCCGACTTCAGGTGGTACTGGTGACGCCGCTCCGGCCCCAGCGCGCCCAGCATGTTGATCTGCCACAGACCGTAGGAGTCGTCCGGCGGCGTGGCGTTGTGCGCGGTCGTCCGGCCACCGGATTCGGCCAGCGCGACCGCGACCGCGGTGGTGAGGCCCTGGCCCCGGAACCCGGCCGCGTAGGCGTGCCGGGCGATCTGCTCGGCGCTCAGCTTGGTCATGGTTCGACCTTGACCGCCCGGGTACCCGCTCCGGTAGCCGCGCTGCACGCTGGGACAACCCGCGTGCACGCCAGGCTCAACCTCCGGGGCCGCTCAGCCGTACTGCTCCCGGGAGGACCTTCGACGAGGGGACGGCTGGATGCGCGGCACCGGGGTGCTGACCCTGCTGGGGTTGACGCTGGTCACGGCGGCGTGTTCGGCGCCCCGCGAGACGACGCCGAGCCCGATCGCGGAGCCGGCGCCGCTGGCGCGGTCGACCACCCCCACGCCGGTGCCGCCCCCTTCGCCGCCCTGCGCGGTCACGACCGGGGCGTGCGTGAGCCTCGCGCAGCGGCTGGCCTGGCTGCTGCGGGACGGTCACGTGGTGCGCGGCCCGGTCCCGGCCGGGTTCGGTCCACCCGACCAGGCGACGCCGCCCGGGTCGTTCCACGTCGTGTGGAAGGACCGCGAGCACCGCAGCAGCGACTACGGCACCGACATGCCCAACTCGGTGTTCTTCGCCGCCGGCGGGATCGCCTTCCACGCGGGACCGCTCGACGCGCCTTCGCACGGCTGCGTCCACCTCACCGCCGCCGATTCGGCGGCGTTCTTCGACAGCCTGAACGTCGGGGACGCGGTGGAGGTCCGGTAGTCTCCGTCCCCGGTGGACACTTCAGCCGTCATTTCCCGCCTGCGCGCCGCCGGCTGCGTTTTCGCCGAGGACGAAGCCGCGCTGCTCGTCGACGCCGCGAAGACGGCCACCGAGCTCGAGTCCCTGGTGGCGCGCCGGGTCGCCGGGCTGCCGCTGGAGCACCTGCTGGGCTGGGCCGAGTTCCACGGCCTGCGCGTTCGCGTGCGGCCCGGGGTGTTCGTCCCGCGGCACCGCACCGGGTTCCTGGTCGACGTCGCCGTGTCCCTCGCCCCACCGGACCCGGTGGTGCTCGACCTGTGCTGCGGATCCGGCGCGCTCGGCGCGGCGTTCACGGCGGCGACGCGGCCGCGTGAGCTGCACGCCGCCGACGTCGAAGCCGCCGCTGTCGCCTGTGCCCGGCTGAACCTGCCGGACGCCGCCGTCCACCGGGGCGACCTCTACGACGCCCTGCCCGCGTCCCTGCGCGGGCGCGTCGACGTCCTGCTGGCGAACGTGCCGTACGTGCCCTCCGGCGCGGTCGCGACCATGCCGCCCGAGGCGCGGCTGCACGAACCGCGCGTCGCCCTCGACGGCGGCTCCGACGGTCTCGACCTCGCCCGCCGGGTCGCGGTGGGCGCCCCCGACTGGCTCGCGCCGGGCGGGACCGTGCTGGTGGAATCGAGTGAGCGGCAGGCGCCGGTGCTGGCGGGGATCTTCGCGGCGGCGGGGCTGGCGCCGGAGGTCCGCGAGTCCGAAGAGCTGGGCGCCACGGTCGTCACGGGCACCGCGAAGCCGTGATCTCACGTTCCGGCGGTCCCGGGCGTCTACCAGGTGTGATCGTGAAACCGTTCGAGCAGATCGTGGCCGAGCACGGGCCGATGGTGCTGCGCGTCTGCCGGGCCGTGCTCGGCCCCGCCGACGCCGAAGACGCCTGGTCGGAGACCTTCCTGTCGGCGTTGAAGGCGTACCCGGAGTTGCCGGCGGACGCGAACGTCCAGGCGTGGCTCGTCACGATCGCGCACCGCAAAGCCGTCGACGTCACGCGCGCGCAGGCCCGCCGCCCGCTCCCGGTCGGGGAGGTCCCGGACCGGCCCGGCCGCGCGGAGACGTTCACCGGTGACCTGTGGGACGCGCTGGCGAGGTTGCCGGACAAGCAGCGCCTAGCCGTCGCCTACCACTACCTGGCCGGGCTGCCGTACCGCGAAATCGCGGAGATCACCGGCGGCACGACGGACGCCGCACGTCGGGCCGCAGCCGACGGCGTGAAGGCGTTGCGGGCCACCTATCCCTTGGAAGGAGCGCACTCATGACGGACATCTTCTTCGCTTCTCCGGAGATCTACCAGCTCGACCCGAACCCCATGCACGAGCGCCTCGCCGCGGCCGCCGACCGCGAAGGCCTGCTGGACGTCGCCTACCGCACCCTGGACACCCCGGTCGGCTCACTGCTGCTGGCCGCGACGAAGCAGGGCCTGGTCAAGGTGGCGTTCGACCGCCAGGACCACGACGCGGTGCTGGCCGAGCTGGCCGCGCTCATCAGCCCCCGGATCCTGCGCGCCCCGGCCCGCCTCGACCCGGTCGTCCACCAGCTCGACGAGTACTTCACCGGCGGGCGCCACGAGTTCGACGTCGCCCTCGACTTCCGCCTGGCCCGCGGCTTCCGCCTGTCGGTGCTGGAGCACCTGCCGGAGATCTCGTACGGCCACACCGAAAGCTACGCCCAGGTGGCGGCGGCGGCGGGCAGCCCGAAGGCGGTCCGCGCGGTCGGCACGGCGTGCGCGCTGAACCCGCTGCCGGTGGTGGTCCCCTGCCACCGGGTCGTCCGTTCGGACGGCTCGTACGGCCAGTACGCGGGCGGCGAGGAAGCGAAACGCCTGCTGCTCACGATGGAAGCGGCTTGAGCTTCCGATCTCACGTTTCACCCCGCCGGCGCGTCTACCGGGTATGAGCACTTTCGAACAGCGCGTCGCCGCGGCCGATTGGCCCGCGGTGGCGGCGGAAGTCGACGACTACGGCTGCGCACTCCTGCCGCAGCTGCTGACGCCGGAGGAGTGCGCGGAGCTGGTGGCGCTCTGGGACGAGCCATCACACTTCCGGGCGACGGTGAACCTCCGCCGTCACCGCTTCGGGGACAACGGCGACTACCACTACTTCGCCGCCCCCTTCCCGGAACCGGTGCAGCGGCTGCGCCAGTCGCTCTACCCGAGGCTGCTCCCGATCGCCCGTGACTGGTCCTCACGGCTGGGCCGTGAAGCCGAGTGGCCGTCCACTTTGGACGAGTGGCTGTCGGTCTGCCACGAGGCGGGCCAGCGGCGTCCGACCCCGATCCTGCTGCGCTACGAAACGGGAGGCTGGAACGCCCTGCACCGGGACCTGTACGGCGACAAGGTGTTCCCCCTGCAGGTGGTGATCAACCTGAACGCCCCGGGCACCGACCACACGGGAGGCGAGTTCTTGGTGGTGGAGCAGCGCCCCCGTGCCCAGTCCCGCGGCACGGCAACGTTGATCCCCCAAGGCCACGGCCTGGTCTTCACCACCCGCGACCGCCCGGTCCGCTCATCCCGAGGCTGGTCGGCAGCACCGGTCCGCCACGGCGTATCGGCGGTCCGGTCAGGCCGCCGCCACACGCTGGGCCTGGTCTTCCACGACGCGGCATGAGGAGCGACGAACTCGAGCCGCCGCCCCACGTGCAACCTGGTGTGCGACGACGCGGCGCGACCGGCACTGAACCCCACACGCCACGCGACGGCACGGAACCCGATCCACCGTCGCCCACTCACCCTCATGCGTCACGCGGCGGCCTGACCAGCGCCGAACTCGCGGCGCTGGTGAGCTTGATCGGCCCCGCCCGCCACATCGTGATCGGCACGGCGGCCGACCCGGCCTCCCGCGCCGACGGCGCGCGCATCGCCGCCGCGTGGGGCGGCCTGGTCCTGGCGACGGTCACGTGGCCGGAAACCGCAGCATCCTGGCTACGCCAAGCCCGCCGCTTCGCCACCCCCGACCCGGACATCTGGGTGGTCACCGCCACCCCGGCAGGCTGGGCGGGCATGGCACACCGGCTCCGGCTGTCCACCTCCTGGAGCCCGCACCGAACGATCCTCACTTCCGCCTTGGCGGACTTCGCGCTGCCCGGCCTGCGCGGCACCCGGCCGGACGGCACCACCTGGGAGACCTGATGAAGCACCTCGAAGTCGATTCCCCCCTCGGCCCCTTGACCCTGGTGGGCACGGACGACGCCGTGACAGGCCTGTACTTCCCGAACCACTGGACCCGCCCGGACCGCACCACGTTCGGCGAGCGCGACGACACCGCGTTCCCGGAGGCCGTCCGCCAGCTGAAGGAGTACTTCGCCGGCCAGCGCACGACGTTCGACGTCCCGATGCAGGCCGAGGGCCCCGCCACCGACCGCGCGGTCTGGGCGGAGATCGCCAAGATCCCGTACGGCGCCACCGCGACGTACGGCGACCTGGCCCAAGCGGTCGGCAGCCTCCCTCACGAGGTCGGCGCGGCGGTGGGCCGCAACCCGCTGAGCATCCTGGTCGCGTGCCACCGCGTCGTCGGCAAGAACGGCAAGCTGACCGGATACGCCGGAGGCCTGAAGCGCAAGGAATTCCTCCTGGAACTGGAACGCCCACCGGCGTCGGAGCGTGGCCAGCTCTGGTGACCTACACCCGGCCGAGCAGCATGGTCACGCCGAGCCCGGTCATGGTCACGGCGATCACGACGTCCAGCACACGCCACGCGACAGGCTTGGCGAAGACCCCGGCCAGCCGCTTGGCCCCGAACCCGAGCGCACTGAACCAGACGGCACTGGCCACCCCGGCTCCCACCCCGAACAGCCACCGCCCATCCCCATGCGCGACGGCGACCGAGCCGAGCAGCAGCACCGTGTCCAGGTAGACGTGCGGGTTGAGCCAGGTGAAGGCCACACAGGCGAGCACGGCCTTCCGCAACGGCGTCTTCTCGTCCCCGACCGTCATCACGGACGGCCGAAACGCCCGCCGTGCTGCGAGAACGCCGTACCCGAGCAGAAACACCCCACCCCCGACGGCAATGACCCCGATGGCGGTGGGCCACCGCTCCAGCACGGCCCCGATCCCGCTGACCCCCAGCCCGATCAACACGAGATCGGAGACGGCGCAGATGACGACCAGCGGCGCCACGGCACCCCCGCGCAACCCTTGTTGCAGCAGAAAGGCGTTCTGCGACCCGATGGCGACGATGAGCGACAGGCCGGTCCCGAACCCGGCCAGAAAGAGCGTGAACACCCTCTTACGGTATGACCGTCCTCCTGGATCACTCTAGCTAAAGATTCTTACGTAACATTAGCGCTCGTGATGTCCGACCTCCCGCTCGACCAGGTCCGCACCCTGCTGGCCGTAGTGGACGAGCAAAGCTTCGACGCCGCCGCGGCGGTCCTGCACGTCACGCCGTCCGCGGTCAGCCAGCGCATCAAGTCCCTGGAGCAACGCACCGGCCGGGTCCTGCTCCTGCGCACCAAGCCCATCCAGCTCACTTCGTCGGGCCAGGTCCTGATCCGCTTCGCCCGCTCGCTGGCCCAGCTGGAACAGGACGCCCTCACCGAACTGGGCCTGGGCTCGTCGGTCCGCACCCTGTCGATAGCGGTGAACGCGGACTCCCTGGCCACCTGGTTCCTCCCGGCCCTGGCCAAAGTCCCCGACAGCATCTGTTTCGACCTCCAACGAGAGGACCAAGACCACACAGCAGCACTCCTCCGTGAAGGCCTGGTGATGGCCGCGGTAACCGCTTCCCCGCAACCAGTCCAGGGCTGCACCTCAGTCCGCCTGGGCCGCATGCGCTACCGGGCCATGGCCTCCCCCGCCTTCATCACCCGCTGGCTGTCAGCCGCGCCCCTGCCGACATCCCTCCCAACCGCCCCGGTGATCGTGTTCGACCGCAAGGACGACCTCCAGGACCGCTTCCTCCGAAGCCTGACCCGTCGCCGTGGCTTCACCCTGGTCCGCCACCACATCCCGGCCTCAGAATCCTTCGCAGACGCCGTGGCCGCGGGGTTGGGCTGGGGCATGGTGCCGGAGCTCCAAGCGGCCACGCGCGGCGATTCGCTGGTGGACCTGGCCCCGGACCGGCCGATGGACGTGCCGCTGCACTGGCAGCAGTGGAAGCTGGACTCGCCGGCACTGGCAGCCGTCGCGGACGCGGTAGCGCAGGGTGCGAAGCAGGCCCTTCGCTGAACGCGATCACGACTCGCCGGTGCTTGGCAGTCCTCGAAGCTCCACAGCAGCGCCCAGCCGCTCGTAAAGAGTTCGACATCGGGCCAGCAGTTGCTCAGCCTGCCGGGTGTCACCTCGGCGAGCGTGGACGGTCGCGAGCGCCCGCCGGGCATCCGCGAGACGGGCGGTGTCGCCGAAGTTCCCGGCCATGGTGTGGCACTCGGTCAGGAGTCCGACCGCCTCGTCGAGCAGGCCGAGTTCCGCGGTGACCACACCGAGCTGCCGCAGTTGATCGGCGGTCCCGAGCGGATCTCCGAGTTCCCGGCGCAGCTCCAGGCTCCGTTCATGAAGCTCGCGCGCCCTCGCGTGCCGGCCGGCTCGGCGATGGTGTTCGGCACGGTCCGAGACCGACTTCGCCTGCGCATCCAGGTCGAACACCGTACTGCTGAGCTTCTCCTGCTCGATGAAGTGCTCCTCGGCCTGGTCGACCAGTTCCAAGCTTTGCGCCGCCCGCGCGCACGCACCAAAGGCGGCGGCCGCACCACGCGGATCCTCCAGCCGGCGCGACAAGACGATGCTCTCATCGAGGAACCGTTCCGCGGCATCGCGCTCGCGGGCCACGCCGTAGGCTTCGGCCAGCTTGGCGAGGGTGACGGCCACCTTGCGGTCGTCACCCGCTGCGCGATCCAAGTCGAGGCGCGAGCGCTGTGCGTCGACCGCTTCTCGCGGAGCTCCGGCCTCGAGACAGGTCTGGGCCAGGCGCGCCAGGAGCTCCGCCTTGGCCGGATGGCCGTTGCGCTCACAGATGTCGATACCGGCGTCAAGGATTCGCCGCGCCTCGTCGTACCGGCCCTGCTTCCGGTAGATCCGTCCACAGAGGCTCAGAAAGCTCACGTGATCCGCTTCGCTCGCCGTCCGTTGCGCAGCCCGGATTCCCTGCAGCGCTTCGGATTCGGCGTCGGTGAATCGCCGAAGGCCGATCAGGGCGACGACGAGTTCAGTGCGAAGGCTCGCGGCGGTGGTGAAGTCCGTTGCCGCCTCAGCGAGGTCGATCTCGTAACGGAGCAGCTCAAGAGCTTCCGCACTTCGTCCCGCCACGAGCCTGGCTTGGACGGCGGAGCGGCGGATACTCATTCCTCTCGTTCGGTCGCCCAGAAGCCGAACTGCCGGCAAGGCTCGCAGATAGCACATCTCGAACTCATCGAACCTGAAGGTAGACAAATAACATCCGAGTATTTCCCTCAAGCCCTCCGCCACGGGCCCGGCAACAAAGGGAGACAATCGGATGACCTGTTCGACGAACGACCGCGCGATGTCGAACTCGCGCCTCACGATGTGAAACACGGCGATCATACCCACCAGCTGCTGAACACCGAATAAGTTGGCCGAGCTTTCGCGAACCGAGCGAGCCTCGTAAAGGTTCGTCAACGCATTTTCGAATCGCCCCGCCGCGAGGTGCACATAGGCGATATCCACGAATCCCCAGCCGCGCCGGTAGGAGTCCATGCCCATCACAGATCGCAGCTCCATCGCGCGGGCATGCGCTGAAATCGCATCTTGATAGTGGCCGGAAGCGGTGCTGGCGATCCCCAGATCATCCAAAGCCCAGCATTCACTGCCCGGATCTCCCCTGTTCCCGTTCGCCTCGATGCGACGTTTTGCGCAAGCCATGACGTCAGCGAGACTACCGATCTCCCGGTAGACAACACAGAGTCCCTGCAGGGCGCCCTCAAGAAGTTCACCGTGATCCGCGTAGAGCGCTTCGAGTTCCAAATAACAGCGAACTGCCTCGGCGACACGACCCTGCCGGCCGCACGCGTCGCCGAGTGCACGGATCGTCCGGCCTTCGGTTTCGATCCGAAGACCGCGTGCGCGCTCTCGAAGCTCCCGCAGCAGGGAAATCGCCCGCGCGTGATCGCCGAGCTCGGAATACGTCGTGCCCAGTTCCGTCGACGCGACTACCGGACCGTCGGGATCTCCCAGTGCGTCCGCGACCGCTGCCCAGCGGTCGTGGTACTCCCAGCACGCAGCAATCTTCCCGAATCGCCGCGCTGCCAGGCAAAGTTCTTCGAGAACCTGCATTTCCAGACGGCGGTCACCAGCGTCGACCGCAAAGCGGTGTGCGAGCAACTGGTCCTCGTAAGCCCGCCTTGCGTCGCCGTACTGGCCCAGAACGCTGCCGCGTAGGCAAATCGCCTGCGCCTTGCCGGTCAAATCACCGAAGGAGTCGTAGATCGAATACGCGCGATCGAGACATTCGATGGCGTGCGTGACCTGGCTGCATTTGCGGTCGGCCTTCGCTCTGCGCATCAACGTCTCGGCTTCGAACCATCGATCGCCGAGCCGCTGCCAGATCTCCAACGCCTGCTCGAGCGCGGCGGCCGTTTCGTCGAACAACAGCTGGTAGGTGCACACCTCGGCGAGCACCAGCAAAGCCCAGCCTTCAGCACGCGGGTCGCCGACAGCTCGTAGCAGAGCCAGGGCAGCCGTCGCGGCTTCCTTCGCCTGGCTGCCACGTCCGGACGTCAGGTAGGTCCTCGCGACGCACGCCAGGACTTCCCCATCATCGGCCGGTGGTGACGTGGCTGCCACGTCGCCGAGGTCGACTTGTGTGTGCGACACGGCTTCCATGTACCGCAGCTGGAACCCGACCATGACCTTCCGGTCACCTTCCGCCTTCGGGTAGGCGGCTGTCAGGGTTCGGCCCCAGTCATCGAAGTTGCGCCGCTCGCGGAAGAAGGGAGAGAGCAAACACGCCAGCTCGACCGACAACTCCGGCTGCCGCTCGTCAAGAATGATCGCCACCAGGTTCCCGCGCTCCGCTTCGAGCCAAGCGATCGCTTCGCTGCACGTTCGGAAGTAACGGTCACCGGCCAGCCTCGGGTGGATCCACGAGACCGCCGCGGTCACGCGGTCGCGGTACCACCCGTACATCCGTTCCAGGGCAACCGAATCGTCCTGGGTAGCCAGGCGCCGGGCATACAGGCGCAGGAGGTCGTGCATCCGGTACCGCCCCGGCAGGTACTGATCCGCCAGATTGGCCCGCACGAGCTTCGCGACCAGGGCTCGTGTCTGCGCGAGCGACCCATCCGTCAAGGCGCGGATCGCGTCGAGACCGAGGTCGGCTCCCGCGTGGGCGCCCAGGCAGCGGAACACCCGGGCGGCACTCGGTGGCAGCGATCGGTACGACCACGAGAAGACCGACTCGAGATCCGTCTGCGGGTCGCCCGTCTCCAGGCCGTCGAGCCTGCTCTGCTCGTCCTGCAGCTCGTCGGCGAGGACGGTCAGCGGAAACCGCGGGTCGGTGGCGCCGCGGGCGGCGGCGATGGTCAACGCCAGTGGCAGGCCGGCGCACGACCGGACCAGGGAGGTGACCGCCTCCGGTTCCGCGGCCACGCGCCCGTCGCCGAGCTGCCGGGCGAGGAGCTCGCGTGCGTCGTCGGCGGACAGCATGTCGAGGGTGACGAGACGGGCGCTTTCCCGCACGACCAGCTCGGTGAGCCGGTTGCGGCTGGTGACGACGACCGCGCACGACGTGCTGCCCGGCAGCAGCGGCCGGACCTGTTCGCTGTCCCGGGCGTTGTCCAGGACGATCAGGAGCCGCCGGCCGGCCAGCAGGCTCCGGTACAGCGCCGACAACGCCTGCAGGTCGGCGGGAATGGTGTCCGTCGGGATGCGGAACGCGTTGAGGAAACCGCGGAGCGCCTCTTCCGGCGGCATCGGCGCCGCCGTGGGTTCGAATCCGCGTAAATTGACGTACAGCTGACCGTCCGGAAAACGATCCGCCGCTTGGTGCGCCCACGTGAGCGCCAACGTCGTTTTGCCGATGCCCGCCGTGCCGTCGATCGCGGAAACGACGACGGTTCCCGGCCGGTCGTCTTCGACGAGCACGTTGTTCAGCTCGTCGAGCTGAGCCGCACGGCCGACGAAATCGCGTGTCGACGCGGGTAGCTGCCGCGGTTTCGGGAGTTCCACCGGCGTGTCGACGTGCCAGTGGACGCCACCCCGGATGGAGTTCGCCTGCACCACCGCACCCGCCGTCCCGGTGACGGTGTTGTCGACGGACACCGAACCTCCCGGACGCCGGAGCTCTGTTCGTCAGAACAGTGTGCCGGTGCGCGCCGGAGTCGGCGAGTCCTACGCTCCCGGAAAATCTCCCACGCCGTTTTCCACCAGGTCGAATGCCTCGTCGATGAACGCGACCTGCTCCCGCCGGACCAATTCCGCGTCCTCGCCCCCGATGATCCGCTCCATCGCGTGCGAAAAGATCGTCGCGATCGCCGTGGTCAGCAGCCCCGCCACCACCCGCGATCGGAAAGCGTCGCCGGTCTCCGAGACGAGCACCTCCGCGAACGCCGAAGCGATCTCCCGCTCCTGCTCGTACCAGCGCGCCATCAACGCCGGGCTCGACGTCAGCACCCACCAGAAGCCGGGGCCGCCCGCGATGGCGCCGGACAACGGGTGACCGGAGGCCAGCAGCGAATGCTGGTGCGCGCGCAGAGCCGCGCAGGGCGAGACGCCCGCCGGCCGGGACGAGACCACCGACGTCAGCTCCGCCAGGCGGTCCGCGTGGCGGTCGAGGAACAGGTCCTCCTTGCGCGGGAAGTAGTTGAACACCGTCATCTTCGAGACGCCCGCCGCCTCGGCGATCTCCGCCACCGTCACCTGGTCGAAGCCGCGCTGGATGAACATGCCTGTCGCCACGTTCGAGATCAGCTGGCGTGTTGCCTGCTTCTTGCGCTCGCGCAGTCCGTGATCCGCCATGAGCCAAGAGTATAGACCCGACACAAAGTTTGACTCGGTAAAAGTTTTGCGGCATCCTCGGAGGCATGAACAGGGATGTGGTGATCTCCGGGGGCGGACCGGTCGGCTTGATGCTGGCCTGTGAACTTCGGCTGACGGGCGTGGACGTGCTCGTCGTCGAACGGCTGCCCGAGCCGGATGTGACGATCAAGGCCGGGTCGGTCAACCTGACGACCGCCGAGGCCTTCTACCGGCGGGGGCTGCTGCCCGCCATGGACGAAAACGTGCGGCAGAACGCCGCGAAGATCGAGGAGTTCCTCAAGTCGCGGGGTGGGGGCGGGCCGAAGCCGGCGATGCCCGTGGGGCACTTCGCCGGGATCATGGTCGCCTCGAACGGCGTCGACTTCGAGGATCCGGACTTCCGGGACGTCGGGCCCGCGTCGCGCGTCGTCGTCATCCAGCAGCAGGCCGTCGAGGCGATCCTCGCCGCTCGCGCTCTCGAACTCGGGGTCGAGATCCGGCGCGGGGTCGAGCTGACCGGGTTCGACGCCGACGACGACGGCGTCACGGTGCACCTCGGGGATGACCGGGTGCGCGCGAGCTGGCTGGTCGGGTGCGACGGGGGTCGCAGCCCGGTCCGGAAGCTGGCCGGGTTCGAGTTCCCCGGGACCGATCCCGCCGTCACCGGGCGGCAGGCGATGGCCGAGCTCAGCGGGGTCGACAAGCTGCCCGGCGGCTGGCAGCACGGCACCGGCGGCCTCTACGTCCACGGGCCGGTGCCCGGGCGGATGCTCACCGTCGAGTTCGACGGGCCGCCCGCGGACCGGAACTCCCCGATCACCGCGCAAGAGCTCGAAGACAGCTTCCGGCGGGTGTCCGGCGCCGACGTCCGGGTGCTGAAGGTGCACAGCGCGACGCGCTTCACCGACAACGCGCGCCAGGCGAGCACCTACCGCCTCGGCCGGGTCCTGCTGGCCGGCGACGCCGCGCACGTCCACTCCCCCTTCGGCGGGCAGGGGCTGAACCTGGGCATCGGCGACGCCGTCAACCTCGGCTGGAAGCTCGCCGCGACCATCCACGGCTGGGCGCCCGACGGCCTGCTCGACAGCTACACCACCGAGCGGCACCCGATCGGCGAGTGGGTGCTCGAGTGGACGCGGGCGCAGGTCGCGCTGATGCGCAGCGACGTCCGGACGAAGGCGCTGCGCCAGGTCGTCGGCGACCTGCTGCGCACCGACGACGGCGCAACCTACCTGGCCAAGAAGCTCTCCGGCGTGCTGCACCGGTACCCGCTCGACGGCGAGCACGACCTCACCGGCCGCGCCGCGCCGGACTTCGCCTTCGCCGACGGGACGCGCCTCGGTGAGCACCTCCAGGACGGCAAGGCGCTCCTGCTCGACCTCGCCGACAACGCCGGACTGCGGCAGGCGGCGGCCGGCTGGGGCGACCGCGTCAACGTCCTGGCCGTGAAGTGCGACAGCGAGCCCGCGCTCACCGGCGTGCTGCTCCGGCCGGACGGGTTCGTCGCCTGGGCGAGCGAGGACGGCGGGACCGCCGGGCTGGTCGCCGCGCTGCGGAAGTGGTTCGGCGAGCCCGCCTGACGCGCGGCAGGGCGCGCCGGCACTCCTCCGGCGCGCCCTGGACAATGACACGGTGTACCCGCCGATCGAGCCCTACGACCACGGCCTGCTGGACGTCGGCGACGGGCACCGCGTCTACTGGGAGACCTGCGGGAACCCCGGTGGCAAGCCCGCGCTCGTGCTGCACGGCGGGCCCGGCCAGGGCTGTACGCCGGGGATGCGGCGGGTGTTCGACCCCGCCCGCTACCGGGCCGTGCTCGTCGACCAGCGCGGCTGCGGCCGGAGCCTCCCGCACGCGAGCGACCCGGCCACGAGCCTGCGGCACAACACCACGGACCACCTCGTCGCCGACCTCGAACGGCTGCGCGAGCACCTCGGCATCGAGCGCTGGCTGCTGACCGGCGGTTCGTGGGGCACGACGCTCGCGCTGGTCTACGCCGAACGCTTCCCGCACCGGGTGTCGGAGATCGTGCTCAGCGCGATCAGCACGACGCGGCGCTCGGAGCTCGACTGGCTCTACCGGGGGGCGGGCCGGTTCTTCCCGGAGGCGTGGCAGCGCTTTCGCGACGGCGCCGGGGACGACGACGTCGTGCGCGGTTACACGCGGCTGATGGAGGATCCCGGCGAACGCGAGCGCGCCGCCCGCGCGTGGATCGCCTGGGAGGAAACGGTGCTGTCGCTCGAACCCGGCGCAGAAGTCCACAGTGGACCGCTCGACGCCGCCGCGATCGCGTTCGCCCGGCTCACCGCGCACTACTACGCCCACGCCGGCTGGCTCGAGGAAGGCGCCGTCATCCGCGACGCGGGAAAGCTGGCAGGCATCCCCGGCGTCCTGATCCACGGGCGGCTCGACCTCAGCTGCCCGGTGACGACCGCATGGGAGCTCGCGCGGGCCTGGCCGGGCGCCGAACTGCTCGTCGACGACCGGTCCGGGCACCGCGCGAGCGACGTCAAACGCGCGTGGAAGCAGGCGGCTCTGGACCGCTTCGCCGGCTAACCCTCCGCGGCCAGCTGCACCGCGACGTCGATGATCATGTCCTCCTGGCCGCCGACCAGGGCCAGCTCGCCGCAGCGGCGCAGGATCGCCTGGGCCGGGACGCCGTAGCGCTCCGCCGCGCGCTCCGCGTGCAGCAGGAAGCTCGAATACACCCCCGCCCAGCCCTGGACGATCGCGTTGCGGTCCATCTTCGGCCAGCGCTGCAGGTACGGGCGGACGACCTCCTCCGCCGCGTCCAGCAGGGCGCCGACGTCGAGGCCCGTGTCGATCCCCAGGCGGTCGAACACCGCGGCGAGGACCTCCGTCGGCGAGTTGCCCGCGCCCGCGCCGAGGGCGCACAGCGAGCCGTCGATGTAGCGGACGCCGGCTTCGTAGGCCAGCACGGAGTTCGCGACGCCGAGCGAAAGGTTCTGGTGCCCGTGGTAGCCGACCCACGCCGTGTCGCCGACCTCCGCGACCAGCGCCTCGAACCTCGCCCGCGCCTCGTGCATCAGCAGCGCGCCCGCCGAGTCCGTCACGTACGCCGCCTGGCAGCCCGCGTCCACCATGATCCTGGCCTGCTTCGCCAGGTCCTCCGGCGGTGTCCGGTGCGCCATCATCAGGAACCCGGCCGTCTCCATCCCGAGTTCGCGCGCCAGGCCGAAGTGCTGCGGCGAGACGTCGGCTTCGGTGCAGTGCGTGGCCACCCGCACCATCTCCGCGCCCGCGTCGAAGGCGCGCTGGAGGTCTTCGGCCGTCCCGATGCCGGGCACGAGCAGCACGGCGATCTTCGCTTGCCGAGCCTCCTCCCGCGCCGCCGCGATCAGTTTCAGCTCGTCGACGGCGGAGAAGCCGTAGGTGAACGACGAGCCGCCGAGGCCGTCGCCGTGGGTCACCTCGATGACCCCGACGCCCGCGCGGTCCAGCGCGCGCACCGTGTCGCGCACCTGCTGCTCGGTGAAGCGGTGGGCCATCGCGTGGCTGCCGTCCCGCAGCGTCGTGTCGACGATCCGGACGTCGTGCTCCAGCTCCGGGCGGGTCATGCCGGCACCTCCTGCTTCGCGCGGGCCATCAGCTCGCCGACGCGCGCGGCCGCGGCGGTCATGATGTCCAGGTTGCCGGCGTACTCCGGCAGGTAGTCGCCGTTGCCTCGGACCTCGAGGAAGATGCCGACCCGCGCGTGGCCGTCCCAGTCCTCGCGCGCGTCGTCGAACTGCGGATCCGCGCGCAGGGCGTAGCCGGGAACGTACTGCCGCACCTCGGCGACCATCGCGTGGATGGACGCGGTGATCGCGTCGCGGTCGGCGTCGAGGCCGACCGCGCAGAACACCGTGTCCCGCATGATCATCGGCGGCTCGACCGGGTTGAGGATGATGATCGCCTTGCCGCGTCCCGCGCCGCCGATCTCGGCCACCGCCTGCGACGTCGTGCGCGTGAACTCGTCGATGTTCGCCCGGGTGCCAGGCCCCGCGCCGCGCGACGCCACCGAGGCGACGATCTCCGCGTACGGCACCGGCGTGACCCGGGAAACGGCGTGCACCATCGGGATCGTGGCCTGGCCGCCGCAGGTGATCATCGAGACGTTCGGGGCGTCGAGGTGGGCGCCGAGGTTCACCGGCGGGCACACCATCGGGCCGAGGTGCGCCGGGGTGAGGTCGATCGCCTGGATGCCCGCGGCCTCGTAGCGCGGGGCGTTCGCCGCGTGCGCCTTCGCCGACGTCGCCTCGAACACCAGCTCGGGCAACGGATCCTGGCGCAGCAGCCAGTCGACGCCCTCGGCGGACGCCGCGATCCCCTGCGCGCGGGCGCGTTCGAGGCCGTCGGACTCGACCACGCCGACGACGTAGCCGACTTCGATCACTTCACTGCGTCGCAGCTTCGCCAGCAAATCGGTGCCGATGTTGCCGGGGCCGACGATCGCCGCCATCACGGGAGCCATGTCCCGACCGTCGCACCGGGCTCGGCGACCGGGACAGCCCGACGTTCCGGCGAGCGGAACACCCGGGCGGGAACCGCGAGCGCGGCCAGTACCGCGGCCACGCCACCGCAGGTCATCACGGCCGGCACCGACACCGCGTCCACCACGAACCCGCCCGCCAGCGCGCCCGCGGAGATCGTGGCCTGGAAGGACGCCGTGAACAGGACGGTCGCGGCCTCGGGCGCGTCCGGCGCTTCGCGGGCGAACCACCGCTGCGAGCAGACCGGCACCGCGCCGTACGCCGCTCCCCACACCACGAGCACCGCGAGCGCGCCCGCCGCGCCGACGTGCGGCAGGACGAAGACCGACGCCGCGATCAGCGCCGCCGCGACGGCGAAGGCCGCCCGGGGACGTCGGCTCGCACCCGCCAGGAACGTCCCGGCGATCCCCGCGACGCCGTAGACCAGCAGGTAACCACTGAGCACCGCGGGCCGGACGACGTCGCGCAGCAGTGGCGTGAGGTAGGTGTAGGTGCCGAAGTGCGCCAGCACGACCAGGAACGTCACGATCAGTCCACTTCGGACGCCATGGCGGCGGAGCAGTCCGGTGAGGACGCTCGGCCGCGTGCTTTCCCGCGATGGCAGCGAAGGCGTGAAGACGAGCAACGCGGCGGCCGTGCCGAGGCTCAGCAAGCCGAGCAGCAGGAACGCCGTCCGCCAGCCGGCGAGCTGCCCGAGCAGCGTGCCGAGCGGTACGCCCAGCACCGAGCCCAGCGGTACGGCGGCGAAGATCACCGCCGTCGCCCGCGCGACGGCGGCCGGCTCCACGAGCCGGGGCGCCAGTCCCGCGCCGACCGACCAGAAACCGCCGATGACGAGGCCGACGAGGAACCGCGCGACGAGCAGCACCCAGTACGCGGGCGCGGCCGCGGCGAGGAAGCCGGCGACGGCGAGCAGGAGCATCAACGCGGCCAGGACCGGCCGCCGGTCGGCGCGGCCGATCGCGACGGTCACCACCGGCGCGGCGATCGCGCCGACGAGGCCGGGCACGGTCATCGTCCAGCCCGCGGTGCCCGCCGAAACGCCGAACGTGGCCGCGATCGGCGTCAGCAGCCCGATCGGCAGGATTTCGGTGGTGACGATGGCGAAGATGCCGACGGTCACAGCTGTGACAGCAGGCCAGCGGGATGCGTTCATGCGCCCAGTAGATCGACGTCGCCGCGCCCGGGCTGGCAGGTTTGCGACAGCTCGGGGTCATGGCGGATTCCCGCCGGTTTGATCGTCACCTGATCGGGGCAAATCCGGGGCGAAGGTCGATCAAGGAGGTTCGATGGCCGAACGGCGTTGGCACTTCATCCCGACCACCGCCCCGTTGTGCTGGCTCTACCTGGGCGTGGGCGCGGTCCTGCTCGTCTCCAGCATCCTCACGCTGACGAGAGCGGAAACCCGCGCTCCCGTCCTGTCGGTGATCGCGGCGGTGGCGGCCGTCGCGTTGATCGTCACGGCCGCGATCGGCCTGGCGCGCCCCCGCCTGCGCGGGCGCTGACTCAGCGCGGCCGCCGCCGCGTCGTCGTGTGACGCGGGGTGGTCGTCTTCTTGGTGGTCGTCGTCGCCGTCGGCGGATGCGCTCTCGTCTGCGTGGTCGCCGGCGGCGTCGTGGTCGTCACCGGGGAGTCCGTGGCCGGTGGCACCGAAGTGACCGGCGTCGTCGAGGTGGTGGGTGGGATCAGCCGCCCGGTGCCCGATCCGCCGCCGGCGCACGCGGCGAGCAGCGCAACCGCACTCAGGACGACGCCGCACCACCAGATCCGCACCACCCGGACGTTAACAGCGCGGCGCGCCTCAGATCGGTGAAACGCCGGAAGTCCGGTTCTCACGCGGCCGCATGATCAGCGCCGCGACGTGGTACACGCAGGGTTCTCCACCGCGGTTCGCGTACGAATGCGGTGCGTCGGCGGGGAAGTAGAGCGAGTCGCCCGCGTTCAGGACGTAGTCCGCCTCGCCGACGCCGAGGCAGAGCGTGCCCGACTCGACGGCGACGAACTCGTGGGACCCCGGGGCGTAGGCGGGGAACGCGCCCGCGTCGCAGCGCGGCGGCAGGGTCGCGCGGATCCACTCGAAGTTGACGCCGGGGACCACCGGGGTCAGCACCGTGCGGTGCCAGCCGCCCGGCTCGGCGACGTGGTCCTGCTCGGCGGCGCGGCGCACGATCACCCGGTCCGTCTCGAGGCCGGCCAGCAGGCGGGACAGCGACAGGCCGAGCCCGTCGGCGATCCGCGACAGCACGACGACCGTCGGCGTCTTCTCCCCGCGTTCGATGGCCGACAGCATGCTGACGCTCACGCCCGCCGCCGCGGCCAGGGCCTTCAGCGCGAGCCCCCGGTCGCCGCGCAGCTCGTGCAGACGGCGGCCGAGCGTCACCGGATCGATCATTCCTCTATGATAGCGAACATGTCCACTATAGCGGAAGTGACGGAGGCCGACGCCGAAGGCATCGCCGCCGTCTTCGCGCCGTACGCCATTGACTCCGTCGTGACGTTCGAGACCACCCCGCCGACCGCGGACCAGTGGCGCGCGAAGATCCGCGAGCGCGCCTGGCCCTTCCTCGTCCTCGCCGACGAAGGCGAAGTCCTCGGGTACGCGCTGGCGGCGCCGTGGCGCCCGAAGCCGGCGTACCGGTTCTCCGTCGAGACGACGATCTACCTCGCCCCGGGCGCCACCGGCCGGGGCCACGGCCGCCGGCTGCTCGGCGAACTGCTGGAGCGGTGCGCCGAAGCCGGGGCGCGGCAGGCGATCGCGGTGATCGTCGACTCCGGCAGCCCGGCCTCGCGCACCCTCCACCTCGCGGCCGGCTTCACCGACGCGGGCGTGCTGCGGCGCGTCGGGTTCAAGCACGGCCGCTGGCTCGACACGCTGCTGATGCAGCGGGACCTAGGCTGACGGGAGCAGCAGCAGCTTTCCCGTCGTGCGCCGGGATTCCAGGTCCCGGTGGGCCCGCGCGGCGTCGGCGAGGGCGTAGCGCTGCCCGATGCGGGGCACGAGCTGTCCACTCCGGACGAAGCCGAAGAGCTCCTCGGTCCGCGCCAGGAGGGCTTCCCGCGTCGGCACGTGATCGGCGACCGCCGGGTAGGACAGCAGGATGCTGTTCGGCAGGTCCATCGGCCGGAACACCGGGTTGCCGATCAGCACGCCGTAGTAGGCGTGCACGCCGTGCGGGCGCAGGGCGAGCTGGGACGAGCGGAACGCCGCCGGCCCGCTGCCGTCGTAGACGACGTCGGCACCGCGACCGCCGGTGAGCTCCTTCACGCGGTCTTCGAAACCGCCGCCGCTCGACACGAGCACGTGGTCGGCACCGGCCTCCGCCGCCACCGGGACCTTGTCCGCCCGGGACACCAGGCCGACCACCGTGCCGCCGCGCGCCTTGATCAGCTGGGTCAGCACCGACCCGACCCCGCCCGCCGCGGCGTGCACGACCGCCGTGTCCCCCGGCCGGATCGCGTACGTCTCGGTGGTGAAGTGGTTGGCGGTCAGGCCCTGCATCATGACGGCGGCGGCGGTCTCGTCGTCGATGTCGCCGGGGAGGCGCACGAGCGATCGCGCCGGGATGGCGATCTGCTCGGCGTAACTGCCGCGGTGGTAGTACCAGGCGACGCGGTCGCCGACGGCGAACCCGGTCACGTCCGCGCCCAGCGCGCTCACCGTGCCGGCGCCTTCGACCCCCAGCACGGCCGGCAGGGACCACGTCGGCACCGGCCGGCTCCGGACGCCGGTGTCCATGAAGTTCACCCCGGCCGCGCGGAGCCGGACGAGGACCTCGCCGGGGCCGGGCACGGGGTCGGGGAACTCCGTCCAGGTCAAGACCTCCGGACTGCCGAAGTCACGGGCGAACACCGCGTGCATCGCGGAACCTTCTCTCTCGGTCGGGAGCGGGACACCGCCACTCAACGCCGAGTGAAATGGACCGGCAAGTCCAGAAAATCAGCGGGACTTCGCCCGCAGGTGCAGCCGCTCCCCCTGCTTGCCGAACAGGCTGAGGATCTCCGCCGGCCGGTCGACCGCGCCGAACCAGTGCGGCAGGCGCGTGTCGAACTCCGCCGCCTCGCCCGGGCCCAGGACCATGTCGCGGTCGGCCAGCACCAGCCGCAACCGTCCCGAAAGGACGTACAGCCACTCGTAGCCCTCGTGGACCTGGGGATCGGGCTCGCCCGTCTCCGGTTCCAGGATCATCTTGAACGCCTGGGGCGCGCCGGGCTGGCGGGTCAGCGGCAGGACGGTCATCGCCGCGCCGTTGTGGCGCGGGATGCGGCGGGCGGTCAGGCGGACGCGGGGGTCGCCGACCTCGGGGGCGCCCACCAGCTCGTCGAGGGGGACCTGGTGGGCCTGCGCGATCGGCAGCAGCAGCTCCAGGCTCGGCTTGCGCTGGCCGGACTCCAAGCGCGACAACGTGCTCTTCGAAATGCCCGTCGCCGTCGAGAGGTCGGCCAGGGTGACCCGCCGCTGGGTGCGGACCCGCTTGAGCCGGGGGCCGACCTCGGACAGGGCCTGGGTGATCGCGTCCGTCATGCCTCCAGGAAACCCCCTTGTCCCGGAAACGGCAACAATAGTTGTCGGATCCGCGAAGCCGGGTTCAGGGTGGCGTCATGACCGAAAACAGCTATGACGTCCTGGTGGTGGGTGGCGGGGGCGCCGGCCTCAACGCCGCCCTGATGCTGGGCCGCGCGCGGCGGCGGGTCGCCGTCGTCGACGCCCGGGAACCGCGCAACGCCCCGGCCGAGCACATGCACGGCTTCCTTTCCCGCGACGGCCTGCCGCCGTCCGACCTGCTCGAGATCGGGCGCGAGGAGCTCGCCGGCTACGGTGTCGACCTGCTCGAAGACAGCGTGACGCGGCTCGAGCCCGGCTTCACCGCCCGGCTCGCGAGCGGGCGGGAGCTGACCGCCCGGCGGGTCCTGGTCGCCACCGGCGTCCACGACGACCTGCCGGACCTGCCCGGGCTGCGGGAGAGCTGGGGCACCGGCGCGGTGACCTGCCCCTACTGCCACGGCTACGAGGTGCGCGACGAGCCGCTCGGCGTCCTCGGGACCGAACCCGGGAGCGTCGAGCACGCGCTGCTGGTGCGCCAGTGGTCCCCCGACGTCGTCTACTTCGCGCACACCGCACCACCGTCCGAAGAGGACCGCGAGCGGCTCGACGCGCGCGGCATCCGCGTCGTCGACGGCGTCGTCACCGCGGTGCGGCGGGAAGCCGGGCGGCTCACCGGGATCGAGCTCGGCGACCGGTTCGTCGCGCGGACGGCGTTGTTCCTGCGCACCCGGACCGTCCCGCACGACGAGCTCCTGCGCGGGCTCGGCTACACCGAAGGCGCGGTCGACCCCAGCGGGAAGACCAGCGTGCCGGGGGTGTGGGCGGCCGGGAACGTCGTCGACGCGCGGGCGACCGTGATCATCGCCGCGGCCCAGGGCGCGGCCGCCGCCGGCGCGCTCAACCACGACCTCGTCACCGAAGACGTCGAGCGGGCGGTCGCGGCGTACGGTGGCTTCTCCCCCGCCGCCGAACGCGCCGCCGCCGGCGCGCGCTAGCTTCCGGGGGCGCGGCGTGCCAGGCTCGGCGGGTGCGCCCCACGCTCTACGAATTCGCCGGCGGTGACCCCGCGTTCCTCGCGCTGGCCGCCGCTCACCACGAGCGCTGCCTCGCCGACCCGGAGCTGAACCACCCGTTCTCGCACCCCGGGCAGCACCCGCGGCACGTCGAACGGCTGGCTCACTACTGGGCCGAGGTCATGGGCGGACCGCCACGGTTTTCGCAGGAGTGCAGCGACCACTCCGCGATGCTGCGGATGCACGCCGGCAACGGCGACATGAGCGACCTCGGCCGCCGGTTCGTGAGCTGCTTCGTGCAGGCGGCGGACGACGCGGCTCTGCCCGCCGACCCCGAGTTCCGCGCCGCGCTGCGGGCCTACATGGAGTGGGCGGTGGCGGAGGTGCTGACCTACCCCGGTCCGGCCACCGACGTCCCCGCCGGGCTCGGCATGCCGCACTGGTCCTGGAACGGGTTGCAAACGCTGTAACGCAGTGGGTGGCCGCCGCGTCTTGCAGGCGACGACCGGCTGTGGAGGTCCGTCGCCAGAGCCCGGTCCGGGCGGGTTCCCCCCACCCACCCGGACCGGGCTCGTCCACGACGTCCGATACCCGCGAGCGCTTGGCCCGGGGCCCGGGCCAGACTGGCGGCCATGCTCCTGGACCGGTTCCTGCTCGCCAGCAAGGGTTTCGAGCACCACCTCCGCGCGGTGCCGTCCGCCGCCTGGAGCGCGCCGACGCCGTGCTCCGAGTGGGACGTGCGCGCGCTGGTCAACCACATGACCCGCGGCAACCTCAACTACGTCGGGCTCCTCGCCGGCGCCACCCGCGAGGAGTTCCTGGCCGCCCGCGACGCCGACGCGCTCGGCGACGACCCCGTCACGGCGTTCACCGAGTCGGTGCGGGTGTGCGCCGAAGCGTTCTCCGCGCCGGACGCGCTGGACCGGGTCGTCGACTACCCGCTGGGCGAGCTGACCGGGCGGCGGGCGCTGGCCGTCCGCACGACCGACAGCACCGTGCACACCTGGGACCTGGCCCGCGCGCTCGGCGCCGACGAGACCCTCGATCCGGGGCTGATCGCGTGGATCGACGAGGAGCACGAAGCCATTTTCGCGGGGCTGGCGCTGAACTCGCGGGTGTTCGCCGAGCCGCCGCCGGACGAACCCGGTGCGTCGCGGCAGGACCGGGTGCTCAGGCGGTTCGGCCGCGATCCTCGCAGCCCAGCCTCGCGGCCAGCTCGGTGAGCGCCCCGCCGAGGGGCCGGTCGACCCGCACCGACGCGTAGCGGTCTCCGCGCGTTTCGCCGTGGTTGACGATCACCACCGGCTTACCCGCCTTCGCCGCGTGGCGGACGAACCGGAGGCCGGACATCACCGTGAGGGAAGAACCCAGCACCAGCAGCGCTCCGGCGTCGTCGACGAGCCGGTAGCACTCCTCGACGCGCGGGCGCGGGACGTTCTCGCCGAAGAACACGACGTCCGGTTTCAGCACGCCGGACGCGCAGTCCGCACACGCGACGGTGGTGAACCGGCGGACGACGTCTTCCGGCAGCTCGACGTCGCCGTCCGGGTTGATGCGGGTGGCCGCGCCGTCGAAGGCGGGGTTCGCCGCGCGCAGGCGGCGGTCCAGGTCCGCGCGCGGGCTCGTGCGGCGGCAGTCCAGGCAGATCACGCGGTCGAGGCTGCCGTGCAGCTCGATCGCGTCGGCGGTGCCCGCGGCCTGGTGCAGGCCGTCGACGTTCTGCGTGATGACGCCGCCGACGTACCCGCCTTCGCACAGCGCGGTCACCGCGCGGTGGCCGTCGTTGGGGTCGGCGCGGGCGATCGTGCGCCAGCCGAGGTGGCTGCGCGCCCAGTACCGCTGCCGCCCCTCGGCGCTGCTGACGAACTCGTCGTAGGTCATCGGCGTGTGCCGGCGCAGGCTGCCGGTCTCGCCGCGGTAATCGGGGATGCCGGACTCGGTGGACAGCCCGGCGCCGCTCAGCACGGCGACGCCGCCGCGCGCGACGACGTCGGTGAGCTCGTCGAGGCTGGACGTCCGCGGCAGCGGCGCGTCCGCCGAGGTCCAGGAGAGGGTGGGCCGGGTCCGCACTAACCCAGGGTACGGGGAGCGGCGAGGTGCTTCTCGAACCAGTGATCGGCGTAGCGCTCGTCGTTGAACGGCGCGACCTCGCGGTAGCCGGCCGCGCGGTAGAGCCCGACCGCCTCGGCGAGCGCGCGGTTCGTCTCCAGCCGCAGCGTCCGGACCCCCTGCGCGGCGGCGTGCGCCTCGAGCTCGGCGAGCAGCCGGCGGCCCAGCCCGAGCCCGCGCGCGGGCGGCGCCACCCACATCCGCTTGACCTCGGCGGGCGCGCCACCGCGGAACTTGAGCGCCCCGCACCCGACCGGCTCCCCGTGCAGCGCGGCGACGAGCAGCACCCCGGACGGCGGCGTCATCTCGGCGTCGGCGGCGGAGCTGCTGAGCTCCGGGTCGAAGCCGCCGTCGAACCGCTCGGCCAGCTCGGCGAAGTAGGCGCGCAGGCAGAACCGGGCAGCCGGCCGCTCCGGCGCACACGGCGCGACCTCGACGGCCGACGCGGTCAGCAACCGCTCGACCTCGGCCATCGCGGCGACGAGCCGGCGGCGCTGCCCACCGGACAGCGGCCCGAGGATCGACGCGGCCGCGTCGTCGGAGAGCCGGTCGAGGGTGGCGCGCTCGGCCACCCCGGCATCGGTGAGCCGCGCGGTCCGCACGCGCCCGTCGGCGTCACTCGGCTCGACGCGCACGAGGCCGTCCTGCTCGAGCCCGCGCAGGAGCCGGCTGAGGTAGCCGGAGTCGAGGTCCAGCCGTTCCCGCAGCTCCCGCACGTCCAGCCCGGCGACGCCGATCTCCCAGAGGACGCGCGCCTGCCCGAGCGGCCGGTCGCGGGCGAGGAAGGCGTCGTCGAGCGCCCCGATCCGCTGGGTGACCGTGCGGTTGAACCGCCGGACGCCGTCGATGAGGTCCCGGTCCATTCACTGACTATAGTCAGCGAAATCGGTCCGTGTAACGTCCCGGCGCGCGGGCCGCGACTTCACCGGTGTCCGGCGGGCCTGGTGGAGGGAAACGCGTGAGCTGGCAGTTCGGGCCTTACCGCGTCGAGTCGCTGATCGCCCGGGGCGGGATGGGCGAGGTGTACCGCGCGCACGACACCCGGCACGACCGGGTGGTGGCGCTCAAGCTGCTCGCGCCCGAGTTCGCCGCCGACCGGGACTTCCAGGAGCGGTTCCGGCGGGAGGCGCACGCCGTCGCGCGGCTGCGGGAGCCGCACGTCATCCCGATTCACGCCTACGGGGAGCACGACGGGCGGCTCTACCTCGACATGCGCCTGGTCGACGGGGACGACCTCGGCAGCAGGCTCGCCGCGGGCGGGGCTCCCTCGCCCGCCGACGCCGTCGACGCCGTCGGGCAGGTCGCGCGGGCGCTGGCCGCCGCGCACGCCGAAGGGCTGGTGCACCGGGACGTCAAGCCGTCCAACGTGCTCGTCGACGCGACCGGGTTCGCCTACCTCGTGGACTTCGGCATCGCCCGCGCCGCCGGGGCCGCCACCGGGCTCACCGCGACCGGCGGGGCCGTCGGCACCCTCGACTACATGGCGCCCGAGCGCTTCGCCGACGCGCCCGCCGACCACCGCGTCGACGTCTATTCGCTGGCCTGCGTGCTGCACCAGTGCCTGACCGGCAGCAAGCCGTTCCCGGTGACGACGGCCGCGTCGCTGATCGGCGCCCACCTGCACCAGCCGCCGCCCCGGCCGAGCGCGCTGCGGCCCGGGCTGCCCGCCGCGTTCGACGAGGTGATCGCGCGGGGCATGGCGAAGAACCCGGCGGACCGGTTCGGCTCGGTCGCGGAGCTGGCCGGCGCCGCGCGGGCCGCGCTCGGCGGCACCAGCCCGGTCCGGGCGGCCGCTCCCCCGACCCGGCAGGCCACCCGCGTCACCCCCGCACCCGTTTCCGAGCCGCCCCGGACGTCGAAGGCGCCTTGGGTGGTGGCCGCGGTGGCCCTGCTCGCCCTCGTGGCCGTGGCGGGGTGGTTCACGATCCTGCGCCCCGCGCTGCAGGACCGGCCGACGGCGGGCCCGGCCTCGACCTCGGCCCCGGCCACCACCACGCCCTCCCCCACGCCGCCGCCGACCGCCGCGCCGGTCACGACCACGCAGGTGAGCGTCCGGACGTCCGTCGCCACCACGGTCGCCGCGGGCGGGGCGGACCTCGGGCTGGCGACCACGATGAGCACACCCGCGTGCGACGGGTCGTTCGTGGTGGTCCTCGGCTCCGCCGTCACCCCGGCCCGCTACCGCGCCGACGTCCAGCGCTTCCTCGACCTCCACCCCGGCGCGAGCTACCTGCACGCGCCGACCACCGGGTGCGGGTCGCTGCGGCAGCAGGTGAACGGCGCCGACGTGTACGCGGTCTACGCCGGGCCGTTCGCCGCCAAGGAAACGGCGTGCGCCCGGCGCAGCGGCGGCGCGTACGTCAAGCGGCTCGACGACACGAGCGCGCCCACGCAGGTGATCAGCTGTTGAGCCCGTCCCAGACGGAGTTGGTGTCCACAAAGGACTTCAGCAGCCCGGTCAGCCGGGCGTCGCCGCGGTGGTTCAGCTCGTCGGAGGCGATGCGGCGGGCGACACCGGCGAGGAAGTCGGCGATCTGGACGCGGGCGTCGGCGCGGGAGTCGACGAACCGGACACCGGCCAGGCGGTGGCCGAGGGTGGCCTTGAGCTGCAGCACGCGCTCGGGGGTGAGGGCGAGCTGCTCGTCGTGCACCAGCGCGACCGGGGTGCCGTCCGCGCTCCAGTGGCGGACGGTGTGGATCACCGCGGGCACCAGCGGATCCAGCACCCCGACCAGGCCGGGGTCGCTCGCCAGCCGGGCGCGGTAGGCGGCCACGCGCTCGCCGCCGCCACGGAAGAGCGCGACGATTTCGCCGGCTTCGCCCGGCGTCGCGGCGAGGTCGTCGACCAGCGCGAAGAACCGCTCCGGCGACGTCTGCACGCCGCGGCGGGGGTTGAGCCGCAGCACGCTGGTGAACGCGGTCAGGAAGAACTCCCAGCGCGCAGCGCCGAACGCGGCGGGACCCGCGCGGTGCAGGGTGCGGGCCGCCGCCGCGGCGCCCGGACCGGCCAGCAGCTCGACCGCGGCCCGGACGGCGAAGTACGTCTTGTCGGTCAGGTGCACGTGGCCGCGGCCCTCGAGCGAGCCGGCGGGGTCGAGCAGCCACTCGAGCACCGCGCGGTGCTTGGCGCGCAGCAGGTGGTTGGCCTTGTACTCCTCGGCGGGCGAGCCGATGCGCGCCCGGATCTCGCGCACGCAAGCCGCGGCGGCCTCCGGGCTCAGCCGCACCCCGGCGTGGGCGAAGACGTCGGTCTCGCCGCCGAGCAGGTTCTCGCCCTCGGAGCCCGACTCGTCGCAGGCGATCTCGACCGGGCTCACCCGCCCGATGGTGCCAGAGCGGGCGGCACTCGGCGACCGCTTTGCCCACCCGCCGGTACCTAGGCCAAGGTGACCTTGCCGCCGGTGACCGTGACGGCTTTCTTCGGCAGCGGCTGCGATGCCGGGCCGTTCGCGACCGAGCCGTCGGCGATCTTGAACTTGCTGCCGTGGCACGGGCAGTTGATCGTGCCGTCCGCGACGGCGTCCACCGTGCAGCCCTGGTGGGTGCAGACGGCGGAGAACGCCGCGAAGGTGCCCGCCGCCGGCTGGGTCACCACCACCTGCTTGTCCGCGAACACCTTGCCGCCGCCGACGGGGATGTCGCCGGCGGGGCCGAGTTCCGTGCCGCCGGCCGCCGGCGGTTGCTGGGCGGCCGGTGGCGGGGCCTGGGTGCCGCCGTAGGTGCTGCAGCCGGCGGCCAGCCCCGCGCCCAGCACCGCCAGCGCCGTGCGGCGCGCCAGCACCGGGTCCGTTTCGTCGTCGCGCACTTCGTCCTCCGCCTAGAAGGTCAAACCGGACTGGGTGAAGAACCACAGCGACGCGCTCAGCCAGAGCCCGACCAGCCCGGTGAAGACGAGGCCGCCGAGCACCGGCAGCGCCCACGCGGGCGCGTCGTCCTTGCGCAGCAGCAGCATCTTCGCGACGAACGCGCCGTAGAAGAAGCAGCCCAGCAAGGAGTGCAGGAGGACGCGGGTGTCGAACGACTGGAACCCGAGCGCGTAGAGGCAGTGCAGCGCCACCGGGATGGACACCAGGAAGGCCACCCGGCCCGACCAGCGGTGCACCGTGCCCATCCACGCGGGCGTGGCGCCGAGCTTGCCGTACAGCGAGAGCGCCGAGAGCAGCTGGACCAGCACCAGCACGACGACGACCGTGGCGAGCCACGCCTTCACCGCCTGCGGGCTGGAGAACCCGGCGACGTTCACCGCGACGCCGGTCGGCGTGTGCAGGCTGCCGTAGACGCCCAGCACCACCGAGACGACGGCGCCGGCGAACAGCGGGACCAGGAGCGTGACCGCGGTGCGGTGCCCGGCCGTGGTCATCAGAAGTCACCGTTCCCGGCCAGGCCGCTGATCGGCTCGGCGGTCACCGGGGCACCGTCGACGCTCGCGGTGCCCGCGGCCGGGTCGAGGGGCGGGGCGGCCGTGGCGTCGTCACCCGCGGCGAGGATGCCGACCTGGCTGCCGTCGGGCAGCACGATCCAGCCGGCCTTCGCCTGCTGCCCCTTCACCTTCGGCGCCGCGCGGTAGAGCCCGGCGGGCTTCTTCGCCGTCGGCGCGGTGAACTGCCACGTCTTGCCCGACGCCGTCACCGTGCCGGTGGCCGCGGTGGCGTCGAAACTGCCGCTCAGCGCGGCGTTCTTGGCGCCCTTCAGGTCCAGTTTCCCGCCGGTCGTCACGCCTTGCAGCCACGCCTCGACCTTCTTGCCGTCGCAGAGGTAGGCGATGGCGTGGCCGTCGCGCACCGACACCGCGACCGACGCGCCGCCGCCGGTCACGCGCCCGGCGTAGTCCGCCCGCGCGGGCGCCTCGGGCTTCGGCGCTTCCGACGTCGTCGTCCTGGGCGGCGGCGGCACCGCTGTGGCGCTGCCCGCGGCGCCCGCCGCGCTCGCGGCCCCGGCGACCGGCGCGGCGCCGGTCCCCGTCGCCAGGTTGACGATCCCGATCCCGCCGGCGAGCGCGACGCCCGCCAGCAACGTGAACAACGGCCCCGGATGTTTCATGATCTTCCCCGCATTCCCCTGACCCACCACCGTGCCCGTAACACGGCGGTCGGGGCGGAACGGCTCAACGCTACGCGCGGAAAAGAGGTATCGCTTAGCCCCTGCAACCGGGTGGTTCTGGTTGACTGGCGCCATGCTGCCCTGGGAAGGCGACCTCGCCGGCCGGCTCGACCGGCACACGTTGGAGTCCGAGCTGCTGCGCGGCAACCCGCTCGGCGACCCGCACGAACGGCCGCTGTGGGTGTACGTCCCGCCGGGCTACGACGACGGCGACGAGCGCTACCCGGTGGTCTACGTCATCCAGGGCTACACCGGGCACGTGGCGATGTGGGCCAACCGGACGCCGTTCCGGCAGACCTTCCTGGAGACCGCCGACGCGGTCTTCGCCGGCGGCGCCCCGGGTTGCGTCGTCGTGTACGTCGACGCGTGGACCGCGTACGGCGGCTCCCAGTTCGTCGATTCGCCGGGCACCGGCCGCTACCACTCGTACCTGTGCGACGAGGTCGTGCCGTGGGTGGACGCGTACTACCGGACGGTGCCCGCGGCCGGATCCCGCGCGATCGCGGGAAAGTCCTCGGGCGGGTTCGGCGCGATGATCACGCCGATGCTGCGCCCCGACCTGTTCGGCGCGCTCGCGACGCACGCGGGCGACTCGCTGTACGAGCTGAGCTACATCCAGGACTTCGGCAAGGCGGCGCGCGCCCTGCGCGGCTACGACCAGGACATCGCGAAGTGGTGGGCGGACTTCCGCTCGCGACCGGCGTTCACCAAGCGGAGGACGCGACGCTCCTGCAGCTGCTCGGCGTCTCGGCGTGCTTCTCGGCGCGGGAGGACGGGACGCCCGAGCTGCCGTGCGACCCGCTGACCGGCGCCGTGCGGCCGGAGGTGTGGGAGCGCTGGCTGGCCTGGGACCCGGTCCGGATGGTGCCGGACCACGCGGCGGCGATCCGGTCGCTGCGCGCGGTGTGGATCGACGCGGGCACGAGCGACGAGTACTACCTCGACCTCGGCGCGGAAGCCTTCCGGGCGGCGATCGCGGCGGCGGCACTGCCGGCCGAGCGGGTGCACTTCGAGTTGTTCGACGCCGGCCACGCGGCGATCGACTACCGCTACCCGCTTTCGCTGGCGTGGCTGGCCGGGCGGCTCGCCCGGTGACCGCCTTCGCCGAACGCGACCTGACGCTGCCCGGCGGGACCGTCCTGCACGTCTACGACAGCGGTGGCCCGGGGCCGGCCGTCCTGTGGCACCACGGGACGCCCAACCTCGGGTCGCCGCCCGGGCCGCTGCTGCCGCTCGGCGAGGAGCTGGGGATCCGCTGGATCTCCTACGACCGGCCCGGTTACGGGAGCTCGACGCCGGTGCCGGGGCGGACCGTCGGGGACGCCGCCGGGTACGCGACCGCCGTCGCCGACGCGCTCGGGGTCGAGCGCTTCGCCGTCCTGGGCCACTCCGGGGGCAGCTCCCACGCGCTCGCGTGCGCGGCGCTGCTGCCCGACCGCGTCCTCGCGGCCGCCGGTCTCGGCGCGGTGGCGCCGTTCCACGGTGAAGCCTGGTTCGCGGGCATGGCGGACCAGGGTTCGTTGCGCGCCGCCACCGAAGGCCGGGCCGCCAAGGAGAAGTACGAAGCGGCTGCCGAGTTCAACCCTGCGGTGTTCACCGAAGCCGACTTCGCCGCGCTGAAGGGGGCGTGGTCCTGGCTCGACAGCGTCGTCCAGCCCGCGCTGGGGGCGGTCGGGCTGATCGACGACGACCTCGCCTACGTCGCGCCGTGGGGCGCCGACCCGGCCGCCATCACCGCGCCGGTCCTGCTGGTGCACGGCGAGGACGACCGGATGGTGCCCGCCGCGCACAGCCGGTGGCTCGCCGCGCGCTGCCCCGGCGCCGAGCTCCGGCTCACCCCCGGCGACGGGCACCTCTCCGTGCTGGACCACGCCGCCGCCGCGCTCACCTGGCTCGCCGCTCAAGCGAGCAGCGCCAGCGAGGCCACGACCGGCGCCACGTAGATCAGCGGGAAGGCGACGTGCGCGTACGACTTGGCGCGCAGCACGGTGACGACCGCGCCGGCGAAGTACAGCACCAGGCCGATCGCCGCCGCGACGCCGATCGCCGGCACGAACAACCCGACGACCAGGCCCACAGCACCGGCCGCCTTGGCCGCACCGAGCCACGGCCACCACGCCTCGGGCACGCCGTATTCGGTGATCGGCTCGACCACCCACTTCGCGCGGGTGAACACCGAAACGGCCGAGAACCCCACGAACGCCGCGGCGGCGAGGGTGACGATCAGGTAGGCAGTCGACATCGGAACTCCTCGGGAGAGCGCGGCACCGGGTTCCCGGCGCCATCACCCCCACGACTCCGCCCGCGAGCCCGATGTGACCGGCTATGACCGCGATCACAGTGGCCGCCGGACCACCCCCTCGCCGTTGCTGATCGCGCGCGAGACCGTCACGGGACCGGCACCCACAACTCGACGTGGTCGCGCCGGCGGTAGAACTCCACGAGCGGCCGCGTCGCGTCGGTGACGATCGCAGCCGCCTGGAGTTCCGCCATCGCGTCGCCGATCCGCGCGTAGATCCCCGGTGGCTCGCCGGTGAGGTGGCCACGCAGGTAGCTGCCGCCGGGCAGCACCCCGGTCGCCAGGCCCAGTTCGGCCGGCCGGTCGCCGTCACGCACCGGGGTGCAGACCGTGTAGGTGCCCGCCCGTTCGTCGACGCGGGCGAACATCTTGCGCCCGCGCAGCCCGACGAGCCCCTCGAACCACGGCCAGAGCGCCTGGATCGACGGCAGGTCGTCGGCGGTCGCGCGTTCCACGACCGCCACGTCCGCCCGCTCGATGCGCGCGGGCGGTGCGTTCAGTGCCGAAAGTGCCATGCCGTCGAGCAAATCACGCGGCACCGACAATTCCGGGGCGTCAGGGGATCCGCACCTCGCCGGGCGTGCGGTCGGGGCGCAGGCCGCGCCACGAAGTGTGGCGCAGCCGCAGATCCGGCGTCAGCCGCCGGTAGACGACCTCGCCGACCAGCGACGGCTCGACCCACCGGGCGCCCCGGGCCCGCTCGCGGGGCACCTCGGTCGCGAACGGGCTCGCCGCGCGGGCCAGCGGCGCCAAGACGGCACGGAGGTGCTCCAGCGCGTCGTCGCTGAACCCCGTGCCGACGTCGCCGAGGTACACCAGCTCACCGTCGTCGTCGAAGGCGCCGAGCAGCAACGCGCCGAGGGTACCCGCGCGGCGGCCCGCGCCCGGGCGCCAGCCGCCGACCACCACTTCGCGCGTTTGCGTCAACGCGCGCTTCGTCCACGACGGCGAGCGCGTGCCCGGCAGGTAGGGCGCGTCCAGGCGCTTCGCGACGACGCCCTCGATGCCGTGCTGGGCCGCCGTCGCCAGGAGCTGGTCCGGTGCGAGGTCGGCGCGGGTGTACCAGGGCGGTACCACCAGCCGGCCGTCCCCGGGATCCACGAGTTCCGCGAGGAGCCGCCGCCGCTGCTCGTAGGGCCGGTCCAGCAGCGACTCGGTCCCGATGCGCAGCAGGTCGAAGGCGAAGTAGACGACCGGGACCTCGGCCCGCAGCTTCGCCGTCGGCTCGTGCATCGCGCGGCGCTGCATCAGCTCGAACTCCGGGCGGCCGGCCGCGTTCAGCGCGACGACCTCGCCGTCCAGCACCGCCGCGTGGCCGCCGAGCGCGGGCCCGAAGACGTCCCGCAGCTCGGGGTAGCGGTGGGTGTGGTCGCTGCCGCTGCGGCTGGTGATCCGGGCTTCGCCGGTCGCCGCGATCCGGGCGCAGCCGCGGAAGCCGTCCCACTTCCACTCGTAGCCGTGGTGGTCGTCGTCCGGGAGCGGCCCGTCGACGGCCAGCATCGGCGCCACCGCGTCCGGGACCGTCCCCATCGCCACCTCCCCCGCCGCCGTCCAGTGTGGAGGACCGGCGGACCGCGCGGCTACCGGGCCGGCAGCAGCGGCAGCAGCTCCTGGTGGCTGCCGGCGCGGCGCAGCACCGGCGACCCCGGCCCGTCCGGGTCCAGCGAACCGGCGCGCACCGCGGTCAGGAACTCCACGATCACGCGCGGCGGCGGCAGGATGTCCGCCCCGCCCAGGTAGGCCAGCACGATCATCTCCTCCCCGCACGCCGCCTCGACCGCGACCGCCCAGCCGTGCACCTCGTCCCAGAGCAGGGCGACGTCGCGTTCGGGGAACCGGCGCAGCCGCCAGTCCACCGCGACGTAGGCCGACACCGGGACGTCCACGTCCACGGTGCAGGACTCCAGGCCGAAGCCGAGTGCCCTGGCCACCTCGCCCAGATACGCGCGCAGGCCGCGCTGGAACCAGAACTCGAGGTCGGTGTCGATCAGGCCGGTCACCCGTTTCCCTTCTCTCGCGCCGAAAACCGGCCGCGCCCGTTCGCGCGGCCGGTGGAGCGTGGCTCAGCCGAGCGCCGCGACCGCGTCGGCCCGGTCCCGGTAGCAGGAGAAGCCGGCGACGCCGGTCCCCCGCAGCAGCCGCCACATCGACGGGGTGCGCACCACCCACGCGACCGGGACGGCCGCCTCGTCGGCGCGCCACTGCACCCGGCGCAGCGCGCGCAGGCCCGCCCCGGAGCAGAACGTCACTTCGCCGAGGTCGACGACGAGCGTTCCGCCCGCCGCGAGCGCGGTTTCCCCGCATTCGACAAAAATCGCCACCGTCGCCATATCGATGTCACCCGCCACGGCGACGACCGTGCACCGATCACCGGCGAACGTCGTGGTGACCGAGAACGGCTCGCACAACGCGCCGGGCGAACTTCGGCCGAAGGCTCGCGAAAGCCGCGGCGGTTTCTGGATCTTCATGACCGGCTCCGGGCGGCTCCTGCTGACGGTTTACGCGTAAACCGTACCCACTTCGTCCACCTTGCCGCACAACGCGATCCGCACGAGCGGCGCCCCCGTGCACCGACACGCCCGGATGCACGTGCACCAGTCCACTGAGGACGATCAAGACCACCTGGTCGGACTGACGGTTCCGCGAATCGACACCGGCGCGCAACGGGAACGGGACCGGATCGGCCGCGGAATTGCGGTTTCCGAAATTCAGCCGAACGCAGGAATGGGGGCCCGGGTGCGGTCCAGATCCGCGAAAAGATCTCCGGTGTCTTCGACCCTCGCCAAGACGTCTCCGGCGGTGAACCGGAGGTGCGAAACGTGCCGGCAGGCGCGCACCTCGTCCCACGTGACCGGGGTGGACACGGTCGGCTCGTCGCGCCCGCGCAGCGAGTACGGCGCCACCGTGGTCTTGAACGGGTTGTTCTGGCTCCAGTCGATGAACACCTTGCCGGGACGCAGGTTCTTCGTCATCCGCGCCACGACGAGGTCCGGCGTCTCGGCGGCGAGCCGGTCCGCCAGCGCTTTCGCGTACCGCGAAGGCGCGCCGGGGTCGTCGGTCTCGACACCCGCGTAGACCTGCATGCCCTTGGAGCCACTGGTCTTCGCCACCGGCGTGAACCCGTGTCCGGTGAGGACGCCGTGGAGGCGTTCGGCGACCCGGGAGCAGTCGACGACCGTCGCGCCGGGACCGGGATCGAGGTCGAAGACCAGCCGGTCCGGTGTGCTCCGCTCGTCGCCGGGCTCGACCGTCCACTGGTGGACGTGCAGTTCGAGCGCGGCGAGGTTGGCCGCCCAGACGAGCTCGGGCAGGTCGTTGATCAGCGGGTACGCGACGATCTCGGGGTCGCCGCCGCGGCCGCCGACGGTCAGGCGCGCGGTGCGGACCCACTCGGGGGCGTGCCGCGAAACGTCCTTCTCGAAGAACGAACCGCCGTCGACGCCGTCGGGGAAGCGCACGAACGTCATCGCCCGGTCGCGGATGTGCGGCAGCAGCACGGGCGCGATGCGCGTGTAGTAGTCGAGCACCTCGCCCTTGGTGAAGCCGTGGCGCGGGTAGAGGACCTTCTCGAGGTTGGAGAGCGTCAGCTGCCGTTCGCCCACCCGCACCGTGATCCGGCTGCCCGCCACGCCACCAAGGTACCGGTCAGGGGACGACGCCGCCGGACACCACCCGGGACACGAAGCGCTCGGCGACTTCGCGCAGTTTCGTGTTCTCACGCTGCGACTGGTCCACCAGCAGGGCGAACGCGTCGTCGGCGTCGATCTGGCGGATCGCCATCAGCATGCCCTTGGCCTGGTCGATCACCGCGCGGGAGGTCAGCGCCGTCCTGAGGTTCTCCGCCGTGTCCCGCGCCCTCAGGTAGCGGTGGTACACGCGCAGGATCGCCTCCACCGCCGCCGTGTAGAGCTCGAGCCGTTGCGCCTCGATCTCCGCGAAGCCGTCGCCTTGCCGCCCGTAGCAGTTGACCGCGCCGGAGAACTGCTCGTCCGCGACCAGCGGCGCGGCGAGGAAGCTGGAGAAGCCGGCCTCTTGCGCCCCGCGCGCGAAGGCCGGCCAGCGCTCGGCCGCGTCCGACACCGCCGTGCGGACGATCTTGCCGCTGCGGACCGCTTCGAGGCACGGGCCGTCGCCGAGGCGGTACTGGTCGCCGTCGAGTTCGCCGACGACCTCGCTCGTCGCCGTCGCCGTGTGCGGCCGCTCCTCGGTCACCAGTGTGATCGACGCCTCGTCGACCCCCGGGACGGCGTGGCGCACCTGCAGGCAGACGTGCCGCAGCAGGATCCGGAAGTCGTCCTCCTCCTGCAGGACGGCGGTCAGGGCTTCGAGCGCCCCGGTGACCTCGTCGAACAACGGCGAGGCCGTCGCGGTTGTTTCCGGCCGTTCCATTTCAGCTCCTCCCGGTCGGACGCAAGGTCGCCGGGTACCCCGTTTCGCGCCGGACCATGTCCCGGCGCGTTTGCCCGCGCTCCCGGATTGGTATTCCGCTGCCATGTCGTCGGGTGAGATCTCCACGGGTGAGCTGCCGCTGGACGGTGAGCTGGCCGCGGTCGCCGCGCGGATGTCGGGACTGCTGCTTTCGCGCGAGACCGTGGATTCGGTGCTGGACCTGATCGTTTCACTGGCGGGGTCGGCGGTCCGGGCCGCCGCGGGGGTGGGGGTGACGCTCGTCGACGGGGCCGGTGAGCTCGCCACGACCAGCGCGTCGGCGCCGCTGGTGAACGCCGCCGACACCCTGCAGTACGAGCTGCGCGAAGGTCCGTGCCTCGCCGCGCTGAGCGAGGGCGCGCCGGTGCGGATCGACGACGTCACCACCGACCGGCGCTGGCCGCGGTGGTGCGCGGCGGCCGCCGGGGCGGGCCTGCGCTCGGTGATCACCGCCCCGATGATCACGGCGGACGGCTGCCACGGGGCCATCAAGATCTACTCGACGACCCCCGGCGCGTTCGGCCCGGTCGACGAGCGGACGCTGACGACCTTCGCCGAGCGCGCCGCGGTCCTGGTCGCGAACGCACGGGCGTTCGCGCGGGCCGGGCGGTACAGCGAGCGGTTCAAGGAGACCCTCCGCGACCGCGACGTGATCACCATGGCGAAGGGCTTCCTGATGGGCCGGGACGGCCTCGGCGAGGACGCCGCGTTCGACCGCCTGCTTTCGCTGGCGCGCGCCCGCGGCCGCACCCCGGCCGAGACCGCCGCGCAGCTCGTGGCCCCGCCGACGCGGGAGGGGTGACCGGCATGCGCTTCCTGCCAGAAGAGGAACAGCGGCGCCGGCTGGCCGCGTGCTTCCCGCGGAGCGAGCTGACGCTGGAGCAGCTGTGGCTGCGGTACTTCGCGCTCGGCGGCGGCCTGAGCCTGCTGGAGCTGGACGCCTACCTCAACGGCCTGACCGCGCTGCCCCGGGTCGACCGCGACATGCTCGCGCACGCCGTCAACGAGCGGCTCGACGAGCTGGCCGGCCCGGCCCGCGCGCCCTACAGCCACCCCTTCCGCGACGGGAAACCGTTGTACGGCCCGCTGCGGGCGCTGGTCGACCTGCTCGAAGGCGCGCACCGGGCCCCGCCGGAGCGGCTCCCCGCCGTCGTCGCCGAGGCGGCCCGCGCGCTCGACCTGACGATCGAGGTCTACCTGGCCGACTACGACCAGCGGACGCTCGTGCCGCTGCGCCCGGACGCGGCCGAGCTCGACATCGAGACCACGCTGGCCGGCGAGGTGTTCCGCCACGCCGGCACCACGGTGACGCGGGACGGACCCGCGCCGGCCCTGTGGACCATCCTGCTCGACGGCGTCGAACGGCTCGGCGTGCTGGAGATCGTCCCGGCCGACGGCACCGACCCGGCCGACGCGGTGCTGCAGGAGCAGTGCCACTGGCTGGCCTCGCTGCTCGGCCACCTGGTCACGGTGACGACCCAGTACGGCGACGGCCTGGACGCGTGGCGGAGGCGGCGCCACCGCGGCTCCCCCGCCGAGCTGCTGTGGCAGAGCCTGCCGCCGCTCACCGGCGCCACGGAGAGCGTCGTCGTCGGCGCGAGCGTCCAGCCGGCGTACGACCTCTGCGGCACCGTGTTCGACTACGCACTTTCGGAGAAGCGGGCGCAGCTCGCGCTGTTCGACGCCGGGCCACGCACCGGCGCCGCGAACACGGCGGCGGTGACGGCCCTCGCCGCCTACCGCGCCGCCCGCCGCGACGGCGCCACGCTCACCGAGCAGTTCGCGGCGGTGGGTGCGGAGCTCGGTGCGCAGCCGGCTGTCAGCCGGGTGGTCGCGGAGCTGGACGCGCGGACCGGGGTGCTGCGCTGGCTGACCGACGGGCCGCTGGCGCCGTTGATCGTCCGGGACGGCGCGGTTCTTCCGGAGGCGGGGTCCGCGCAGGCCGGCGGGCCGGTCGCGGAGGCGCGCCTCCGGCCCGGCGACCTGGTGGTGGTGTGTTCCCGCGGGGTGGCCGACACGCTGGATGCGGCGGGCGAGCCGTTCGGGGACGCCCGGGTCGCGGCGCACCTCGGCGCGGACGCCGGCGAGCTGCCGCCGGAGATCGCGCGCAGGCTCACCCGGGCGGTGCTGGACCACGGGGGCGAGCTGCGGCACGACGCCGGGGTGCTGATCGCCCGCTGGACGACCCGCTGAGGCCGGGGGCGGTCCACCCGCACGTGGGCCCCGCCCCAGAGCAGCGGCCGCGGGCGCTTCCTTGAAACCGGGACTCCAACCGGCCACCGCGGACCTACCAATCGCCCGCTGGACGACCCGCTGAAGCCC
>NZ_JBEZDL010000013.1:60133-281839 GCF_040648295.1 Amycolatopsis sp. NPDC049159
CCGAGACCTCCACCCGCACGTGGGCCCCGCCCCAGAGCAGCGGCCGCGGGCGCTCCCCTGAAACCGGAACTCCAACCGGCCACCGCGGACCTACCAATCGCCCGCTGGACGACCCGCTGAAGCCCGAGACCTCCACCCGCACGTGGGCCCCGCCCCAGAGCAGCGGCCGCGGGCGCTCCCCTGAAACCGGAACTCCAACCGGCCACCGCGGACCTACCGATCGCCCGCTGGACGACCCGCTGAGGCCGGGAGCGCCCCACTCGCGCCGGTGGCGCCGAGCTGCGGGCGTGCTGGGCACCGCCTGCGGCTCCTCGCCAGCCGGCCGCCGCGGCTCTCGGCGAGCCTGGTTGTGCAGCAGGATGCCTCGGCAAGCCGCGGGTGCGCTGGGCTGCCCCGTCGAAGTCGCAAGGCCAGTGGGTCGCCGCGGCGTGCTGAACAGTGCCGTGCCCCTCGGCGGGCCCGTCATGCGCCGAGCGCCTCCCCACAGGCCGCGGCGGCTGGCCGCGGGCCCCCACCAAAGCCGGCAATGTCGGCCGGCCACGGGCGTACTGGACACCGCTGCGAACCGGGGCCCCTCTAGCAGGCCGCGTCGCGCATTCCTGTGGCCAGCAGCTCCCGCAGCGCGTCGGACAGCGACGCGAACATCGGCACCCCCGCGGCCAACCCCGTCACCCGGAACAGCCGGGCGAGCGTGCGGCTGTTCGCCACCACGCAGAACCGGCGGCCCTCGGCCTCAGCCCGTTCCGCGGCCGCCGCCAGCGCGCGGGCGCCGGCCAGGCCCACGAAGGCCACGTGCGTCAGGTCCGCCACCGTCGTCCCCGGTGGGGCCGAGCCCAGCTCGCGCTCGAGGATCGGCAAGGTCAGGGCGTCGATCTCGCCGGCGAAGGTCAGCACGAGGAGACCGGGGCGGTACGCCGTCCGGCGCGCCGTGAGGGGCGCGGACCGGGTCGGGACCGGTGGGGTGGGGGACACGGGTTCGGCAGGCCTTCCGCGCCGGGCGGGCCGGCGACGCGACGGGTGATCAACGACGGGGTCTTGGTACCCAAACCCCCGAACGGGAAACGCCCTATTTCGCGGTGAACGCCGCCCAGAGCCGTTCGGCCGCGCGGTGGGCGGGCTCGCCGGGGCGGATCTCGCGGGTGCCCGGCGGCTGTGGTGCGACGCCGCCGCCGAGGTGCTCCACCAGGGCGACCGCCAGCTCCCGGACCTTGACGTTGAACTCCTGGCTCGCCCGGCGCAGCGTCTGCCACGCCTCGTCGGGCGGGCACCGGCGGACGGCCATGATCGCGCCCTTCGCCTGTTCGATGGCGGCGCGTGAGGCGAGCAGTTCCAGCATCTGGTCGGGATCGCCCGCGGTGGCGGTCTCGGCGACCACCAGGGTCATCTCGGTGAGCTTCTCGTACCGCCGCAGGATCGCGAGCGGGCCGGGGCCGGACGGCCGGTCGAGCGTCGCCGACAGCACGAACGCGCCGGTGTCGTCCCAGTACCCGGGGACCGCGACCGCGCCGCGGACCGCCTCGTACCGGACGTCCGCGAACGCCGCCCCGCCGGCCAGCTCCGGCCAGCGCGGGTCGGCGAACAGGTCGTCCGTCGTGACCGGCGCGCCGGTGGCGTCCGCGAGGGCCACCGGGCCGCCGCGCTCCAGCTGCGCGGGCACGAGGTGTTCGGCGACACCCGCGGTGGCCAGCACCCGCAGCGGCCGGTCGCCGTGGCTGACGGTCAGCGCCGCGCCCAGGCACCCCGGCACCTCACCCGCGATCCGCTCCAGCAACGCCTGCAGCAGCTCGGCCAACGGCTTCCACCGGTCGGCCGCGCTCACCAACGTCTCGGTCACCGACACCTCCACCCGTGTTCCCTTCTTGATTTACCGCATGACGCGCCCGCCCACACCCGGCGGCGCGCCGCGGCGGCGCGGGTGCGTCCGTCCGGCGCAACGCCGCCGGGCCGTCGAACACCGCACAACCCGAACGAGCGGTTTGCCCGCCGCCGCCGGACGGGTAGCCGATCAGTGGAACCCGAGGAGGGCACGATGTCCGAGCGGCGGTACCGGTGATGTTCAGCGAAGTCGTCGTAGTCGGGCAGATCGCCCGCGACCTGGTGATCGAAGTGCCCGAGACGCCGGAGGCCGGTTCCCCGGCCCCGGTGCGGCACCGGCAGGAGCTGCTCGGCGGGAAGGGCGCCAACCAGGCCGTCGCGCTGAGCCAGCTCGGGACGTCGGTGGCGCTGGTCGGCGTCGTCGGCCGGGACCGCACGGGGGATTCGCTGCTCACGCAGGCCAGAGCCGACCGGATCGGCACCTCGCACGTCGTCCGCCGCCCCGGCGTCGAGACGGCGCTGCTCGTGGACGTCGTCGACGAGCGCGGCCGGCGCCGCTACCTCGAGCACATCCCGGACGAAACGCTGCTCACCGAGGCCGACGTCCTCGCCGCGTCGGCGCCGATCTCGGCCGCCGGCTCCCTCATCGTGCAGCTGCAGCAGCCCGCCCCGGTGGCACTGCTGGCCGCGCGGCTGGCGCACACCGCGGGCACCCGCGTGGTGCTGGACGGCGCCCCGCAGGACGACGCACTCACCCCGGACCTGCTCGCCCTCGCCGACGTCGTGCGCGCGGACGGCCACGAAGCCGAGCTGCTCACCGGGCAGCCGGTGCCCGACGTCGCCGCGGCCGCCCGGGCCGCCGCCGGCCTCCGGCAGCGCGGGCCGTCGCTGGTCGTGCTGGAGGTGGGCGCGGAGGGGAACCTCTTCGCCGGGCCGGAGGGCACCTGGTTCGTGCCGCACGTCGAGACCGACGTCGTCGACCCGACCGGAGCCGGCGACGCGCTGGTCGCGGCCCTGACCGCGGCGCTCACCCGCCGCCACCCGCTGGAGACGGCGGCCGGCCTGGCCGTCGCGGCGGCCGCGGCGACGACCGAGCACGCGGGCGGCCGGCCGCACCTGTCCCGTCCGGTGCTCGACCGGCTGCAGCCGAGGCACCTGCAGACCGTCCACGCCTGACCCGGAAGCGGTCACCGGTCCAGGCCCGGCAGGCTCTGCTCGAGCCCGAGCAGAGCCGCGAAAGGGTCGCCACGCTCGGCGAGGCGGGCCGGGACGTCGCGGATCGTCCACCGGTCCGGGGCCAGCTCCGGGTCGTCGAGCTCGTCCCACTCCAGCGGCACCGAGACCGGGGCGCCCGGGCGAGGCCGCACGCTGTACGGCGCGACCAGCGTCTTGTTCAGCACGTTCTGCGTGTAGTCGAGCCGGGCGCGGCCACGGCGCTTGTCCTTGGTCCACGCCCAGCTGACCAGGTCCGGCAGCACCCGCCCGATCGTCCGGGACACCGTTTCCGCCCACGCGCGCGTCTGCTCGTACGTGCAGTGCGCCGCGATCGGCACCCACACCTGGATCCCGCGCTGCCCGGTCACCTTCGGCCGCCCGGTCAGGCCGAAGTGCTCCAGCGCGGTGCGGTGCAGCCGGGCCAGCTCGACGACCTCGGCGAACGACGTCTCCGGACCCGGGTCGATGTCGAACAGCACCCACGTCGGGTGGTCGACGTCCGCCGCCCGGGACGTCCAGGCGTGCAGCTCGAGCGCGCCGTAGTTCGCCAGCCACGCCAAGGTCGCGACGCTGTCGGCGACGACGTACCGCTGGCTCTCCCCCGGCTCCGCCCGCTCGTTGCGCCAGGTCGTCAGCCACTCGGGCGCGTGCCGCGGGACCTCCTTCTGCCAGAAGCCCGGCTCGGTCACGCCCTGCGGGAAGCGCTGGGTGTTGAGCGGGCGGCCCGCCAGGTACGGCAGCATGACCGGCCCGGCGGTCGCGTAGTACCGGATGAGGTCCCGCTTAGTGAGCGGGCGGCGGGGCGCCGGGAAGAGGACCTTGTCCAGGTTGGTGAGGGCGAGCTCGCGGCCCGCGACCGACCACTTGCCCTTGGCGCCGAGCGCGTCGAGCGCCGCCAGCTCGTCGTCGGTCGCCGCGGCGAACCCCACGGCTTCCTCCGCCTCGCCGGCCGGCCGGTCGCCGTGCCACAGCGCGTCGGGCGCGGCCGCCACCTCGTCGTTGGTGCGGCCGCTCTTGACCGAGCGCGGGTGGTCTTCGGCGTCCCAGCCGGCCCGGGCGTGCTCGTCCTGCTTGTGCAGCAGGAACCACTGGTCCCGCTCCCCGCGGTTCGTGCGGACGAGGACGAACCGGCCGGCCAGCTTCTCGCCGTCGAGGTCGAAGTGCAGCGTCCCGTCCTCGATCGCCTTCGCCGGGTCGGCGTCGACCGGCCGCCACTCGCCGCGGTCCCAGACGATGACGTCCCCGCCGCCGTACTCGCCGTGCGGGATCACCCCTTCGAACCCGGCGTACTCGATCGGGTGGTCTTCGACGTGCACAGCGAGCCGGCGGGCTTTCGGGTCCAGCGTCGGCCCCTTCGGCACCGCCCAGCTGACCAGGACCCCGCCGAGCTCGAGGCGGAAGTCGTAGTGCAGCCGGCGCGCCCGGTGCCGCTGCACGACGAACCGGTGACCGGCGGGCCCGGCCGGCTCCCCGCCGGCCGGCTCGGCGGTGCGGTCGAAGTCGCGCATCTCCTGGTAGCGCCGCAGTTTGCGGGCCGGGACGTCTGCCATGCCGGCGGGGTACCCACTATCCGAGTCTTGCCGAAGTCAGCGCAGCGCGGCGCGGATCAGGTCGCGCGCCCGGTCCGCGATCGCCGCGGGCGGGCCCAGCAGCAGGTTGGCCTTGGCGCTTTCGACGCCCGGGTGCGGCCGGGTGGGCGCCACCGCTTCGGCCAGCTTGGCGGTCGCCGCCATCGCGCGCAGCCGCTCCGGCGGCCGGTGGGCGCGCAGCAACGGGAATTCCTCGCGCTCCTCGTGTTCGGCGTGCGCCAGCACGTCTTCGCGCAGCTGCACGAGCAGCGTGTCGAACCCGTCCGCCTCGGGCCCCATCTTCTGCAGCGTCGTCAGCAGCTCCTTGGCCCGGTGCTCCTCCCCGAGCCGCGCGTCGACGACCGGGCCCGCCGCGGGTTCGAGGTCCCGGATCTCCGGGTGCACCACCAGTTCCTCCGCCGTCTCGTGCACCGCGAGCAGCCGCACGAGGTCATGGAACAGCTCCTCGCGCCGGTCGCCGTCGGCGGTCTCCAGCCCGGCGAACAGCGCGCGGATCTCCCGGTGCTGGCGCTGCAGAAACTCGATGACGTCTTCTTCGTTCTCGGGCACGGAAAGCCTCCTCGTTCGGGTGGTGGAGGAGGCTTTCCCCGTCCCGGGCGGGTTACCCGTCCCGCTTCGCCTTTGTGAGCCACACCGCGCCCGCGACGGCCAGCGCGATCCCCGCCGCGGTCCACCACGACCACCACGTGAAGAACGCGACGACCAGCCCGACGGCGAGCAGCACCCCGCCGCCCACCGCGGCGGTGTCGTCGTTGCCCGAGCGCGAGAACCCCCCGGCGACGGCCATCAGCCCACCCGCCCGTCGACCGCGGCCACGACGAGGGCGGCGCAGCGGGCCAGCGGCACCCCACGCTCCCGGGCCATCGACGCCAGGGCCGCGTGCGCGGCCGTCCGGTTCAACCCTTGGGCCGCAAGGACTTCCAGTGCCAGGCCGACGACGTCGGTGGCGGGCGGCGTGGCGGTGCGCACGGGCATCGGGGTACCTCCGGGGCGGTCGGGTGCGACGGACGCGACCGGGTACCCCGCCGCGTCCGGTTCCACACCGCTCCAGCGAACCATTCCGGGTGACGGTGGTTCACCTCCCGGCGAGCCACACCGCGCCGTCCGGGGGCACCCGGCCGTCGTCCAGCGGACCGCTCGCGAGGAGCACCCGCGCGCCGTCCGGGAGCTCGTACGGCTCGCCGGACAGGTTGACCACGCACCCGAAGCCCGGCTCGCGCGTGAACGACAGCACGCCGTCCGGGGCGGGCCGCCAGGTCATCGTCCCGTCGCCCAGCGCGGGGTGCTCCCGGCGCGCGGCGAGGGCGGCGCGGTAGAGGTGGAGCATCGAGCCCGGGTCGCCGTCCTGGGCTTCGGCGGTCAGCGCGCGCCAGCGGGCGGGCTGCGGCAGCCACGTCGGCGCGTCGCCCTCGGTGAAGCCGAACGGCGGTTCCGTGCCCGACCACGGCAGCGGCACGCGGCAGCCGTCACGGCCGCGGCGGGTGTGGCCGGAACGCTCCCACGTCGGGTCGGCGAGCACCTCCTCCGGCAGGTCCTCGACCTCCTCCAGCCCCAGCTCCTCGCCCTGGTACAGGTAGGCGCCGCCGGGCAGGGCGAGCATGAGCAGCGCCGCGGCCCGGGCCCGGCGCGGGTCACCGAAGCGCGTCACGTGCCGGACGACGTCGTGGTTGGACAGCACCCACGTCGCGGGCGCGCCGACCGCGCCGAGCGCTTCGAGGGTCCGGTCGATCACCGCGCGCAGGGCGGTGGCGTCCCACTCGCAGCGGAGGAAGTCGAAGTTGAACGCGGTGTGCAGCTCGTCCGGGCGGACGTACCGGGCGAGGCGGTCCGGCCGGTCGACCCACGCCTCGGCGACGAACACCCGGTCCGGGCCGAACTCGCCGGCCACCTTCCGCCACGCGCGGTAGATGTCGTGGACGCCGTCGCGGTCCCAGTGCGGGTGCCCGGTGCGGTCGGGCGGCTGCGCGATCTCCTCGTCCTCGGCGCCGAGGTCGGGGAACGCGGGGTCTTTGAGCAGGCCGTGGGCGACGTCGATGCGCACGCCGTCGACGCCGCGGGCGAACCAGAACCGCAGCAGGTCTTCGAATTCGGCCCGGACCCCGGGGTTGTCCCAGTTCAGGTCGGGCTGCTCGGGGGCGAACAGGTGCAGGTACCACTCGCCGTCGGCGGCGCGGGTCCAGGCGGGCCCGCCGAAGACGCTGCGCCAGTCGGTCGGCGGCCGCTCGCCGCCGGGGCCGCGGCCCGGCCGGAAGTGGTAGCGCGCGCGTTCGGGCGAGCCGGGCCCGGCGGCGAGCGCGGCCCGGAACCAGCGGTGGTGGTCGGAGGTGTGGTTCGGCACGACGTCGATCAGCACCCGCAGCCCGAGCCGGTGCGCTTCGGCGACCAGCGCCGGCAGGTCGTCGTCGGTGCCGAAGAGCGGCTCGACGGCCCGGTGGTCCTCGACGTCGTACCCGCCGTCGACCATCGGCGAGCGGTACCACGGCGTGGTCCACACCGCGTCGATCCCCAGCTCGGCCAGGTACCCCAGCCGGGAGCGCAGCCCGGCGAGATCACCGGTGCCGTCGCTGTCAGAGTCGGCGAAGCTGCGTACGTAGACCTCGTAAACCACGGCGTCCCGCCACCAATTCGCGTCCATGGCACCGAGTATCCGGGACTCGCCGGGCTAGGCTCGGAACGTGACCTGGGAGTGGGACGCGACCCTGTACGCCGGCAGCGCCGCCCACTACGCGCGGGGCCGGCTCCCCTACCCGGCGGCGCTCGGCACGGCCTTCGCCGCCGAGCTGGGGCTGGACGGCACCGGGCGGCTGCTCGACGTCGGCTGCGGGCCCGGTTCCCTGACGCTGCTGGCGCCGTACTTCGCCGAAGCGGTCGGGCTCGACGCGGACGCGGACATGCTCCGCGAAGCGGCCCGGCCCGGCATCGGGAACTGCCGGTGGGTGCACCGGCGGGCCGAAGAGCTGCCGGCCGGGCTCGGGCGGTTCCGGCTGGTCACCTTCGCCCAGTCCTTCCACTGGCTGGACCGGCCGCGGGTGGCCGCGACGGCCCGCGGGATGCTCGCGCCCGGCGGCGTCCTCGCCCACGTCCACGCGGCGACGCACGAAGGCGCCGAAGGATCCGTGCCGCGGGCCGCGATCGCCGAGCTGGTGCGGAAGCACCTCGGCTCGGTGCGACGCGCGGGCCGGGGCGTCCTGCCCGACGGCACGCCCGGCGGCGAAGCGGAGATCTACCGCGCTGCCGGCTTCGCGGGCCCGCGACGGTTCGAGGTCCCCGGCCCGGTCGTCACCCGGAGCCTGGACGAGGTGGTCGACAGCGTCTTTTCGCTGTCCAGCGCGGCACCCCACCTCTTCGGCGACCGCCGCGGCGAGTTCGAAGGCGAGCTCCGGCGGCTGCTGCGCGAGGCGAGCCCGGCCGGCACGTTCACCGAACGGTTCCGCGAGATCGCCGTCGACCTCTGGACGCCGGTCACCAGGGGTTGTTGAAGTCCTCGTCCTCCTCGGCGGCGGTGCGGGGCCGCCGGGTGGATCGCGGCTCGTCCCGCCCGGGCCGCGCCGGCGGAGCCGGGGCCGACGGCGCGAACCCGCCGGGCCCGGGGTACTCCTCCGCGGCGAACGCCGAAGCCGGCTCGGCGTGCGACCGGTCGGTGCTCCAGCCGGACTTCGTCTTGCGCTGCGCCATTTCGCGGACGTGCTGGACGTACCGCTCGGCCGCCTGGACCTGCTTGGTCATGTACTCCTGGGAGCGGGCCTTGATCTCCTCGCCCTGCTGTTCGCGCAGGGCACGGCGATCGGCCTGCTCCCGGACCAGGCCGTCCAGCTCCGCCTTCATCCCGGCGATGTCGCTCATGCGCGCCCCTCGCCGACGCTCGGCGCGGCCTGAGCGGCACGCGCGGTGTTCGATGATTCGCTCGCAAGCTCACTCATGCGTCTCCCTCACCAGCTCCGGCGGGCGGTCGGCGGGTCTTCGTCGTCGTTGAGGGAGCCGATGATCCGGCGGCCGGGCTCACCGAGGTTGTCGAAGACAGCGCCTTCGATCCGGTAGGCGGGCGACTTGCGTTCGGTGTCTCCCCCGCCCGCGCCTTGGCCGCCGCCCATGGCACCCATGCCCGCCATCCCGCCGCCCATCGACGAGCCCGGTGCGCCGGTCGCCCCGGCGGCCGCGGGCGCGAACGCCGCGACGGGCTGCGGCTGCGCGCCGCCCGCGCCGGTGTGGGCGCCCCCGGACATCGGCGTCTCGCCGAGCCCCGCGCCGCCCGGGTCGAAGCCCGCGCCGGTGAGGCCGGCCCCGCCGTGCGAACCCCCGCCGATCCCGGCCGGCGACGGGCTGCCCCCGCCGCCGTGCGAGCCGCCGCCGTGGTCCCCGGCGCCGTGGTCTCCGGCCCCGTGGTCGCCGGCGCCGGGGTCTCCGGCGCCGTGCGGCTTGAGGTCCTCGAGGGTGCCGCGGTGGGTGGGCAGGTCGTCGTCGAGCTTCTTCGACGGCGTGTCCCCGAGCGCGTCCGACGGCTTGTCGTCTTCGCCGAGGGTGTAGGTCGTCGGCTTCCCGGTGCCGTCGTCGACGGTGACGACGGTCGGGCCGTCCGCGCCGTCGGGCCGCTCCGCGGTGATCTTGAGGTCGCCGTCCTGGATGTGGATCTTGCCGTCCGGGCCCGGGCGGTAGCAGTCGTCGTCCGTCCCTTGTGGACCGTCGGTGGACTTGCCGTCGCCGGACCAGTCGAGCTTGAAGTCCTTGGGGTCGCCGGGTCCGTCGCCGACCTTGATGTCCATCTTGCCGTCGTGGTCCGGCTCGGTCATCTCGAAGGTCTTGTCGCCCTGCTTGACCTTGAGGACGTCGGGGTCGTCGTCGCCCTTGGCGTCGGGCTTGCCGTCGCCGTCCTTGTCGCCGCCGAGCAGGCTGTCCGGCTTGCCGTCGCCGTCCTTGTCCGCGAGCGGGTCGTCGGGCTTGCCGTCGCCGTCGGCGTCCAGGCCGGTGTCGCCCGGCTCGGTCTTGATCGGGTCGCCGTCCAGGCCCTTGAGCGCGTCGGCCGCCTTCTTCTTGGCGTCTTCCACCGCCTGCTGCGCGTCGGCCTTGCCGTCGTCACCGGAACCGGAACCGTCACCGGAGCCGGACCCCTCGCCGCCGCCCGAGCCCGAACCGCCGCCGAGGCCGCCGGCGCCGTCGTCGGTCTGGATGCCGGGGCCGCTGAACTCGCTCAGCGCGTCCGCGGCCTTCTTCTTGGCCGCCTCGGCAGCGGCGGCCGCGGCGTCCTGGCCGCTCGAGGACGGGGACGGCGTCGAGGAGGGCGACGTGCCGTCCGAACCCGGACCCCCGCCCGAACCCGAGCCGCCACCCGGACCACTGCCTGCCCCGCCGCCCGAGTCACCGCCGAGTCCCGCGCCCGCGCCGGAGTCCGTCTGGATGCCGGGGCCGCTGAACTGGCCCAGCGCGTCCGCGGCCTTCTTCTTGGCTTCCTCCGCGGCCTGGGCCGCCTGCTGCTTGGCCGCCTCCGCCTGGGCCGCGCCGTCGTCCTGGCCGCCGCCCGGCGAGCCGGAACCGCCGCCCGCGGAACCGCCGCCTCCGGTGGACCCGTCCGGGATCGGCGGGATCGAGCCGCCGGAGCCGGAGCCCCCACCCGAACCGCTGCCGGAACCACTGCCCGAGCCGCCGCCCGCCCCGCTGGGTGTGTCGGTGCCGGAACCCCCGCCGGAGCCGGAGCCCCCGCCCGGCGCACCGGAGCCCGAGCTCGTGTCGGGGATCGGCGGCACCTGGCCACCGCCCCCACCGGTGCCCGAACCACCGGAACCCGAGCCGGACCCACTGCCCGAACCACCGGAACCCGAGCCGGACCCACTGCCCGAACCACCGGAGCCGGACCCGCCGCCCGAGCCGCTACCCGAACCGGATCCGCCGCCCGAGCCACCCGGACCGCCACCGGCGCCGCCGGTCGTGCCGGGACCACCGGGACCGCCCGAGCCCGCGCCGCCGGTGCCGCCGGCGCCCTCGAACTCGTTCTTGACGCTGCCCATGACCTTGTCGAGGGCGTCGTACGCCTGGTCGACGAGGTCCTTCGTGTCCTTGCAGGTCTTTTCGAAGCCCTTGTACAGCCGGTCCCACATGTCGGGGTTGAACTGGTTCTGGATCCACTGCTTGGCCAGGTCCTGGCCGTGCTTCTTGATCTCGTCGCCGTCGCAGCAGCCCTGGTCGTTGAGGGTCTTGACCAGGTTGGTGCCGAAGTTGAGGTCCATCCAGCCCGCGATCTGGGCGAGGTCCTGCTCGTTGCCGTGCTCGCCGCTGGCGACCGCGACGACCTTCTGCGCCATCGTGTAGTCGGCCTTGCCGACCAGGTCGGTGTACATCCCGATGACGGCGTCGGCCTTGCCCTTGCACAGCTGGAACACCGTCGTGGCGGTGTTCTTCGTCGCCTCGCTCGCGTTGCCGAGCGTCTGCGACAGCTTGGCCGCCTTGGGCTGGATCTTGTCGTTGTAGTTGTCGGACGCCGCATCGGCACCCGCGCCGCTCCAGGTCTGGTACAGGGTGCCCAGCTGGGAACCGGTGTCCTGCACCGTCCGGTCCACCGTCTCCGAACCGCGCTTGAAGTGCGCGGCGTCGGCGACGAAGTCCGCGAAGCTGATGCCGCGCTGCTCGTCGAACGGCGTGCGGATGTCCTTGTCGAGGTCGAGCGCGCGGGTGTTGCCGCGGCAGTCGTCCGGGATCTTGGCCAGCAGCGAGCCGAACGTCTCGAACAGCTTCAGCGCGGGCGCGGCGGCGTCGAAGATCTCGTCGGACGTCTTCGTCCCGCTGGTGGTCCCGTCGTCACCGGACGCGGGCGGCTGGCTGCCGTCGAGCTTCGACTTGCCCTCGTCGACGGCCTTCTTTTCCTGGTCTTCGTTGTAGGAGTTCTGGTCGCCGCTCTGCTTGGCCTTGTCGAAGGCCTCGTCGACCGACTGCCCGGCGAACAGCGGGTTGGCGCTGTACGCGTTCGCGTACTTCTCCGCTTCCTGCCGCTTCTGCTTGATCTCGTCCGGTTCCTGGTCGGCCAGGAACGGCGGCGGTGGCGGGTTTTCGCGCAGCCAGCTGCTGATCAGCGCGCTCTTCTGGCCCGCGGGGACGCTCGGGTCGTCCAGCAGCGCCTTGACGTCGGACCACTTCTTCTTCTCGTCCGCCATCAGAGCGTGCCCCCGGCGTTGGTGATCGCTCCGGACTGGTTGTCCTCGTTGGTGCTGTAGTTCGACCCGGCGGTGCCGAGGTTGGTGCCGAACGACCCCAGCGTGCTGCTGTAGCCGGAGACCGCGGCCCACAGCGCTTGCGCGCCCGCGGTGTACTTCGTCGCGTGGGTGCCGTGCGCCCGGCCGAACTTCTCCGCGGTCACCTGCGAATTCTGCAGGTCCGGGTTGTCGTCCAGCAGGTTTTCCGCCAGGTCACCGATCGTCTTCGAGGCCGTCGACAACGCCTCGGTCGTCGCGGTGTACCCCCCGCCGCTCATTTCAGCGCCTCTCCCTCAGTTCCGCCAGTTCCCAGGGCTTCCGCGAGCACGGCGGCCACCGAACCCACGTCGGTGAACCGATCGAGCTGGTCCAGGTCGATCGTCACGCCGTAGTAGACCTCCAGCGCCGCCAGCAGCTTGATCCGGCCTTTCGAGTCGATCCCCAGCTCCTCCAGGGGAGCGTCGGGCTCGACGAGGGCCGGGTCGAGCCGGAAGGTCTCGCTGACGACCTTCGTGACCTCGGCGCGGTGATCACCCACGGTCGCCACCATAACGTGCCTTCGCGGCCGACCGGGCGACCTTCCCGCTGGAGGTGCGCGGAAGTCCACCGGAAGGGACCAGATGCACCCTGCGGAGGGTGAGAGCGTGCTCGGCGGACACCGCGCGCAGCACGGCCCGGGTCACTTCCTTGACGTCCGCCTCGGCCCCGCGCGCCCACTCGGCGACCACCACCGCGCCTTCGCCGTCGTCGTCGGTCACGCCGAACGCGGCGACGCGGTCGCGGCGGACGGCCGGGTGGGCCTCCGCGGCCGCGGCCTCGATGTCCTGCGGGTGGAAGTTGCGGCCGTCGACGACGATGAGGTCCTTGAGCCGCCCGGTCACGTAGAGGTCGCCGCGGTGCACGACGCCGAGGTCGCCGGTGCGCAGCCAGCCGCCGAGCCCGTCGAGGACGCCGCCGAACGCGGCGGCGTCGCCGCGCCCCCAGTAGCCGGTGGCGACGTTCGGGCCGTGGATCCAGATCTCGCCGACGGTGCCGTCGGGCTGCTCGTGTCCGTCGTGGACGATCCGCACGCGCTGCCCGACCGGCCGCCCGACGGACACCAGTTCCTGCCCGTCGACGATTTCGACCGCCTGCCCCTGCGCGAGGGCTTCGCGGTCGAAAACGGCGCCGCGCGGCCCTTCCGGCCCGGCGCTCGCGACGTACACGGTGGCTTCGGCGAGCCCGTAGGACGGCCGGTACGCCTCGCGCCGGAACCCGTGCGGGCCGAAGACCGCCAGGAAGCGTTCCCCCGTGCCCGGGCGGACGGGCTCGGCGCCGTTGAGCGCGACCCGCACGTCCGAGAGGTCGAGGCCGTCTTCCGCGCCGGCCTCGGCCGCGAGGTCGTAGGCGAAGTTCGGGGCCGCGGTGAACACGGCGGGGTAGTCGGCCAGCTGCCGCAGCCACCGCCGCGGCCGGTGCACGAACTCCGCCGGCGCCATGAACACCGCCCGGCCGCCGGCGAAGACCGGCAGGCACAGCAGCTGGATCAGGCCCATGTCGTGGAAGAACGGGATCCAGCCCGCGCAGGTCGTGCCTTCGTCGACGGCGTAGGCCCGGCCGCCCTGCCAGCAGGCGGCGACGATCGCCCGGTGCGGGATCACCGCGCCCGCCGGCTCGCGCGTCGACCCGGACGTGTACTGCAGGTACGCGGGCGCTTCCGGGTCCGGGAACACCGGATCGGCGCCCGGGCCGGTCAGCTCGTCGACCACGACGACGTGCTCGTGCGCGGGCAGCCGCGCCGCCGCGGCCGCCGACGTCAGCCACACGCGGGCGCCGGAGTCGGCCAGCACTCCGGCGAGCCGCTCGGCCTGCGCCGCGTTCGACGGCACCATCAGCGGGACCGCGACGAGCCCGGCGGCCAGCGCGCCGAAGAACGCGAGCGGGTAGGCGAGCTCCTGGCCCGCGAGGATCGCGACCCGCTCCCCCGGCTCGGCGGCCCGCCGCAGCTCCCCCGCGACCACGCGGACCCGGGCGGCGAACTCGGCCCAGGTCAGCGTGTGCTCGGCGGCGTGGGAGTGGTCCTGGTGGGTGTAGAGCGGCCGCGGATCGTCCGCGCGGGCGAAGAGCCGCTCCACGATCGAGACGCGCAGCACGTCCTCGGGCACGGTCACCGGCGCGGTCGGACGGGGCACGCTGCGGAACCTACCGGTCGGCCCAGAGGTCCCCGAGCCCGGCCACGTCCACGACCGCGCACGTGCGCGGGAACAGCGTCCCGGTGAGGAAGTCGCGCGTCGCCGCTTCCCGGCCGGCGCAGGCGTCGCGCAGCACGACTGTGCGGAAGTCGCGGTCCATCGCTTCGCGGACCGTGCTCAGCACGACGCCGCTGGTGCTGATCCCGGCGAGGACCAGCGTCGTGATCCCGCGCGCACGCAGCCGCGCTTCGAGGCCGGTGGTGGTGAAGGCACCCACGCGGATCTTGCGCACCCGGACGTCCTCGTCCTCGGGCACGAGCCGCGTCGATCTGCGTGGCGGGCGCGTCGGCGTGCATCGCGGCCCGGTGGCCCGCGGTCGCGATCGCCGCGAACACGCTCGTTTCCGGGATGGCGTCGAATTCGGCGTCTTCGAACGCGACGCGCACCCAGCCGACGTGCCCGCCGTGCGCGCGGACGCCGCCGATGGCGGCGGCGCAAAGCGGTGCGGTCCGGGTCAAGCGGGGGCATCTTCGTCCTCGGGCCGGGGGGTGCGGCGGGGCAGGGCACGGTCGAACACGGTCAGCAGCAGGAACAGGACGCCGATGCCGACGAGCAGCAGCGCGAACCCGTGCAGGCCGGCGGTTTCGGCGGCGGGGCCGAAGAAAGCGCCTTGCAGCGCGGAAGAGACGATCGCGCCGAGGTAGCCGAAGGTGCGCAGCAGCCCGGCCGACGCGGCGATGTCGGTGGGATTCGCCTGGCGGTACACGGAGTTCTGCAGCGCGAGGCTGTTCAACCCCTGCGGCACCCCGGCCACGAGCGCGATGACGACGAGCAGCCAGACGGCGGCCGAGGCGTCCAGGGTCAGCAGCAGCGCGCAGCCCGCGAGCTGCCCGACCGCGGCGACGACCAGCTTGCCGCGCACGGCTTCCCGGCGGCCGCTGACGAGGGAGACGACGATCGCGGTCGCGAACAGCGGCAGTGTCGCGAGCCCCGCCTGGGCCGCCGACAGGCCGCGGGCGTGCTCGAGCCATTGTGTGTAGCCGTAGAGGAAGCTGTACGCGACAACGTAGGCGAGCAACGCGCGGCCGTAGGTGCGCAGCAGCGGGCCGTTGCGGCCGAGCAGCCGCAGGTCGATGAACGGGTGCGCGCAGGTCAGTTCGCGAACGGCGAAGCCGATGGCCCCGGCGGTCGCGAGGACCGGCAGGTACCACTGCCCCGCGGCCGGGTGCATCAGGAACAGCAGCAACGCGACGAGCATGCCGGCGAACAGTGCCATGCCGGGGAAATCGAGGTCGAACCCGCCTTTCGACGCGCGTTTCGGCGCCTTCAGGAAGCGGCGGGCGCCGAGGACGAAGGCGACGAGCGCGATCGGGATGTTGATCGCGAAGGTCGCCCGCCAGCCGCCGACGCCGATCAGCAGGCCGCCCAGCGCCGGGCCGATCACCGAGATCGTCTGGGTCGAGACCGCCAGGACCGTGAGGACGGACGCGGGGCTGTCGTGGCCGGTGCGTTCGCTTTCGTCGCGGATCAGCCGCATCGCCGCCGGGTAGCCCGCGCAGGTGCCGAAGCCGAGCACGACCCGGGCGGCGATCAGCACGCCGAGGTTGGGCGCGAACGTGCCGAGCACGCCCGCCACGCCGACCAGCGCCGTGGCCGGGAGGAACAGCCGGCGCGGGCCGTAGCGGTCGATCAGCCGGCCGGCGACCGGCTGCCCGACGGCGGTGGCCAGGTACAACGCGGAGATCAGCCACGCGGTGGCCGACGCGGGCTGGCCGAACGCCACGCCGATCGGCACCAGCGCGACCGCGATGATCGTGGAGTTGACCGGGTTGAGCACCGCGCCCGAGATGAGCGGGGCCAGCAGCTTCCGGTCGAACCCGGCCCGCGGCCGTTCGCGCGTCGTCATGGTTCGACGATGCGGCCGAGCAGGGCGAGCGCCTCGTTGACCACGGCGACTTCGGCTTCGGTGAGCTGCTCCGCGAGCGCACGGGCCAGCCACTCCTCCCGTGACGCGCGGGCCCCCTTGGCGTGCGCGCGGCCTTCGGGCGTGAAGAAGATGAGCTGGCGGCGGCCGTCTCCGGGGTCGTCCTCGCGGCGCACCAGGCCGAGCTTTTCCAGCGCGGCCACGGTCGCGGCCATCGACTGCGGGCGCACCCGCTCGGCGCCGGCCAGCACGCTCGCCGTCGTCGGCTCCAGCTTCGCGAGCCGGGCGAGCGCCGAGGCCTGCGCGGACGTCAGGTCGCCGACCGCCGTCGCGTCCATCATCTTCCGCCGCAGCCGTCCCACGAGCACGCGCAACGCCTGCGCGGCCGCGATCGCCGGAGCGGGAACCGTTTTCGGAGGCATATCGACAGGGTAAACTGATCAGGCAACCCTGTCGAGTTTCGCCGACGACGGCGCCGGTGATTTCCGGTACCTTCCGGGCCATGGCCTCACCGGAAGCACTGGTCTCCGCGCTCGCGGACCCGGAACGACTGCTGCTGTTCGCCCGCATCTGCGCCGCGCCCGAGGGGCTGCCGGCCGGCGAGGTCCCGGCCAAGCTCGTCAGACGGCTGGCCGACGCCGGGCTCGTGACCGCCGACGGCGACCACTACCGGCCGGTGCCCGGCGTCTTCCGCGAAGCGCTCGCGAAGGGGCCGACGGACCCGCTCGACGGGCTGTTCCGCCACGGCAGGCTCGTCACCATCCCGCATTCGGGCAAGCGGCGGCAGCTGCTGCTCGCCCACCTCGCCGAGCGGTTCGAGCCCGGCCGCCTCTACACCGAGCAGGACGTCCGCGAGAAGCTCGTGATGGTCCACGACGACCACGCGACCCTGCGCCGCTACCTGATCGACGAAGGCCTGCTGCAGCGCAGCAACGACGGCGGTGCCTACGGGCGCCCGTCGGAGGCCCGCGCCGCCGGCTGAGTCGCGGGCAGGTCGAAGGACGCCAGCACGGCGGGGTCGGCGAACACGACGTTGTGCGCCACGCCCGCTTTCGTCACGGTGAACACCTGCAGGGTGTGCAGCCGGTACACCCCGGTGCCGTCGCGGCAGTACGCGACCAGCGCGGGCTGGCCGTTGGCCGTCGCGGGCGTCATCCGCCAGTCCGGGCCGCGCACGGCGAACAGCCGCTCGAGGAACCGGCCGTAGTCGTCGCGGCCGCGGAACCACAGCGGCACCGGCGGCATCTCCATCACGACGTCGTCGGTCAGCAGCCCGACCAGGCCGGCGACGTCGGCGCGTTCGAACGCCCGCACGTAGCGGTCCAGCACCGCGCGCACCGCCGCGTCGGCCGGCTCGGCGACCTCCTCCACGGACAGCCCGCCGAGGCCGGCCCGGGCCCGCTGCAGCGCACTGTTGACCGAGGCCGGAGTGGTGTCGAGGAAGCCGGCCACCTCCGCGGCGCTGAACTCGAGGACGTCCCGCAGGATCAGCACCGCACGCTGCTTCGGCGGGAGCGTCTGCATCGCCGCCAGCAAGGCCAGCCGGAGCGTGCCCCGGCCGGGGTCGTCCGAGCGCGCGTCCGGGAACGGCTGCAGCCACGGGATTTCGAACGACGGCGTCAGCGGGGCGGCCGGGTCTTCACTCGGCCGGCCGAGCCCGGACGGCAGCGGGCGCCGGGCGCGTCCCTCCAGCGCGGTCAGGCAGACGTTGGTCGCGATGCGGTAGAGCCAGGTGCGCACCGAGGCCCGCGCCGGGTCGTAGCCCGGCCACGCCTTCCAGGCGCGGACCAGCGTGTCCTGCACCAGGTCCTCGGCCTCCTGCACCGAGCCGAGCATGCGGTAGCAGTGCGCCAGCAGCTCACGGCGGTGCGGCTCGGTGGCCGCGGCGAAGTCCGGCATCGGCGTCCCTCCCGCCGCGGAATGTACCGGCGCGAGGGGCGGATCGCTCACAGATCGTCGAAGTCCTCGGGCCGCAGGCCGTCGAGCTCGGCGCGGAAGCGGGCGACCTCGGCCTCGGTGTCGAGCACGTCGGCGGCCGGCCCTTCCGTCTCCTGCTCGACCTCCAGCTGCACGGACGCGACGTCGAGCACCTCTTCGGCGACGCTGATCGGCGCGCCCTGGCGCAGGCCGAGGGCGACCGCGTCGCTGGGGCGGGCGGACACGCGGGTGCCGGAGGCGAGCACGAGGTCGGCGTAGAAGATGCCGTCGCGCACCTCGGTCAGCTCGACCGCGGCGACGCCCTGGCCGAACGCCGCGAGCACGTCACCGAGCAGCTCGATCGTGCCGGGGCGCGGCTGCGCGATCTGTTCCCTGGCTCGCACCAGCGCCTCGGCTTCGCCGTAGCCGATCATGATGGCGAGCCAGCGCCGGGCGCCGTCGGGTTCCCGGAGCAACATCAGGGGTGCTTCCCCCGGCACCGGAACGGCCATCCCCACGACCTCGATCGGGATCACGCTGACCACCGCACCCTCCGTGTCAAGACTCCTCCGCGCGCCAGGTACCCAGAATGACCGGATCGCAACCCGGTTCGCGCCACCGGTTTTTTCACCGCGGCTCTCCTCGGCTGCGGAGTACGCCGGGATGCCTTGCCCGGGCCGCGGGCGCGCTGTCACCGTCGTGGGGTGGAACCGACGATTTCGCGCAGCGTCACCGTCCCCGCCGACGCGGGCACGGTGTGGTCGTGGGTCACCGACCTGCCCCGGATGGGCGAGCTGAGCCCCGAGAACGTCGGCGGCCGCTGGCTCGACGGCACCGGCCCGGCCCTCGGCGCGCGGTTCCGCGGCCGCAACGTGAACGGCGCCCTGCAGTGGTGGACGCGGGTGCGGGTGGTCGCGTTCGAGCCGGAGCGCCGGTTCGCCTTCGACGTGCGGACGCCGTTCGGCTCGCGGGTCTCGCGCTGGGAGTACGTGCTGGCGCCGGCGCCGGGCGGCTGCGTGGTGACCGAGAACTGGTACCGGATCGGCAGCTGGATCGTGCGGAAGTTCATGGGCCCGCGGGTCACCGGCCGCGCCGACCGGCCCGGGTACAACGTCGAGTCGATCGAGTACACGCTCGCGGCGCTCAAGGCGCGCGCCGAGGAGCAGGCCGCCGCCGCGTGAGCTAGGTCGCTCCGAACTGGTCAGTCTCTTGTTGAAACTCACGTTCTCCGGCTAGGTTGCTTTTCCGGACCTAGGAGGGACATGACCGACACCGCGCCGAAGCCCGGCCTCGTGCTGCTGGTCGTCTCGACGGCGGCGTTCCTGGCCAGCCTCGACACGTTCATCGTCACGATCGCCTTCCCCGGCATCCGGGCCGCGTTCCCGGGCGACGACCTGGCGACGCTGTCGTGGGTGCTCAACGGCTACACGGTGCTGTTCGCCGCCTGCCTCGCCCCGGCCGGGCGGCTGGCCGACCGCTACGGCCGGAAGCGGCTGTTCCTCGCCGGGGTCGCGGTGTTCACGGTGGCCTCGGCGGCCTGCGCGGTGGCGCCGTCGATCCCGGTCCTCGTGCTCTTCCGCGCGGTGCAGGCGATCGGCGCGGCGCTCGTGATGCCGACTTCGCTGGCGTTGCTGCTGACGGCGTTCCCGCCGCACCGGCGGCCGCTGGCGGTGGGCGTCTGGGCGTCGGTGGGCGCGGCGGCCGCGGCCCTCGGCCCGCCGGTCGGCGGCCTGCTCGTCGAGGCGTCCTGGCGCTGGGTGTTCCTGGTGAACCTCCCGATCTGCGCGGCGACGCTGCTGGCCGGCCCGCGGGTGCTGCGCGAGTCGCGCGACACCTCGACCGGCGTCCCGGACCTGCTCGGCGCGGCCGGTCTCCTGGCCGGCGTGGGCGCCCTCGCCTACGCGCTGGTGTCGGCCCCGGACGACGGCTGGGGTTCCGGCGGCGTCCTGGCGGCGTTCGCGGTGGCGGCGCTCGCGCTGGCCTGGGTCCCGCTGCGCTCGGCCCGCCACGCGGTCCCGGTGCTGGACCTGCCCGCACTGCGCGTCCCGACGCTGTGGCTGGCGTGCGCGACGACGGGCGCGTTCGCGGCCGGCTTCGCGGCGATGCTGTTCGGCAACGTGCTGTTCCTGACGTCGATCTGGCACGACTCGATCCTGGTCGCGGGCCTGTCACTGGCCCCGGGCCCGCTGATGGTGGTCCCGGTGTCCATCCTCGGCGGCCGGTTCGTCCACCGCTTCGGCCCGGGCCCGATCGTCGCCCTCGGCGGCGTCTCGTTCGGCGCGGGCGTGCTGATCTGGCTGCTGCGCATGGACGCGATCCCGGACTACGCGGCCGCGATGCTGCCGGGCCAGTTGCTGACGGGCATCGGGGTCGGGCTGATCCTGCCGAGCCTGTCGGGCGTGGTGGGCACGGTCCTGCCGCCGGCGAGGTGGGGCGCGGGTTCGTCGATGGTGACGACGATGCGCCAGATCGGAACGGTGCTGGGAACGGCGGTGCTGGTGGCGGTGTTCGCGGGAACGCCGGACCTGACGGACTTCCGCCGCGGCTGGCTGGTGGTACTGGCCACGGCGGTGGCGACGTGCGCGGGCGGGCTGCTGATCGCGGCCCGGCGGCGGACGGACCACTACGGGGAACCCCAGGCCCCGTCCAGCACTTCGAGTCCGTCGTCGATCCTCTCCACCGGGATCGAGCCGTAGCCCAGCACCAACCCGGGCTGCGGGAAGCCGCCGCACAGATCCGACAGCGTCTGCACCGCGGCCCCCGAAGCCGCGGCCCGCGAGGCGATCGGCTCCAGGTCCACCTCCGCCAGCGCGCACAAATGCAGCCCGGCCGCCGACGGGACCACCCGGAGGCGGTCCGCGAACCGGCGGTCCAAAGTGGACACCAGCCGCTCGTGCCGGTCCGCGTACACCTTCGTCGCGCGGCGGAGGTGGCGGGCGAACAGGCCCTCGTCGATGAAGCGGGCCAAAGCCGCCTGCGCTGGGAGGTCGCCGTGCCAGTCGGAGAGCTGGCGGGCGTGGCGCAACGCTTCCCGCAGCGACGCCGGGGCGACCAGGAAACCCAGGCGCAGCATCGGGAGCAGCGTCTTCGAGAACGATCCCACGTACGCCACCCGCCCGCCGCGGTCCAGGCTCTGCAACGGCTCCAGCGGCCGGTCCGAGAACCGGAATTCGCTGTCGTAGTCGTCTTCCACGATCACCGCGTCCGCGCGGGCGGCCCAGGCCAGCAGCGCCGTCCGCCGGGCCAGGGACATCGGGGTGCCGAGCGGGAACTGGTGGGACGGCGTCACGTACACCAGCTTCGTGCGCGGAGGCAGCGCCGCGACGTCGAGGCCTTCGCCGTCCACCGGTACTCCGACCACGTCGGCGCCGTGCGACGCGAACAGCAGCTTCGCCAGCCGGTAGCCGGGCTCTTCGACGGCGACCCGGTCGCCCGGGGACAGCAGCACGCGGCACAGGAGGTCCAAAGCCTGCTGCGCGCCTTGGGTGACCAGGACGTCGCCGGTGTCCGCGCGCACCGAACGCGAGACACCGGCGTGGCGGGCGATCGCCGCGCGCAGGGCCGGGTGGCCGCCCGGGTCGGCGTACTGGGCCACGCCGTCGCGGAGTTCGCGGGAGAGGAAGCGGCGCCAGGTTTCGAGGGGGAACAGCGCCGGGTCCGGGATGCCGACCCGGAAGTCGAAGCGCGGCACCTGGACGTCGGCGGCGACCGGGGGCGGCAGCGAGCGCCAGACCGGCTTCGGTTGCGGCCCCGCCGCCGAGGGTGCCGAACGCGGTCGCGGCGCAGGCAGCGACGCCGAGACGTACGTGCCGGCGCCGACGCGGCCGGTGAGGAAGCCGTCGGCGGTGAGGCGGTCGTAGGCCACCGCGACCGTGTTGCGCGAGACCGCCAGGCGCCGGGCCAGTTCGCGGGTCGGCGGCAGCCGCTCCCCCGCGCGCAGCCTGCCGTCCAGGACGGCGTCGCGCAGCTGGCGGTAGATCCGGACGCTGAGGTCGCCACGCCCGGCCAGGCTGACGTGGAAGTCCATCGCGCGAGCCTACATTGGCCCAATCCAGATAGTCAGAATTGGATCTGGGATCAAGCCAAAGCCGGACCTACCGTCATCCTCATGACGAAGACCCCGGACCGCCTGCTCGCCGCCGCTCAGCTGGTGGGCTCGCTCGGCGACGGCGCGTTCCTGACCTGCTCGGTGCTGTTCTTCACCCGGATCGCCGGGCTGACCCCGGCGCAGGTCGGGCTCGGCCTCACCCTCGGCTGGGCGGTCGGCTCGGTCGCCGGGGTGCCGCTGGGCCACCTCGCCGACCGGCACGGCGCCCGCGGCTCCGCGGTGCTGCTGGCCCTGGCGACCGGCGCGTCGATCCTGACGTTCCTGGTGGTCCGCTCGCCGGTGCTGTTCGTGCTCGCCGCCTGCCTCTACGGCAGCTGCCAGACCGGCCTGGCCGCCGCCCGCCAGGCGCTGCTGGCCGCGCTCGCCGATCCGGAACGCCGGACGCGCATCCGGGCGCAGCTGCAGTCCGCGGGCAACGCCGGGCTCGCGGTCGGCGCCGGCCTGGGCGGGCTCGCGCTTTCGGCCGACACCGCCTCGGCGTACCTCACGGTCTTCGTCCTCGACGCCGGGAGCTTCGCGGTCACCGCGGCGCTGCTGCTCGCGCTCCCCGCCGTGCCGGTGGCGGCGCCGCGCACCGGCGAGCCGAAGCTGGCCGTGCTGCGCGACCGCCCGTACGCGCTGGTGACCCTGCTCAACGCGATCCTGCTGCTGCGCATGCCGTTGCTGAGCGTCGCGATCCCGCTGTGGATCGTCGAACACACCGCCGCGCCGAGCTGGACGGTGTCCGCGCTGTTCGTGCTCAACACGGTCGTGGTGGTGCTGCTGCAGGTGCGGGTCGCCGGACGGCTGGCGGGCACCGGCGCCGCGGCGCGGATGGTCCGCCGGTCCGGGGTGCTGCTGCTCGTCTCCTGCGTGGCCTTCGCGGGCTCGGCGTACGGCAGTTCGCCGTGGATCGCTTTCGCGGTGCTGGTCGTGGGCGCGCTGGTGCAGGTGGCCGGCGAGATGCTGCAGTCGGCGGGCTCGTGGGAGATCGGCTTCGCGCTCGCGCCGGCCGATCAGCAGGGTCAGTACCAGGGCTTCTTCGGCACCGGCGTGTCGGTGGCCCGCGCGCTCGGGCCGGTGCTGCTCAGCACCGTCGTGATCGGCTGGGGCCTGCCGGGCTGGCTGCTGCTGGGCGCGGTCTTCCTGGCCGCGGGCTGGGCGATGGGGCCGGCGGTCCGCTGGGCCCAGGCCGCGAAGCCCGTCAGGATTTCAGTCGCCGCGCGTTGAGCCCGTACTGCGCCAGTTTCCGGTAGAGCGTCGCGCGGCCCATGCCGAGCTTCGCCGCGGCCTGCACGACCGTCGCGCCCGGCTCGGCCAGGCAGCGGACGATCTCGTCGCGTTCCAGCGCCTGCAGCCGGCTCAGCCGGTGCCCGACCCCGGTGAAGACCTCCGCGGGCAGCTGCGGGGTGTCGACCACCTGAGACCGTGAAGCGGCTTCGCGCACAACGCGCCGAAGCTGCTTCGCGTTCTCCGGCCAGTCGTACGCCGTCAGCGCGCGAGCCGCCGCCGGGGTGAACGTGACGTCGCGGCCGCGGTCGCGCCGGGCGAAGTGGCGGGCCAGCGGGAGGACGTCGTCCGGGCGGAACCGCAGCGCCGGGACCTCCACGACCCGGTCGACCAGCGGGCTCAGCGCGACCGGCACCGAAGCGGCGTCCGCGGCGGTGAGGACGAACGGCGGCAGCTCGTCGTGCCGGACCTCGGCGAAGAGCCGGGCCAGCTCCTCCGCCGCCCACGCCGGCAGCGCGTCCACGCCCGAGACGATGACGCAGGTTTCGGCCTTGGCCAGCTCGGGCGTCCACAGCGTCAGCCAGCTGCCGACGTCGTCGGGGGCCGGCGGGCGCGCGTTGAGGACGCGTTCGCGGGGCCGCAGCTCCCGCCGCGCCAGCGACGCCAGCGCCGTCTTGCCCGCGCCCGGTTCGCCGACGACCGCGACGACCCGGCCGCCGGCCAGCGCGGTCCGCGCTTCGGCGACCGCCGTGCTCCAGGCCGGCGAGAGCCGCGGCAGGTCGCCGGGGTCGACCCGGTCGGCGTAGACGCGGAAGACCTCGCCCCGCGGCGTCGGGCGGGCGGTGCGGCCGGACGCGCGGGCCAGCATCAGCGCGGCGGTGTTCCCGGCCGCGGCCTGGGCCAGCGCGAGCAGCAGCTCCGAGGACTGCTCCGACCACGTCGTCAGGTTGACGCTGCCGGCCAGCCCGCCGGTCAGGGGGTCCAGCACCGGCACCGCCGCGCACGTGTAGCCGCGCAGGTCGGTGCAGTAGTGCTCGGCCGCGCGCACCAGCGAGGGCGCCCGGTCGGCCAGCGCCAGGCCCAGCCCGTTGGTGCCCGCGTTGCTCTCCGCGAAGTAGAAGCCGGGTGCCAGGTGCACCTTGTCGAGCGAGCGGTTGATGCCGGCGTCCGTGCACAGCCGGCTCAGCACGAGGCCTTCGCTGTCGGTGATCATCAGGCTGATCGGCTCGTTGGCCAGCGTCGCCTGCAGGCCGCGCAGCACTTCGGTGCCGCATTCGTAGAGCAGCGAGCCGGTGTCGACCGCACCGGAGAACACCGGCACGACCTCGTCTTCCGGGACGCCGTAGCGCTCGCTGCGCTGCCAGGACGCCCGCAGCCGGGCCGCGTCGAACGAACGCGTGACCTGCATTCGCGGGTACTCCACCTCGGCCTCCCGGGACGCCTCGTCGCGTCGGACTCCCAGCCTACGTCCGCCGTCCGGGCCGCGGCCGCCCCGCGCTGTCTCATATCGAGACACCCGGCGGGTCCCTGACCAGCGCCGACATCCCTAGCGTCCCCCGCATGTACAGCAAAGACGGCGAGACCTACTTCATCGTGGACGCCCACGTGGCGCTCTGGGACGCGCGCCCGGAGAACCAGCGGAACATCCACGGAAAGCAGTTCATCGACTGCTTCTACGACTACCACCGCAACCTGAGCCCCGAAGCCGAGGTCTGGCCCTATGAGGACTACCTCTACCAGGGCGGCGAGCGGCTGATGCGCGACCTGTTCGAGAACGGCTACGTCGACCACGCAATCTTCCAGCCCGCGCACCTCGGCGCGTTCTACGAGAACGGCTTCGGGCAGACCGAAGAAGCCTTCGCGCTGACGCGCAAGCACGAAGGGAAGCTCACCTACAACCACTTCTTCGACCCGCGCTTCGAGCAGGCCGGGATCGACCAGCTGCGCCGCGACGCCGAGCGCTTCAACCTCAAGGGCGTCAAGCTCTACACCGCCGAGTGGCAGGGCGATTCGCGCGGCTACAAGCTCGACGACAAGTGGACGTACAAGTACTTCGAAGCCTGCCAGGAACTGGGCATCAGGAACATCCACGTCCACAAGGGACCGACGATCCGGCCGCTGGACCGCGACGCCTTCGACGTCGCCGACGTCGACCACGCGGCGACCGACTTCACCGACCTCAACTTCGTGGTCGAGCACTGCGGCCTGCCGCGGCTGGAGGACTTCTGCTGGATCGCGACGCAGGAGCCGAACGTCCACGCGGGACTCGCGGTCGCCATCCCGTTCATCCACACGCGGCCGCGGTACTTCGCGCAGATCATCGGCGAGCTGCTGTACTGGCTGGACGAGGACCGCATCCAGTTCTCCAGCGACTACGCGCTGTGGACGCCGAAGTGGCTCATCGAGCGGTTCGTCGACTTCCAGATCCCCGAGGACCTGCCGGAGTACGCGCCGCTGACCGTCGAGCAGAAGAAGAAGATCCTCGGGCTCAACGCGGCGGCGATGTACGACATCCCGGTCCCGGCGGAACTGCGGCTGGCTCCGGTCGAGCCGCAGGCCGTCTCGGTGGCGTGACGTGGATGCCTTCACCGCGCTGGACGCGGTTCTCGATCCGGAGCTGGACGAGCCCATCACCGACCTCGGCTTCGTCAAGTCCCTCGCCGTCGACGGCGGCCGCGTGACCGTCCACTTGCGGCTGCCGACGTCGTTCTGCGCGCCGAACTTCGCCTACCTCATGGCCTCGGACGCGAAGGACGTGCTGACGGCGCTGCCGTGGACCACCGAAGTCGTGGTGGAGCTCGACGACCACCACGACTCCCCGCTGATCAACGCCGGTCTCGCCGCGGACGCGGGGTACCGCGGGACGTTCGGCCACGAGGCCGACGAAGACCTCGAAGAACTGCGGGAAACCTTCCGCCGCAAGGCCCACCAGGCGGCGATGGAACGCGCGCTGACCGTGCTGCTGCGGGCGGACGAGGACGTCGACCTGCACGGCGTCACCCTCGCGGACCTGCCGGACGTGCCCGCTTCAGCGGCTTTGCGCCGCCGCCGCGAGGCCCTCGGGCTTCCGGCCGAGCCGTCGTCGCCGGTGCTGGTCGACCACGACGGAACCCCGTTCCCCCGCGAGGAAATCCCGCTGCGGCTGCGGTTCGCCCGATCGGTCCGCATCTCGATCGAGGGCAACTCGCACTTCTGCCGCGGCCTGCTCCGCACCCGCTACCCCGAGTCCACTGTGGAGGTACCAGCGTGAAAGCCGTCCAGGTCGTCGGGTACGACGAACCGCTGCGGATGACCGACGTCCCGGAGCCGTCGGCGACCGGGCCGTACGACGTCGTCGTGCGGATCGGCGGCGCCGGCGTGTGCCGCACCGACCTCCACATCCTGGAGGGGCAGTGGAAGGAGAAGTCCGGCGTCACGCTGCCCTACACGATCGGGCACGAGAACGCGGGCTGGGTGCACGCGGTCGGCAGCGCGGTCACGAACGTCGCCGAGGGCGACAAGGTGATCGTGCACCCGCTCATCACGTGCGGGCTGTGCCGCGCGTGCCGCTTCGGCGACGACGTCCACTGCGAGCAGTCGCAGTTCCCCGGCATCGACACCGCGGGCGGCTACGCGGAGTACCTCAAGACGTCCGCGCGCAGCGTCGTGAAGATCGACGACTCGCTGGAGCCGGCCGACGTCGCGGCGCTCGCGGACGCCGGGCTGACGGCGTACCACGCGGCGGCCAAGGCGACCCGGCGGCTGCGGCCGGGCGACAAGTGCGTCGTCATCGGCGCGGGCGGGCTCGGCCACATCGGCATCCAGGTGCTCAAGGCGATCTCGGCCGCCGAGCTGATCGTCGTCGACCGCAACCCGGACGCGGTGAAGCTGGCCCTCTCGATCGGCGCCGACCACGGCGTCATCGCCGACGGCTCGCAGGTCTCCGCGGTCCTCGACCTGACCGGCGGCCACGGGGCGGAAGCCGTCATCGACTTCGTCGGCGAGGGCGGGGCGACCCGCGACGGGATCGCGATGCTGCGGCGGGCCGGCGACTACCACGTCGTCGGCTACGGCGAGAACATCGACGTCCCGACGATCGACGTCATCTCGACGGAGATCACTCTGGTCGGCAACCTGGTGGGCTCGTACAACGACCTGTGCGAACTGATGGTGCTGGCCGCGCAGGGCCGCGTGAAGCTGCACACGGCCCGCTACCGGCTGGCCGAGTTCCAGACGGCCCTGGACGACCTCACCGCGGGGCGCATCCGCGGCCGCGCGATCCTCGTCCCGTGACCGAGTAGCGCACTTTCACGTGAAAGTGCGCTACTCGCTCGGCTGGGCCGCCGGGGCCTGGTGGAGCGAGAGGTCCTGACCGGCGGCGGAGTCCTGGGCCCAGGCGCCGGACTCCGCCGTCCACGTCTGCCCGGCGTAGCTCACCTTGTCCACGCCCAGCGCCTCCGCGCGGCCGACCAGCCAGCTCGCGTACGCCCAGCCCTGGGCGGCCGGGTGGGCGCCGCTCAGCGTGGCCGTGCCCAGCTCCGCCGTCGCCTTGGCGGCGAGGTCGCCCGGGGCCGCGAGGGTCAGGTTGCGGCAGGTCAGCGCGGCCGGGAACTGGCCGTTGAACGCCGCGGCCATGGCGCGGGCCTGCGACTCCCACTGCGCGTACGCGTCCGGCACCCCCGAACGCTGGATCTCCTGGGCGGCCTCGGTGATCGGCAGCGTCTCCCAGCCCGGCAGCTTCTCGAGCTTCTCGTAGAACGCCGTCGCCGCGTAGACGGGGTCGCGCAGCTGCGCGATCGTGCCCCAGCCCTGGCTGGGCCGCTGCTGGAACAGCCCGACCGAGTCGCGGTCACCGCCCTCGAGGTTGCGCAGCTTCGACTCCTGCAACGCCGTGGCCAGCGCGACCGTGGCCGCGTGCGCGGGCAGGCCCAGCTTCGTCCCGACCGCCGAGATCGTCGCCGCGTTGTCCATCTGCTCCGGCGTGAACGTGTAGCCGTCCTGCCCCGGCTGCGCGACGGTGCACCCCGGCGTCCGCACCGGACTGCGCGACAGCACCACCGCCACGACGATCCCCGCGGTCAGCACGACGACCGCCCCCAGGAAGATCGCCACCTTCAGGCCACACCCGCGCACCCTGCCTCGCCTTCACCCGTTCGCACCAGTCTGCCAAAACCAGGACGCGGGGCGGCGGGTGGAGGTTCAGTGACCGGTGTCTCGGCAGGCCGGGCCCGGGTGCGGTTCGAAGCGCGCCCGGGCGGAGTGACCCGGCGCACCGGACCGGCAGGGCTCGGTGGACCTCCGCTCAGTGACCCGTGCCGAGGAAGATCGGGTTCGACATCGCGACCATCGCGTTCGGCTGGCTCGTGTTCGGGCCGCCCGACGGACGGCGGACCTCGACGCGCACCCAGCGCGAATAACGCGGGTACGTCGTCCACGTCACCGTGGCCGCTCCCGAGTCGCCGATCGTCTCCGTGTGCTCCGGCCCCAGCTGGTCCTGGAACGTCACCGTCGTCCCCGGTACCCCGCCGACCGCCGCGCGCACCGTCACCGGTGTCCCCGTGCCCACCGGCAGCGACGAGCCGATGCCGGCCGTCCGGCCACCACCGGAGGCTGTGAAGTCCAGCTGGACCGCGGCCGACTCGGCCAGCCACGAACGCCCGGCCTTCAGCCCGGCCAGGAGTTCCTTCCGGCGGAGCCGGTCGGCGAGCACGACCGTGTGCGGCAGCCCCACCCGCTGGTCCGGGTTGTGCGCGTCGGAGTCGCCGATCGCCGGGATGAACCGGCCGCCGCGCAGCAGGCCGTCCCAGTGGATGACGCTCGCCTCGTCGTCCTGGGTCCACGGGCCGTTCCAGACCTCGACCAGGTCGGCGATCTCGTACGCGAACTCGTAGGTGCAGCCGAAGCAGTTGGCGAACGGGTGCGCCGCGGTGACCAGGCCGCCCGCGCGGTGCACCTGGTCGGTGAACCGGCGGAAGTCCTGCGGGTCGGCCGCGCGGTAGCGCCAGTCGATCCAGGTGCCGGCGGGCAGGCCGATCGCGGGCCAGTGCCCGGACCGCGTCGTCACCTCTTCGCCGTTGAGGATCAGCAGGTCGTCGGTGGCGTACCGACCCCACACCAGCTGCGAGCTGGACGTGTTGTGGTCGGTCGAGACGATGAAGTCGAGGCCGGCCGCGCGGGCGTCGGCGACCAGCTGGTCCGGCGTGCGGCGGCCGTCGGAGTGGACGGTGTGCAGGTGGCCGTCGCCGCGGTACCAGGCGCGGCCGCGCTCCCGGGCGGGCGCGGTCTCCGGCGCCGGGTCCGGCCGGAACGTCTCGGCGTCCGGGCCGAAGGTGAGCGTGATGTCCACTTTGTAGTTCAGGCCCTGCGGCGCGACCGTGTACGGGCCGAGGATGACGTGCCAGCGGCCGGGCCTGATCGGGCCGGCCAGGTAGCCGGGCGTGGCCTCGGACGCGCTGATCGAGAACCGGTCGCGGAACCCGCCCGACCAGCCGCGGAAGCCGCGGGCGTTGCCCAGTTCGTGGCCCTCGGGCCCGAACACCCCGATGTCGCAGGCGTTCCCGCGGGTGCCGGCGGGCACCTGGGGCTTGTCGTAGGAGTAGCCGACGTCGATCTGCCGCACCCCGCGCGGGACGTCGACGGGCAGGTAGTACCAGTCCGGGACGTCCGGCTTCAGGGTGCCGGTGACGGTCCGGGTCTGGCTGCCGGTGCCGCCCGGCTGGTCGGCGAACGCGACGCCGGGCAGCATCCCGAAGGCCGCCCCGGCCGCCGCCACCCCGCTCGCGCGCAGCAGCGCCCGGCGGCTCAGGTCCCCAGAACTCATGCGTACCTCCGCATCGAAAGACGTCCCGACGCTAGGCCGCGAACGCGAACGCGGACAAGAACCGGCGGTGAACTTTCGGCGCGTGGCGGCCGGTTCCGGTCAGGACCTGGCGCGCCGGGCGAGGATCTTCGCGAGCGCGACCACGGTGACGGCGGCGGCCAGCCCGAGCCGCGTGACGTCGATCGCGGGCACCCAGGTCACGCTGCCGCCCCGGACGACGAACGCGCCGGCGGGCCGGGCGAGCACCCCGAACCCGGCGCCCTCCCGCACCGGCAGGGCACCGGTGTCACCGCCGCCACCGCCCCCGCCGCCGAACACCGTCGCGGCCGGGATGACGACGGCGCCGTCCCGCTCGACGGGCTCGCCGTAGACGAGTTTCGCGGAGAACAGGTTCTGGGCCGACGCGGCCAGCTGCCCGAGTTTCATCCCGCCATCCTGGCCGTACCGGCCCGCCGCGCGCACCTCCCGCCGGGCTGTCCACTACGGATTCGGTGCAGCGCTGAAAAAATTGCGCTGAAGGTGTGGCAAAAAGATGTATCGGAAAGCTTTCCCCGGATTCGGCGGTAGCTTCGCACCGCACGAATCCATTCGGGACAGGCGTCTGCTCGATCGAAGACTTCCCGCCCGGAACCACCGATCTCTCCTGCACCCACGACGACGCCGGCGGTTTCCACAATTACGTCAAGCAGTTCACGGCGCCGAACTTCTGGTACACCGACGGCGGGGTGCTGTCCTGGCTCTACGGCGAGCAGCACGACGACTGGCAGGGCACGTACGGCTTCGACGCGTGCGTCGCCGAGTACCACTCCGGGCACGGAACCATGGACGGCAACGGCGTCTTCCGGATGCCGATGGGCGGCACCCGGGGCGGCTCGGCCTTGGCGAGCTCGGCCGACATGCGGCTGGGCAACGAGGTCGCCCGCTACCTGGGCCTGCGGATGATCTTCGGGTTCGAGTCCACCAGCGTGGACAGCCCGGACTACGGCGCGTACTTCTTCGGCAAGTGGAACGGCAACGGCCACAAGTTCGGCAAGGCGTGGCTGGACGCGTCCTGGGACATCGACCACCACCAGGCGCCCTCGGCCGTCGTGTGCGGTGCGACGCAGGCCGAGGCGCAGGACCGGCTGTGGAACGAGGGCTCCTTCTCGAGCGCCGCCGCGGCTCTCGCCGGCGCAGCTGGGCGAGCTGGCCGGGCGGCGGGCTGCCGGCGGCGCCGGGCCCGCACGGCGTCGTGCTGGGTGCCGAGGGGAGCGGCCCGCGGCTGACCGTCGACCACCGCGGCGTCCGCGAGAGCACGTTCGCCGAGGCGGACGGCACCGGCCGGGACGCGCCGAGCGCTGCCGAAGCGGTCCGGATCGCCCAGGACGCCGTCGAGACGTTCGGCCTGGCCGACCGCGTCGACCTCGTGGCGGACAAGGTGCGCCACTCCTACCACGCGGGCGGCACGCTCGAGGAGGTCGCGGACCCGCGCGTGCGCGAAACCCACGTGGTGTGCACGCAGCTGGTCGACGGCCACCCGGTCGTCACGCCCGGCCTGGGCGAGGTGCGGGTCGCCATCGACGGCGGCGGCACCGGCACGACGATCGTCGACGCCACCCGCGAGGTCGACCGGCTGACCGGGAGCGCACCGGCGGCACCGCCGGCCACCCGCGAGGCGGTTCGCGAACCGTCCACTGTGGACGAGGCACTGGACGCGGCGCTGCAGCGCTGCTTCGTCGCCTCTCGGCCGGCCGCCGAGGTCCGCGCGGTCCCGGATTCGACGGCGGTCGGCTACGCGCTGCGCGGCGACGACGGCACGCACGTCGTCCGGCGGACGGTCGAGGTGGACTGCGGCGAAGGGCTCGCGAAGCGGTACGTGCTGGAGGCGCCGCTGCGGTGTGTGCGGGGGCGGGGCGGGCCGGCACCCGGTCGGGGGGGGGTGCCGGCCCGCCGCACATCCGAAGTGTGAACCCGGTGTATCCGGGGCATTAACCAGGCACACCTGTGTCCAAGGGGAGTGCGTACCGAGGGGAGACCGCGATGACCTTCGACTTCGTCGGCCGCTGGCTGGGCCGGCATCGCGAACAGCCGGGCGTCACGGTGGACCTTTCGTGCGGTGGCCGCGTCACGCTGCGCGAGATCGACGGGCGCCCGGTGCTGGCCATCACGACCGCGCCCGGGCCGGACGGGCGGTGCGAAGTCGCCGCCGTGCCGTTGTCGGATGCCGAACGCCGCGAGCTGGGCCAGGTCCTCGGCCCGGCCGTCCTGCTGGCCTCCTGACCGGGGCCCCTACTTTCGCGGATCTGGATGTTTTCCGGCTCGAACCCGCCGTAGGCTGCGCACCGTGCTTTGTGGCAGCCCTCGCGAGAAACGCGGTCCCGGCAGTGTGGCGCGGGTCGCTTTTTGTGGGGTTCCCACAACGCAGCCGCCTCGGCATGCGCCATGGCGGACATTGGTCTACCCCGCGGTAATCCAGCAGGGTGTAGACAGGTGCAGGCGACGCTCCAGGACAGGTGCGTCGCCTTCTGTGCGTGGGTACTTGGGAGGCTCAGCCGGTGTTCAGTCGTGTCGCCATCGTCAACCGCGGAGAGGCCGCGATGCGGCTCATCCACGCCGTCCGGGATCTGTCGGCGGAAACCGGGACGCGGATCGAGACGGTCGCCCTCTACACCGACGCGGACCGCACCGCCACGTTCGTCCGTGAGGCCGACCTGGCCTACGACCTCGGCCCCGCCTCGGCCCGGCCCTACCTCGACCTCGCCAAGCTCGAGCAGGCGCTGATCGAGACGAAGGCCGACGCCGCGTGGGTGGGCTGGGGTTTCGTGGCCGAGGACCCGGCGTTCGCCGAACTGTGCGAGAAGGTCGGCGTCACCTTCGTCGGGCCGAGCGCCGACGCGATGCGCAAGCTCGGCGACAAGATCGGCGCGAAGCTGATCGCCGAAGAGGTCGGCGTGCCGGTCGCGCCGTGGAGCCGCGGCGAGGTCGCGACCCTCGAAGCCGCCCTCGAGGCCGGCGACCGGATCGGCTACCCCCTGATGCTGAAGGCGACCGCCGGCGGCGGCGGGCGCGGCATCCGCATGGTGGCCTCCGGCGAAGACCTCGCCGACGCCTACGAGCGCACCAGCCAGGAAGCCCTGCGCGCGTTCGGCTCCGGCGTCGTGTTCCTGGAGCGCCTGGTCACCGGCGCCCGCCACGTCGAGGTCCAGGTCATCTCCGACGGCACGACGGCGTGGGCGCTCGGCGTCCGCGACTGCTCGGTGCAGCGCCGCAACCAGAAGATCATCGAAGAGTCCGCTTCCCCCGTCCTCGCGCCGGAGCAGACCGCCGAGCTGAAGACGTCGGCGGAGCGGCTCGCGGTCGCGGTCGGCTACCGCGGCGCGTGCACCGTCGAATTCCTGTACCACCCGGGCGAGAAGCTGTTCGCCTTCCTCGAGGTCAACACCCGCCTGCAGGTCGAGCACCCGATCACCGAGATCACCACCGGCACCGACCTGGTCAAGCTGCAGCTGCACGTCGCGGGCGGCGGCAAGCTCGAAGGCACCCAGCCCGCCGAGCTCGGCCACGCGATCGAAGCCCGGCTCAACGCCGAAGACCCCGACCGCGACTTCGCGCCCTCCCCCGGCCGCATCGCGCGGCTCGCCCTGCCCGCCGGCCCCGGCATCCGCGTCGACACCGGCGTCAGCGAGGGCGACACCATCCCGGCCGACTTCGACTCGATGATCGCCAAGATCATCGCCTACGGCCGCGACCGCGCCGAGGCGCTCGGGCGCCTGCGCCGCGCGATGGCCGAGACCACCGTCATCATCGAGGGCGGCGCGACCAACAAGAGCTTCGTGCTCGACCTGCTCGACCAGCCCGAGGTGATCGACGCCAGCGCCGACACCGGCTGGATCGACCGCGTCCGCGCCGAGGGCCGCCTGGTCACCCACCGGCACTCCGCGATCGCGCTCGCGGCGGCCGCCATCGAGGCCTACCAGGACGAAGAAGACGTCACCATCCAGCGGCTGCTGGCCACCGCCCACGGCGGGCGCCCGCAGGTGCAGCACGAAAGCGGCCGCCCGCTCGACCTCAAGCTCCGCGGCGTCGGCTACCGCGTCAGCGTGGCCCGCGCCGGGCGGAAGCGCTTCCGCGTCGGCGTCTCGGCCGGCACGTCGGACGTGCACCACGCCGAGGTCGAGATCGACCGCTTCGACGCCCACAGCGGCCAGATCCTGGTCAACGGGCGGCGGTTCCGCCTGATCTCGGCCACGCACGGCCCGATCCACCTGGTCGAGGTCGACGGCGTCACCCACCGCGTCAGCCGCGACGAGGGCGGCGTCGTCCGCTCCCCCGCGCCCGCGCTGGTCGTCGCCACCCCGCTGTCCGTCGGCGACGAGGTCGAGGCGAACGCGCCGATCCTCGTGCTGGAGAGCATGAAGATGGAGACGGTGCTGCGCGCGCCGTTCCGCGCCCGCGTCCGCGAGTGCCCGGTTTCCGTCGGCAGCCAGGTCGAGACGGGCGCGCCGCTGATGCGCCTGGAGCCGCTGACCGACGGCGACGAGGCCCAGGCGGCCGAAGAGACCGAGACCGTCGAGATCGAGCTGCCGTCGGTGCCGGACGGCGTGTCCGCGGCCGAGCGCGTCGCCCGCGGCCTGCAGGACCTGCGGAGCCTGCTGCTCGGCTTCGACGTCGACCCGGCCGAGCGCAAGCGGCTCGTCGCGGCCTACCTGGAAGCGCGTGCCGAGCTGGGCAACCGGCCGGTCGAGGGTGAGCTGGACCTGCTCACCGTCTTCGCCGACCTGTCCGAGCTGAGCCGCAACACCCCCGGCGGCGAGCTCGACACCGAGCCCAACGGCGCCGTGCACAGCTCGCGCGAGTTCTTCCACAGCTACCTGCAGAGCCTCGACGTCGAACGCGCCGGCGTCACCGAAGGCTTCCAGGCCCGGCTCCGCCAGGTGCTGGCGCACTACGGCGTCGCCGACCTCGACCGCACGCCGGAGCTGGAGGCCGCGGTCTTCCGGATCTTCCTGGCGCAGCAGCGGATGTCGGCCGACATCGCCGTCGTTTCGGACCTGCTGCGGCAGTGGCTGACCGGCGCGCCGCCGGCGGAGTCGCTCAGCGAGCGGGCCGGACTCACCCTGGAGCACCTGGTCGAGGCCACGCAGGTGCGCTTCCCCGCGGTGTCCGACCTCGCCCGCGGCGTCGTGTTCCGCTGGTTCGCCCAGCCGCTGCTGCGCCGCAACCGCGCCGAGGTGTACGCCGCCGTCCGCACCGAGCTGCGCTACCTCGACCAGCACCCGGACGCACCGGACCGCGCCGACCGGATCCAGGCGATGATCACCGGCTCGCAGCCGCTCGTCCGGCTGGTCGGCCAGCGGATCGGGCGCCCGGGCCGCGACCACGCGCCGCTGCTGGAAGTGCTGACCCGCCGCTACTACGGCAACCGGCGGCTGTCCGGGGTGGCCGTGCGCGACGCCGGTGGCTCCCGGTGGCTGACCGCCGGGCTGGAGACCGCCGACGGCGTGCTGCCCCTGGTCACCACCGCCGTCGACATCGCCGCCCTGCCCGACGCCCTCGCCGCGCTCGGCGAGGTGGCCACCGAAGGCGTGGTCGCCGACCTGTACCTGCGCTGGGAGGACCAGCCCGACGTCGACGCGACCGCCGAGCGGCTCGGCGCGCTGCTGGCCGGGCACCCGGTGCCCGCGAGCGTGCGGCGGGTCGTGTTCACCGTGGCCGGCACCGGCGGCGCGGTGATGCACCACCACTTCACGTTCGAGCGCGACGGCGAGGCGTTCGCCGAGGACCGGCTGATCCGCGGCCTGCACCCGCAGATCGCCCAGCGCCTGCAGCTGCAGCGCCTGCGCGAGTTCGACCTCACGCGGCTGCCGTCGGCGGACGAGGAGATCTACCTCTTCAAGGCCGTGGCGAAGACCAACCCGGCCGACGAGCGGCTGATCGCGATGGGCCAGGTCCGCGACCTGACGCCGCTGCGCGAAGCCGACGGCCGCCTGGTCGCGCTGCCCGCGCTCGAGGACGCGGTCACCGCCTGCCTCGACGCGATCCGCAACATCCAGGCGCAGCGGCCGCAGAACAAGCGGTTCGACACCAACCGGATCATGATGTACGTCTGGCCGCCGACCGACCTCACCACCGACGAGCTGAACACGCTGGTCCAGCGCATCCTGCCGACGTCGGTGGGCGCCGGGCTGGAGGAGGTCCAGTTCCTGGCGCGGCGGCGCACGGACGCGGGCAAGCTGACCGAGCTCGCCGTCCGGATCACCTTCGACCCCGGCCACGGCGCGCGGCTGCACGTCGACCACCCGTCGACCGAGCCGGTCAAGCCGCTGGACGACTACCGCCTGAAGGTCCTGCGTGCGGCGCGGCGCGGGACGGTGTACCCGTACGAGCTGACCGACCTGCTCGCCGGTCCCGGCGGCACGTTCACCGAGCACGACCTCGACGAGAGCGGTGTCCTGGTCCCGGTGGACCGGCCGAAGGGCAAGAACACCGCCGCGCTCGTGGCGGGCGTCGTCACGACCCCGACCGAGCGGCACCCCGAAGGCGTCACGCGGGTGGTGCTCCTCGGCGACCCGACGAAGTCGCTGGGCGCGCTGTCGGAGCCGGAGTGCTCGCGAGTCATCGCGGCGCTCGACCTGGCCGAGCGGATGCGCGTCCCGCTGGAGTGGCTCGCCCTCTCTTCGGGCGCGCGGATCTCGATGTCCTCGGGCACCGAGAACATGGACTGGGTCGCCGCGGCGCTCAAGCGGATCGTCACGTTCACCCAGGACGGCGGCGAGATCAACATCGTGGTCAACGGCATCAACGTCGGCGCCCAGCCGTACTGGAACGCCGAAGCGACGATGCTCATGCACACCAAGGGCATCCTGGTGATGACGCCGGACTCGGCGATGGTGCTCACCGGCAAGCAGGCGCTGGACTTCTCCGGCGGTGTGTCGGCCGAGGACAACTTCGGCATCGGCGGCTACGACCGCGTGATGGGCCCGAACGGCCAGGCGCAGTACTGGGCGCCGAACCTGCCGGCCGCGCGGGAAGTCCTGATGGCGCACTACGAGCACACCTACATCGCGCCGGGCGAGTCCGGGCCGCGGAAGGTGGCCACGACCGACCCGGCGGGCCGCGACGTCTCGTCGTTCCCGCACGCCGTCGTCGGCAGCGACTTCCGGACCGTCGGGGAGATCTTCTCGGCCGAGCACAACCCGGACCGCAAGAAGCCGTTCGACATCCGCACGGTGATGCGCGCGCTGTCCGACCAGGACCACCCGGTGCTGGAACGCTGGGCGGGCATGGCGGACGCGGAGACCTCCGCGGTGCAGGACGTGCACATCGGCGGCCGCCCGGTCTGCCTGATCGGCATCGAGTCGCGGTCGGTGCCCCGCCGCGGCTTCCCGCCCACCGACGGCCCGGACACCTACACCGCGGGCACGCTGTTCCCGCGTTCGTCGAAGAAGACCGCGCGCGCGATCAACGCGGCGTCGGGCAACCGGCCGCTGGTCGTGCTGGCCAACCTGTCGGGCTTCGACGGCTCTCCGGAGTCCCTGCGCAAGCTGCAGCTGGAGTACGGCGCGGAGATCGGCCGGGCGATCGTCAACTTCGAGGGCCCGATCGTGTTCACCGTGATTTCGCGGTACCACGGCGGCGCGTTCGTGGTGTTCTCCAAGACGCTCAACCCGAACATGACGGTGCTGGCCCTCGAGGGTTCGTTCGCGTCGGTGCTCGGCGGTGCCCCGGCGGCCGCGGTGGTGTTCGCCGGCGACGTGAACAACCGCACGGCGAACGACCCGCGGGTGACCGAGCTGCAGGCCCAGGTCGCGGCGGCGGGCGGCGCCGAGCGGGCGGCGCTCAACGCCAAGCTGGCCGAGGTCCAGTCGTCGGTCCGCGCGGAGAAGGTCAGCGAGGTGGCCGCGGAGTTCGACCGCGTGCACAGCATCCAGCGGGCGGTCGAGGTCGGCTCGGTGGACGCGATCATCAGCGCGGCCGAGCTGCGGCCGCGGATCATCGAGGCCATCGAGCACGGCCTGAAGAAGTAGCTCTCCCCAGCCGAACCGGGGCCGGTCACCCACGTGACCGGCCCCGGTTCCGTTTTCCGTAACGGGCCGGGCGGACCCCGCGACTGTCCACTTGCGGCTTCCGCCGCGAGCCGGAGAGGGGACCCGTTGACGCACACCGACTTCGCGCTGGACCCCGACGAAGTACGGGTGCTCCTGGAGCGGCTGCAGGTCGCGAACGACCGCTTGACCGACGCGTGGGCCGACACCGGCCTGCTGACGGGCTCGCGCTCCCCCGCGGGTGATCCGGCGAGCGAGGCCTACACCGCGCGCCTCGCCACGCTGTTCGCGGCCGACCGCGACCACCTCCGGCAGCGGATCGCGTTCCTGCACGACCTGGTCGCGAAGGTCGGCGCGTCGGCCGGGCGGCTGAGCGCGCAGGACGCCGCCGCGGCCGGGGACCTGGCGGGCTGATGCTGTTCCCCTGGTCGAACCCCCGGGTGCGGGCCGCGGCCGACCGCGCCGGCCCGGCGTCCGTGCGTTCGACGGAGGACGCCGAGAAGTGGTCCGCGGGCCTGGCGCACCAGGACGTCGAGGCGCGGGTCGTCTCCCTCGAAGACCTCGTGGACCTGGTGCACGGCGGCAGCGGCACCGGCTGGGCCGAGGCCGCCGAAGCGGCGCAGCGGGTGGGGATGGCGCACCGCGAAGTGGCCGACCTGCTGCATTCGGTGCTCAACCGGCTCGACTCCGCGTGGCGCGGCGACGCGGCCGACGCCGCCGGCGCCACCACCCGCGCGTTCGGCGGCGCCCTCGACACGACCGAGGCGCGGTACGTCCACAATGGACTGAACATCACCGGGGCGGACCACCACTACCGGCAGCTCCGCGCCGAGCTAGCGCACCTGGGACCGCGTCCGGAGAAGAGCCTCTGGGACCACCTCACGCCGTGGGACACCGACACGGAAAAGGCGATCACCGCCTACAACGAGAACGCGGCGCGGTACCTGGAGCACTACCACGCCTACGCCGCCCACCTGGACGACCAGGCCCGCGCCCTGCGGTACGACGAAGGCGACCCGGCCGCCGATCGTGCACGCCCCACCGGCGGTGGTTGCGCCGCCGATCCGGCCTGCGGCGGAAGCACTCCCGCCGTCACCCGGCCGTACTCCGGCTTCCCCGCGACGACCGGCTTCCCGGCTCCCGCCACCCAGGCCCCGGCCGGTGCGGTCCCGCCCCCGGAACCCGCCGTTCCGCCACCGGCGTTCGCGGCACCGCCTGCTCCGGCCGCCTTCTCCCCGGCGCCGGGACCACTGCCGGACTCGCCGGTCACCGCCGCCCCACCCGACGCGACGAGCACGACCGGCTTCGTCCCGACCGGACCCCCGGCGTTCGCCACCCCGGCGGCACCGGTTTCCCCACCGGGGGCGGGAGCCGTTCCGCCGGGCTTCGGAGCCGTCCCGCCGGGCTTCACCGGCAATCCCCGCGGCGGCCTCGTCGGCGGAGAACTCCGCACGGCCGGTGAGAGCCTCCGGGGCGCGGGCGGCACCGGTCCGGGTTCCGGAGCCGCCCCGGCTTCCGGCCGGGGTTCGCGGCGAGAGGGCGACCGGGACCACGAACGCAAGTACGTCCTCGACGACGGCTCCCTCTTCACCGACGAAGAACGGTACGGCTGGGTCGACCCGGTCACCGGCCGGACCACCGTCGACCCCACCATCGGTGCCTGAGCCGGGAGAACCACATGCCCGTCTTCGACGAACCCGTCGTCCTGCCCCGGCCGGCGTTCCTCACCGCCTGGCGCCTGCTCGACCTCGGCGACGCACCCGCGGCCCTCGGCACCGGCCGCCACCACTGGCTCCGCGATGACGCCGCGGCGGAGCTGGAGAAGCGCACGATGGGCACGCTCACCGGCCTCGGGCTCGCGCGCAACGGCCGCCTCAACGACCTCTGGCGCACGTCCCTGCGGACCCTCGCGCACGCCGACCGCGAGTTCTACTCCTGGACCACCCGCCGCGACGGCGGGCACGGCGCCGTCCTCGTCGCGGCGCGGGGCGAGGACGCGGTCCGGCTGGTCGCCGACGACGTAGCGGTGCTCGTCGAGCCCGTGCGCCCGGCCCGGCTCGCGACCAGCCTCCTCGACGGCCTGCCCGAGCTCGACGGCGCCGACGTCCCGGACCAGGTGCAGACCGCGAGCGTCGCGCCGCTGCGGGAACCGCGGGAAGCGGTCCACCAGCTCTACACCGCACGGCGCGAGCGCGGCGTCCGGATCCGCTCGAACCCGGCCACCGCGCTCGACCTCGACCGCGGCCGCGTGCTGACCTACCCGGTCGGCGAAGACGCCGTCGTCGTCGCGCCGGGCACCCCGCGGCTGATCGTCGCCCTGCTGAACGAGACGCACGCCGGGCTGGTCTGAGCGCGCCGGGTTTCGCGACTTTCGGGGGTGTGCCGGGTTTGCCCGTCCCGACACACTGTGCGTGCCGGTGCGGTGACCAAGGGTTCCCGCCGGACCTCCATCCGTGCGGCGTGAGGAGATCCTCCGATGGCGTCAAGGTCCCTGTCCCGGCTCGCCCTCGCGGCGACCGGGGTCCTGCTCACCACCCTGCTCGGCGGCACGGCCACCGCGCAGCCGGCGGACACCCCCGTCTTCTGGCGGGTGCCGGCCACGGCCACCCAGGCGCGGGCGCTCACCGACGCCGGGTTCGACGTCGAAGAGGGCGATGCCGGCGCGGTGTACGTCGTCGGCGGTCAGGCGGTCGCGAACCAGTTGCGGGCGCGGGGTTTCCGGCCGTCGTTCTTCGACACCGTGTACAAGGACCTGCCCGCGCAAGGGAACGCGCTGGCGGCCGACACGTACTACGGCGGCTACCGGACGGTCACCGCGCACGAGAACCACCTCTCCGCCGTCGCTTCCGCGCACCCGGACCTGGCCACGAAGTACACGATCGGCCAGTCGTGGAAGAAGACGAAGGGCCAGGGCGGCCACGACATCCAGGCGCTCTGCCTGACGAAGAAGCAGGCGGGCGACTGCACGCTGTCGACGACGTCGCCGAAGCCGAAGTTCTTCCTGATGGCCCAGATCCACGCGCGCGAGCTGTCCACCGGCGAGCTCGCCTGGCGCTGGATCGACTACCTCGCCGACGGCTACGCGACCGACGCCACCGCGAAGTCCATTTTGGACACCACCGAGGTGTGGGTGGTGCCGATCTCGAACCCGGACGGCGTCGACATCGTCGCCTCGGGCGGGAATTCGCCGAAGCTGCAGCGCAAGAACGCGAACAACACCCGCGGCGGCTGCAGCGGCACGAACATCGGCATCGACCTCAACCGCAACTCGACGTTCAAGTGGGGTGGTGACTCGAACTCCGCGTGCTCGGAGACGTACCAGGGCGTGAGCGCGGGGTCCGAGCCGGAGACGCAGGCGCTGGAGAAGCTGGCCCGCGCGATCTTCCCGGACCAGCGCGGCACCGGGAACAACGACCCCGCGCCGGCCACCGCCAAGGGCACGATGATCACGCTGCACAGCTACGGCAACGACATCATCATCCCGTGGGGCTTCACCCAGTCCACCTCGCCGAACGACGCGCAGTACCGCCGCCTCGGCGCGAAGTACGCGGCGTCCAACGGTTATCTCGTCGGCACCAACGAGGAAACCGTCGGCTACGACACCTCCGGCACCACCGACGACTTCACCTACGGCGAACTGGGTGTCGCCAGCGTGACGTTCGAGGTCGGCGGTTCGAGCGGCACCTGCGGCGGCTTCCTCCCCCGCTACACCTGCGTCGACAGCACGTTCTGGCCGAAGAACAAGGGCGCGCTGATCACGGCCGCGAAGGCCGCGGCGGCGCCGTACCAGCAGTAGGTCAGGGCCGGCAGGCGTAGATGCAGTTCTGCGGACGCGGGGACCCGAGCACTTCGACGTGCCGGAACCCCGCGTCCGCGAGCATCGCGGTGGCGGTTTCGGTACCCCACATGGCCCCCAGCGCGGCGCCGCCCTCGGCCAGCGACGTCGTCGTGCAGTACATCAGGCTGATCGAATAGCACAACGCGGCGAGCGGGTCACCGACGTTTTCGGCGACGTCGCCGGAGAAGTTCGTGTCCACCATGAAGAACACGCCGTCGGGCGCGAGCGCGCCGCGGATCCGGCCCAGCACGACGTCCGGCCGGTCCTGGTCGTGGACGGCGTCGAAGGCGGTGATCACGTCGTACGGCGGATCGGCCGTCAGCTCGGCGGCGTCCCCCACGGCGAACTCGGCGTTCGGGAGGTCCTGGGTGTTTTCGCGGGCCTGGTCGACGACGCCGGGGTTGATGTCGATCCCGGTGAACCGCGACGCGGGGAAGGCCCGCGCGGCGACGGCGACGGCGTTCCCGGTGCCGCAGCCGAGGTCGAGCACCCGAGCCCCGGCGGCGAGCCGTTCGGTCAGGCCGGGGACGGCCCCGAAGAAGCCGTCGACGAGGTGCTCGCGGTAGATGTGCTTCCAGCTGTCGCCGGTCTTGGCGCCGAGGGTTTCGAGGTGGGGCCCGTACGCCGAGCGCGGGACGCCGCCACCTTCGGCGAACGCGCGTTCCAGCTCGGGGAGGATGCCGGTGAAGGCGCTCAGGGTGAGCAGCGAGGGCATGAGGTTCGCCGCGGTCTCGCCGAGCAGGAACTTCGCGTGCTCCGGCGGGAAGGTGTACTCGCCGGCGTCGAGGGTGAAGAGGCCGCCGGTGACCATGGCACCGAGCCACTCGCGGACGTACCGCTCTTGAAGACCGGCGCGTTCGGCCAGCCCGGCACTGGTGGCGGGCCCCCGGGCGGCGGCTTCGAAGAGCCCGGTGCGGTGGCCGACGCCGATCAGCATGGTGAGGGCGCTGCCGGTCATGATCGTCGTGAGGTGGGCGGCGAAGTCCTTTTCCTCCATGGGAGGCGAGCTTACGGTCCGGCCGGGCGGGATCGGCTCGCCACTTCCCCCGCCCGGCCGAGGCGCCGTCAGGCTTCCTCGTCCTCCAGGCCCGCGTCGGCCAGTACGGCGTAGACCCGCCGCCGGGCGTCCGCGAGGATCTTCTTCACCTCGGCCACCTGGGCTTCGGTGCCGCTGTGCCCGACCTGCGCGGCGGCGCCGGACAGCTCGCCCAGCGCGTGCCACAGCGCGGCGAACCGGTCGGCGTTCGGCTCCTCCTCGGGCTCACCCCACAGCGCGGCGAACTCTTCCTCCCGGCCGGCGACGTGCGCACGGCCCGCATCGGTCAGCTCGGCCACCCGACGGCCGGCGGTCTCGACGGTGTGGACCAGGCCTTCGTCCTCCAGCTGCTGCAGGATCGGGTACACGGAGCCGGGACTGGGCCGCCAGCGGTCGTGGGTCCGGCGGCGGATCTCCTGCATCAGCTGGTAGCCGTGCATCGGCTCCTCGGCCAGCAGCGCCAGGACGGCCGGGCGCACCGGACGCGCCGCGGGCCGCCCGCCGCGGAACTCCCGCACCCGCTGCCACGCACCCCCACCGCCGCCCCAGCCGCCCGGACCACCGAACGACCCGGGACCACCGGGGAACCCGGGAAACCCCGGCGGCATCGGCGGCTGGGGCGGGTGCGGCGGGAACCCGCCCGGCGGGCCCCCGCGCGCCAGGTCCGGGCCACCATCCCAATCCTCGTGCCCCGGCACCCCGTGCAGCTCCGGCTCGTGCCCCGGCCCACCGTGACCGCCCAGTCCGCCGTGCCCACCCGGCCCGTGGCCAGGCACGTCGTGCAGGCCCGGCCCACCGTGCCCACCTGGCCCGTGGCCAGGCACGTCGTGCAGGCCCGGCCCACCGTGCCCACCTGGCCCGTGGCCGGGCCCGCCGTGCATCCCGGGTACGTGGCCGTGCAGCCCCGGCCCGCCGTACTCACCCGGATCGTGGCCGGGCCCACCGTGCGGTCCCGGCCCACCACGGCCGCCGTGGTCGTGGTCCGGGCCGCCGTGATCGCCCGGCTCGTACCCGTGCAGGCCGTGCAGGCCCGGGCCGCCGTGGCCGGGCATCCCCGGCATCCCGTGCCCACCCGGGCCGTGGCCGAAGGGGCCGCCGAACCCGGCGAAGATCCGTCCTGCTCGCGCTGACCTGTCCATGCGTTCTCCTCGTGGTAGCCGTATCGTCGACATTCACACGATATATCGCCGCTCGATCGGCGGCAACCCACCCGGAGGAGAACCACCGAGCCCCGGCGACGGCCGCGTTCACCGGAAATTTCCTCCCCGGCCATGAATAGTTCGTTATACGCCGGGTTGTACGGGTCTTGTACGGACCGCGTCGACGCTGCCGCCGAGACGCAAGACGAACCCGTAAGGAGAACCGTGAACCTCACCCGGATCGCCAGAGGCCTCCTGGCCGGGCTGCTGGGGTGCGCCGCCGTGGCCGTGCCGGCGACCATCGGCACCGCCGCCGCGCAGGCCGACGTCAGCAGCACCCTGGTGTTCGCCAAGAACACCGAAGGCCACGACTGCTACCGCATCCCCACCGTCGTCAAGGCGAACAACGGCGACCTGCTCGCCTTCGCCGAAGGCCGCAACGGCGGCGCCAGTACCTGCAACGACCTCGGCGAAATCGACCTCGTGCTGAAGCGCTCCACCGACGGCGGCAAGACGTGGGGCGCCGTGCAGACGGTCATCAAGGCCAACGGCGACACCAAGGGCAACCCGGCGCCGATCGTCGTCCCGGGCAGCAACCGGGTCGTGCTGCTGTCCACGATGCAGTGCTACACCAACCCCGCCTGCGGCCGCGTCCCGCGCGTGTCCCTCAGCGAGGACAACGGGAAGACGTGGGGCGCGCCGCGCGTTCTGACCACCGAACTCGGGTTCGCGAGCGCGCCGGGCTGGCTCGCCACCGGGCCGTCGCACGGGATCGTGCTCACCCGCGGCGCGCACGCCGGGCGGCTCGTCGCCGGGGTCAGCTGGACCACCGGCGGCAAGGACACCGGCGCGCTGGTCTACAGCGACGACCAGGGCACCACGTGGCGCCGCGGGGCGACCGACTCGCCGACGACCGCGATCAACCCGCAGGAGATCAGCGTCACCGAGCTGCTCGACGGCCGCGTCTACGCCGCCGCGCGCAACCAGGCCAACGACGGCGACAAGTGCCTGGCGGGCGGGACGCGCAACCGCGCCTTCGCGCTCAGCTCGGACGGCGGCGCGACCTTCAGCTCGAAGTTCGCCTTCGCCACCGACCTCGTCGCGCCGACCGTCCAGGGCTCGACGGCCCGGATGAGCGCCACCGACACCGGCGGCAGGTACAACCGGGTCGTGTTCGCCGCACCGTCCACTTGCGACCGTCGCAAGGAGCTGCGCGTGCACTCTTCGTTCGACGAAGGCGCGAACTGGACCGGCACCGCGGGCAGCCTGCTCGTGTGGGGCCAGGACGCGGCGTACTCCGACATGGTCCAGCTGTCCCCGTCGTCGGTCGGCGTGCTGTTCGAAGCCGGGCCGGAGCTCCACGCGAACGACACGATCCGCTACGCCACGGTGACCGACGCCGCACTGGGCGCCCCGGCCTGCGGGCTCGGGTACGGCGTCATCGATTCGGCGCCGCTCGGCACGGCGGGCACGGCCTACCTGTCCTACAACGCCGCCACCGGCAAGAACTGCGTCAGCGCGATGAAGAGCGCCAACGCCGGCAAGGCGACGCAGACGTCGGCCTTCCTGGAAGTGCAGGGCTCGGCGCGGGTCACGGACTCGGGTGCGTTCTCGTACTTCGCCGGCCCGGTCGCCGCGGCCGCGGCGGACAAGTGCGTGAAGTGGGGCGGCGCGGCCGACGGCCAGGCCTACACCAGCGGGTTCGAACACTGCGGCTGACGCGGTGGAGGGGACCGCGCCGTGGCCGGGTCCCCTCCCCGTGGCCGCCGAACGCGTCACACCCGCGCCCCGGGTGTTGCACCGGGGCCTCCGGGAGCGATGTAACAACCATGGTCCGCCCCGAAGACGAACAGGACCGCGCACTGGCCGCGGCGCTGCGGGAGTGGGCGCGTCAGGTCGACTCTGTCCCCTACCCCGCCAAGCTCGACATCGACGCCCTGCTGGAGCGGCACTACCAGTCCCAGCGAGAACCGCCGCCCGCCGCGTCGCTGGTGGTCACCGCGACCGCCGACGCCACCGTCGTAGCGGTCACCGGGGACATCGACCTGGCCCGCGAGGACCGGCTGCACGGCCGGCTCGCCGAAGAGGTCGCGCTGGCCCCGCGGGGTCTCGTGCTGGACCTGGCCGGCGTGCGCCACTGCTCCGCCCGCGGGGTGGCGCTGCTGCACGAGGTGGCCGGGCGCGCCACCCGCGCCCGGGTCCCGTTCGCCGTAGCCGGGTGTCCCGCGGTGGTCCGGCGGGCGATCGAAACCCTCCGGCTGAGCCTGCCGCTGCACGCCACCGCCGACGACGCCGTCGAGTGGCTCGGGATCCTGGCCCGGCTGCAGGCGGAGGGGGCTACTTCGCGGCCGCTGGGGCCGTGGCCACCGCCGCCTCGCCGAACTTGATCCCCTTGGCCTCCTTGCCGATCGCGGTCAGCACCGCCACCGCGACCAGGCCGGGGACCACGGTCCACACGAGGGCCGAGGTGTACCCGTGCGACTCCGCGATGGCCTGCTGGATCGGCAGGTTCAGCGCGGCCAGCAGGTTGCCCAGCTGGTAGGTCACGCCCGGGTAGAACCCGCGGATGGCGTCCGGCGACATCTCGGTCAGGTGCGCCGGGATCACGCCCCACGCGCCCTGCACCATGATCTGCATCAGGAACGAGCCGAGCGCGAGCATCCCCGCGCCGTGGTCGAACGCGAAGATCGGGATCACCGGCAGGCCGAGCACCGCCGCCGTGACGATCGTGCGGCGGCGGCCGAGCCGTTCGGACAGCGTGCCGAAGGTCAGGCCGCCGATGATGGCGCCGACGTTGTACAGCACGGCGATCCACGTGCTCGTCGCCGCGCTGAGCCCGGCGCCGCCGTTCTCGTGGGCCTTCAGGAAGCTCGGGTAGACGTCCTGGGTGCCGTGGCTCATCCAGTTGAACGCCGTCATCAGCAGGATCAGGTAGCCGAAGCGGCGGATGACCTTCGGGTTCAGCAGGATGTCCTTGACCGACGTCCGGCTCACCCGCAGCTTCTCCCGCGCGACTTCCCAGACTTCCGACTCCTTCACGCGCGCCCGGATCAGCAGGCTGATCAGCGCCGGGAAGATGCTCAGCACGAAGATCCAGCGCCATTCGAGGTCGAGCAGCGAGTGGAACAGCAGGTACGCGAGCGCGGCCAGCAGGTAGCCGATCGAGTAGCCGACCTGCAGCAGGCCGGAGAAGAACCCGCGGCGGGCCACCGGGATCTTCTCCATCGCCAGCGCCGCGCCGAGGCCCCACTCGCCGCCCATGCCGACGCCGTAGACGAACCGCAGGACCAGCAGCACCGTGAAGTTGGGGGCGAACGCGCACAGCAGGCCGGCCACCGAATACAGCAGGACGTCGGCCATCAGCGGGATCCGGCGTCCCACGCGGTCGGCCCACAGGCCGAACAGCAGCGCGCCGACCGGGCGCATGACCAGCGTGGCCGTGGTGATGAACGCCAGCTGCGTCGCCGTCGCGCCGAACGACTTGTCCTTCGCGATGTCCGCGAGGACGAAGACGACGAGGAAGTAGTCGAAGGAGTCCATGCTCCAGCCGAGCAGCGCCGCGAGGAAGGCGTTGCGCTGATCGGATGTAAGCGCTTTCTTCCCCGGAGCCGGTTCCGTCTTGTTTTCCGTCACGTTTGCCCCGTCCCGTCGGTTTTTCACCGGAAGACCGCAGGCACGGTCTAGCACCCACCGCGGGGTACGGGCAAGGGTCAGAGCGTGACGCGGGTGCGGACGCGGCGGCCGACGTCCCGGGCCCAGGCCTTGATCCGGTCCCAGTCGCGGAAGTCGCCGGCGCGGCGGCCGGAGGCCAGCAGCCGCGGGATCAGCCCGTGCACGGTCGCCGGGTCGAGGCGGCCGCCGAAGGTCGCGGTGCGCTCGGCGTCGATGCGCGCGGCGAGCAGCGCCACGTTCGGCGGCAGGCTGACCTGCTGGCCGGCGGCGCCCGGGCCGCACGGTCCGCTGTGGAACAGCCACACCGGACGCTCGGCCAGCGCCCGGGCGTTGCGCTCCAGCAACCGGACCGCCTCGGGCCGCCACCGGTGGTAGTACAGGGCGCTGCCGACGATGACCGCGCCGTAGCCGTCGACCCCGGCGACGTCGGCGGCGTCGCGAACGTCCGCGGTCAGGCCGCTCCCGCCGAGCTCGGCCGCGATCACCTCGGCGATCTGCCGGGTTCCGCCGTGGCGCCCGGCGTAGGCGACGAGGACTACGGACATGCCTCCATTGTCGGCCCTGGCGGACCGGGCCGCCCCGCGGGCCGCTCACGATCCGCCATACGGGCGCTCTTACGTTGCTCTTCGTGGGTCCGCGAGCCGCCCGTTCACCCTCAAGGGCTCGCGGGCGGTAAAAACGCCGGGCGCAGCGCCGGATCAGGCTCGTCGTAGTAGCGGTGGAACACCGCTGTCTGCCCGCCGGACACGGGCGGCACGATCCAGCTCCAGTCGGCCGGGCAGCGGCGTCCCGCACGCTCTTCGCGCTCCAGGTGGGCCAGGAAGCGCTGCGACTCGGTGTGGTGGTCGGCGATCGTCACGCCGGCGGCGTCGAACGAGTGCTGGACCGCCAGGGTCAGCTCGACCAGCGCCCGGTCGCGCCACAGCGTGCGCTCGGACGCCGTCGGCAGGCCCATCAGCTCGGCGATGACCGGCAGCAGGTCGTAGCGCTGCTCGTCGGCCAGGTTCCGGGCGCCGATCTCGGTGCCGAGGTACCAGCCGTTGAACGGCGCCGCCGGGTAGGTGACGCCGCCGATCTCCAGCGGCATGTTGCTGATCGCCGGCACGGCGTGCCAGCGCAGGCCGAGGCCGGCGAACCAGCGGTGGTCGGGGTGGGTGAGCGGGACCTCCAGCACGGCGTCCGGGGGCAGCGTGAACAGCCGCGGTTCGCCGGGCAGCGCCTCGACCAGCAGCGGGAGGACGTCGAAGGACCCTCTTCGTTCCGGCGGCCGCCAGCCGAGTCTTCGCACCTGCTCGGTGAACCCGGCGTACCGGGGGTCGCCGAGCACGGAGCCGTCGTCGAGGCGGTACCCGGCGTAGCGGATCAGCTGCTCGTTGTGGATGCGCGGGCCCGGCGCGTCCGGGGTGTCCGGGGCGAACACGGTGACGGTCGGGCGGATCCGGCCGCCGCGGGTGGCCTGGCGCAGGTGGGCGACGCATTCGCCGGCGATCGCCGCGGGGTCGGTGACCCGCCGCCGGTCGCGGATGCGGAGGCTGCGCCAGTACAGCCTGCCGATGCAGCGGGCCGAGTTGCGCCACGCGACGCGCGCGCCGTACGCCAGCTCGGCCGCGGTGTGGCGGTAGGTTCCCGCTTCGGCGATTTCCGCGCGGACCGCGGCGAGCCGGTTCTCGAACCGCTCCCCCGCTTCGGCGGCGCCCTCGGCGAACATCCGGTCCAGGAATTCTTCCGCTTCGGCGGAATTGACGCTCTGCTCCTCCGATACGCGCTGTGGGTAAAGCGGCAGCGGCGCCGTCACCCGCTCAGGTGTAACGGTCACCGCGCTTCCCCACTCTCCGGAATCGTGTTCTGCAGCCCGACGAAAAGGTTCACCGTTCCTCCGATGGTCGCCGACGACAAGCCGGCCTGGAGGTCCTGCCGCCCCCGGCACCTCCGGCCAGGCGGGGGAGAGTACCCGACGATTCGCGCGACGCACTCCCCCGATCGTGAATTCCACTCCGCCGGTCCCGGAATGCAGCTTCGGCCAGGGAAAACGTCGGCAAGATAACTGTCACCAAGCGTCATTCGGACATGGCGCAGCGCATTTCCCGTCAATCGATCACAGTGGACAGTGCGGCTTTCGTGATCCTTTCCCGGAAAGGGCCGTTCGGCTGTTCGTGCGCTTTCGCCGAACGGCCTTTCCGGGGCGCGGTCCCCCGTGTATCAGCGCGCCCGCGCGCGACGTTAGAGTCGCGGGCATGAGCCGGATTCCCGTGGTCCTCGTCGCCGGGTTCCTCGGCGCGGGCAAGACGACGCTGCTCAACCACCTGCTCGCCAACCGCGAGGGTGCCCGGGTCGGCGTCGTGGTCAACGACTTCGGCCAGGTGAACGTCGACGCGCTCGCGGTCGCCGGCCAGGTCGACACGATGGTTTCGCTGGGCAACGGCTGCCTGTGCTGCGCCGTCGACGCCAGCGGCCTCGACGCGATGCTCACGCGGCTCTCGTCGTCCGAAGCGGGCATCGACGTCATCGTCGTCGAGGCCAGCGGAATCGCCGAGCCCCGCGACCTGATCCGGCTGATGATCGCCAGCGAGAACCCGGACATCCGCTACGGCGGGCTGGCCGAGGTCGTGGACGCGGTGGAGTTCGAAGCCGCCCGGGAGCGCCACCCCGAACTGGCCGACCACCTGCGGCTGGCCGACGTCGTGGTGCTGAACAAGGCCGACCGCGTGTCCGCGGAGGACCTCGCCAAGCTCACCGCGGCCGTCGAAGAGCTGGCGCCGGGCCGCCCGCTGCTGGTCACCGAGCACGGCCGCGTCGACCCGCGGCTGTTCTTCGACCCGGAACCCCGCGGCGAGCGCGTCGGCCAGCTGTCGTTCGACGACCTGCGCGAGGAGCACGACCACTCGCGGCACCTGCACGCGAGCTACCAGACGGTCACGTTCACGGCCGGGACGCCGCTGGCGCCCCGCGCGTTCGTGGACTTCCTGGAGCGCCGCCCACCTGGGCTCTACCGCATGAAGGGCCAGGCCGACTTCGGCATCGACGCCCGCTTCCACCTGCACACGGTCGGCGGCTTCGTCGAGCTGGCGCGGTCGCCGTGGCCCGCGCGGGCACCGCACCGCACCGAGCTGGTGCTGATCGGCGCGGGCCTCGACACCGGCGCCGTCCTGGCCGAGCTGGAGAGCTGCGTGGCCCCCGACCCCGCGGTGGTCGACGAACGCGGCCTGCTGCACATCCTGCGTTACCTCCCCGACCAGGCCTGACACGCCGACGACCGGCAAATGCGCTCCCGCCCCACCCACGGCGACGGACACTGTCGCCCATGACGACCACCGCGGTGAGCGCACCCCGCTGGTACCGGGTCGGCGTGCTGCCCGAAGACGTCCCCCTGGCCCACCTGATGACCCGCTCCGGCGACCTCCGCTACCGCCGCTCGGCGTGCGGCGAGCGCGAATCCCGCAGCTGGAAACCGGTCGACTTGACGACAGCGGAGGTGACGCCCTGCCCGGGCTGCGTCGCAACGCTGTCGGGAGCATCGGCGACCGAGGGCGAGGACCGCGGCCAGCTGTCGCTGGACCTGGAGGTCTAGGCAGGGCGAAGGGCCGGGAAAGGACGATCGCGGCGCGGTGAAGAGACGGTGGGGGTGGCTCGCGGGCGCCGTGGCGGTGCTCGCCGCCTCCGTGTCGGTCGGCGTCTGGGGATTGCCGTTCGTCGGCTCGTGGTCGGATCGGACGCGCGACGTCGTCGAGGCGTTCAGCTGGATCTTCGCCATCGGTACGCCGGCGGTGGCGGCGGCGGTGTGGGCAGCCAGAGGGGTCCGAGCTGCCGGGAGGCGCCGGACGGAGCCGTCGCTGGCCGGCCGGGCCCTGTTCCTGGTGTCGGGCGCGTTGCCGACGCCGCGAAGCACCACGCTCTGGCAGCTGCGGGTGAAACGGGCGATCGCGTCGCCGTCCAGCGCGGACCGGCACGCGCCGCCCCATGTCCCCCGGGCTCTCGAGAGCGGCCTCGACGAGCAACTGCGGCGGGGTGGGCCGGTGCTGCTGCACGGTCCCGCCGCGGCGGGCAAGACCAGGGTCGCGGCCGAAGCGCTGCGGCGGGTGTTCCCGGACCGGCCGTTGCTGATCCCCGCAGACGGCCCTCGCTTGCGTGAGCTGGTCGACCTGGACCTGGTAACCGCGGAATGCGTCGTCTTCCTCGACGACCTCGAACGCTTCCTGGTGCCGGGCGGCCTCGACCTCGCACTCCTGCAGCGGCTGGTCCCCGCGGTCGCGATCCTCGCGACCCTGCGGGACGACGAGCTCGCCCGATTCGGCCAGGCGTCCCGCCAGGCGGCGGACGAACTGGCCGCGGGCGGCATCCCACTCGCCGCGGTCGACCTGCTGGACCAGATCACCGACGAACGCCGGATCCCGGTCGCGCGCGACCTGACGGACGACGAGCGCGACCGCGCCCACGAACTCGCCCGCCGCGACCGGCGGATCGCCCAGGCCCTGGCGGCGCGGGAGGGCTTCGCCGAGTACCTGGCCGCGGGTGCGGCCATGGTCGAGCGGTGGACAGTAGGCGAAGGGCCGTTGTTCCAAGTGGGCAGCGCGCTGATCACGGCGGCGGTGGAATGCCGCCGGGCCGGGGTGCACGAGCCGTTGCCGGTGGAGCTCTTGGCGGGTTTGGCCCGCGAGTTCGTCGATCCGGCCTGGCGGGACCGCGGCGACCTGCCCTCGGTCGAAGAAGCGTCCGCCTGGGCGACCCGGCGCGTCCTCCAGGCGAGCTCATGTCTGCAGCCCCACCGGGACAAGACCCTGATGGCGATGGACTACCTGGTCGACCACGCCGACCGCGGCGGTCCACCCGGCCACGGCCGCGAAGTGCCGGACGCGGTGTGGAACGCGGTGCTCGACCGACCGGCTCCCGAACGCGCTTACAGCGTGGGTGTCACGGCCTACCTGCGAAGCAGGCGTGACGTCGCGCAGCGCGCATTCCGCGCCGCGGCCGAAGGCGGCCACCTCGAAGGGATGACGGCGTTCGGGGTCCTCTGCTACCAGGGTGAGCGCCTCGCTGAGGCCGAGCAGTGGTGGGCGGAAGCGGCCGGCCAAGGGCAAACCTCGGCGATGGTCAACCTCGGGGTCGCCCACGACAAGCGCGCCGAGCGCGAGACCGCGCTTGCTTGGTGGCGCCGCGCGGCCGACTTGGGTGACCCCGAAGCCGTCTACCGCCTGGGATGCGTCGAAGAAGAGGCGGGGAACACGGCCGCGGCGGAAGAGTGCTTCCGGGCCGCCGCCGAACAAGGCGAACCGCGGGCGTTCTCCAGCCTCGGCGAGCTGCACCGGCAAGCCGGCCGGCTGGACGAGGCGCTGGGCATGTTCCGGGAGTCCTTCCGGCTCGGTCAGCCGTTGGCGGCCTTTTGCGTAGCGTTCGTCCACCAGGAAAGGAAGGAGCTGAAGGAAGCCGCGAAGTGGTTCGCGATCGCGGCCGATCTGAAGACTCCCTTCGCGATCACCAGGCTCGCCACCGTCATGCTCCAGCTGGGGGAAGAAGACCGGGCGGAGGCGTTGTTCCGCAAAGCCGCCGAGGACGACGACGGCGAAGCGCTCGCCTGGCTGGCCGGCAAGACAGACGACGTCGCGGAGTCCGATCGGCTGTACCGGAAAGCAGCGGAGCAGGGGTTCCGCAGTGCCATGACCATCACGGCGATCCGCCTGTTCGCCCGCGGGGACGCGGCCGGCGCCGAACACTGGTACCGGAAGGCGGCGACGGACGGCGAGCCGGCGGCGACGGCCGCCCTGGGGTCGCTCCTGCACACCAGCGGCCGTTACACCGAGGCCGAAAAGTGGTACCGGCGAGTGATCGAGTCACAGCTCGAGGCCGACCCACGCGCGCCGGGACTGGAAGACCAGGTCATGGGCGGCTGCGTGGTCAACCTGTCGAAAATTCTTTACCGCCGCGGAAAACCGGCCGAGGCGGAAGAACTCCTGAGGCGGGGTTCGGCCGCCGGTCTGCCGACGGTCATGACTCATCTCGCGGCTCGCCTCACGAAGAGCCGGCACAAAAGCGAAGCGATGGAGTTGTACGTCCGTGCCGCCGAGGCCGGCGAGGTCGACGCTCTGGTCGTGCTCGGCGAGCTGGCGCTGCAGGAAGGCGACATGGCCGCGACGGAAAAGTGGTTCACGCTCGCCGCGGAACAGTCGGACGTCGACGCCCTCGTGAACCTCGCAGTTCTTCGCCGGAAGGCGGGGGACGTCGAAGGGATGAAGAAGTTCCTGCGGCTCGCGGCCGATCTGGGCGATCCGGACGCCATGGTGGATCTGGGCCGCTCAGCGGATGCCGAGCAGGACGAGAACCAGGCCGAGCTGTGGTACACCCGTGCCGCCGACCACGGAGACGTACCGGCGATGTCGGTGCTCGGCCGCCGGGCGTTGAAGCGGGACGACCCGGAGCTGGCGATGTCCTGGTTCGCCCGGGCCGCGGAAGCCGGCAGCGTCGAAGCGGCCTTCGACTGCGGCACCATCTTGCTGGATCGGGGAAACCCCGCCGAAGCGGCGATCTGGTGGCAGCGCGCCGCGGCCGGCGGCGACCTGCGCGCCACCATGAACCTCGGAGTGTGGCTGAAGAGCCAGGGCGACGTCGCCGCCGGAGTGAAGCTGATCGAGCACGCCGCCCGCGGCGGGCAGGCGGAAGCGATGCTGGCTCTCAGCAGGCACCAGGCCGATCGGGGGCAGTTGCCGGAAGCCATCAGCTGGGCCGTGCGGGCCGCACACCATCGGCACTTCGAGGCCTTTGCGCACACCGCGGCCTTGAACGCGATCGCCGGTGAATTCGAGCAAGCAGCCGAGTGGTACCGCCTCGCCGCCGCGATCGGCGACCCCGCCGGAGAAAGGGGATTGGCGCGGCTCGAGCGGATCGCCGCCGCACGAGGTAGCAACGAAGTCTAACCGAGCGCCTTCTCGTAGCAGATCGACTCGGGATCGCTTTCGTGCGGCGGGAAGTTCGGCACCCGGCGGTACCCCGCGCGCTCGTACAAGCGGATCGCCGCCGGCTGGTGGCGGGCCGTTTCCAGGCGGAGGCGGCGTGCGCCCTGGCCGCGGGCGAGGCGCTCGGACTCCGCCACCAGGGCGCCCGGGACGTCGGTGCCGCGGGCGTCCGGGGCGACGAACAGGCGCTTCAGCTCGGACACGCCCGGCTCGACCGGTTCGACCGCGCAGCAGCCGATCGCGCGGGGGCCGTCGTGGGCCAGGAGGTAGCGGCTCGCCGGGTCCAGCGGGTGGGGCCGGACGTCCGGGGGCAGGTCGTGGACCACGATCAGCTCGGCCGTCATCGCCGTCATCAAGGCGAGCAGCAACCCGTCGTCGGCCGGGCACTCCGCGACGGTCGCCACCTTCACGCCTTCTTCGCCCGGCTCGGCGCCACCCGCGGCGGCTCGTTGGGCATCTTCGGGTAGACCGGCGGCCACGGCGCGTCCATCAGCCCGTTCGCCAGGTCCGCTTCGGACATCGCCAGCAGCGGCTCGATCGACTGCGGCCGCTCCCCCGCGCCGGCCCACGGATCGCCGCGCTCGGCCACGCGCGCGGGCACCGTGCTCAGCGTGAGCTCGTCCGGCTCCACGGTGTCCAGTTCGTCCCAGCCGATCGGCGTGGACACCTGCCCGCCCACCCGCGGGCGCACGCACCAGGTGCCGAACACGGTCTTGTGCGGCGCGTTCTGGTTGAAGTCGACGAACACGCGCGAGCCGCGTTCCTCCTTCCACCACTGCGCGGTGATCTTCTCCGGGTGACGGCGTTCGAGCGCCCGCGCCAGCGCGACCGCCGCGGCCCGCACCTGGAAGCTGTCCCAGCGCGGTTCGAGCAGCACGTACAGGTGCAGGCCCCGCGAACCGGACGTCTTCAGGTGGCCTTCGATGCCGTGCTCGGCCAGGAACTCCCGGGTCAGCACAGCGGCCTCGCGCAGGTCGTCGAAACCGATGCCGGGCGACGGATCCAGGTCGACGCGCAGCTCGTCGGCGACCTCCGGCGTGTCCGCCAGGTACGGCCACACGTGGAAGCCGAGGCAGCCGAGGTTCACCGCCCACAGGATGTGCGCGAGGTCCTTCGCCACCAGCGCGTCGCTCGTCGTGCCGTTCGGCGTCGAGACGACGGCGGTGCTCAGCCACGGCGGCGCGCCCTTCGGCACGCGTTTCTGGAACCAGTTCTTGCCACCGGCACCGTCCGGGTAGCGCTCCAGCAGCAGCGGGCGCCCGCCGAGCCGGGCCAGCAGCGGGCCGGAGATCGCGCGGTAGTACTCGACGAGGTCGAGCTTCGTCTCGCCGCGCTCCGGGAAGTAGACCTTGCCCGGGCTGCTGATCTTGACCTCGACGCCGTCGACGTCCAGCAGCACCGCCTCGCTCATCGCGCCTCCCCGAACAGCTTGGCGAGCTCGGCGGGCGGCGCCTCGTCGAGCTGGGCGTACGTGCACGACTCCGGCGTGCGGTCGGGCCGGAACCGGACCAGCCGCCCGCCGTGGCGGAACCGGCCGCCCTGCAGGTGCTCGTAGCGGACCTCCGCCACCCATTCGGGCCGCAGCGGCTCCCAGGAGAGGTCCTTCTGCGGCGCCCAGCGGCTCATCGCGCCCGGTTGCCGGCCGGGCTCGGGTTCGTACTCGGCCCAGGACCGCCACGGGTGGTTCTCGAGCGCGTTCTCCCGCAGCGGCGCCAGCTCGTCGACCAGCTCGGCCCGCCGCGCCTTGGTGAAGCTGCTGGCCACGCCGACGTGGTGCAGCACGCCCTCGCCGTCGAACAGCCCCAGCAGCAGCGAACCGACGCCGGCGCCGTCCTTGTGCCAGCGGAACCCGGTCACGACGCAGTCGGCCGTGCGCTCGTGCTTGACCTTCAGCATCACCCGCTTGTCCTGCTCGTACGGCAGGTCCGCGGGCTTGGCCATGACGCCGTCGAAGCCCGCGCCCTCGAACCGGGTGAACCAGTCCTCGGCCTGCGCCGGGTCGTCGCTCAGCGGGGTCAGGTGGACGCGCTGCAGCCCTTCGGCGTCGGTGCGCAGGATGCTCTCCAGCCGCGCGCGCCGCTCGCGGAACGGCTCGCCGGTGAGGTCGGTGTCGCCGAGGGCGAGCAGGTCGAACGCGACGAAGCTGGCCGGCGTCTCCTCGGCGAGCTTGCGCACGCGCGAGGCCGCCGGGTGCAGCCGCAGCTGCAGCGCCTCGAAGTCCAGCCCCGCCGGCGTGACCAGCACGATCTCGCCGTCCACGACGCAGCGGGGCGGCAGCGCGGCGGCCAGCAGCTCGGCCAGCTCGGGGAAGTAGCGGGTCAGCGGGCGGTCGTTGCGCGAACCCAGCTCGATCTCGTCGCCGTCGCGGAACACGACGCAGCGGAAACCGTCCCACTTGGGCTCGAACAGCAGCCCCGGGTCACGAGGCACCTCGTGCACGGCTTTCGCGAGCATCGGCCGCACCGGCGGCATCACGGGCAAGTCCACCGCGCGAGCTTAAAACACAGGTACGACACTTCTTGAAAACAACACAGTTGAGCGTGATACACACTGACTCGTGACCACCGAACGCCCAGAACCGCCCCTGACCGGGGGCGAGCGCGAAATGCTGCGCACCTTCCTCGACTTCCACCGCGCCACCCTCGCGATGAAGTGCGACGGACTGTCCGACGAGGACCTCCGCCGCGCCGCCAGCCCACCGTCGACGCTGTCGCTGCTCGGCCTGGTCCGGCACATGGCCGAAGTGGAGCGCACCTGGTTCCGGCGCGTGATCAACGCCGAAGACGTCCCGCTGCGGTGGTCGGCCGAAGGCGACTTCCAGGCCGCCTACGACGCGAGCTCCTCGACGCGTGAGGAAGCCTTCGAAGCGTGGCAGACCGAAGTGGAGCACTCCCGCAAGATCGAAGCGGCGGCCGAGTCTCTCGACGTCACCGGGTACCAGGCCCGCTGGGGCGAGGACGTCTCGCTGCGGCTGGTGATGCTGCACATGATCCACGAGTACGCCCGCCACAACGGCCACGCGGACTTCATCCGGGAAGCCGTCGACGGCGCCACGGGAGCCTGATGGACGTGCTCGCGTGGCTGCTCGACTCGGACCCGGCGCTGCGCTGGCAGGTCGAGCGCGACCTCGCGGGCACCCCACCCGAGATCTGGGAGGCGACGCGCGCCCGCGTCGCGACGGAAGGGTTCGGCGCGCGCCTGCTGGCGGCGCAGGACCTCGACGGCCAGTGGGCGGGCGGCGCGTTCTTCCCGGCCGGCTTCCGCGGTGACGAACCGCAACCGTGGACCGCGACGACGTGGTCGCTGAACGCCCTGCGCGAATGGGGTCTCGACGCCGCGGTCCTGAGCGGCACGGCCGGGCTGCTGGCCGCGAACAGCCGCTGGGAGTACGACGACCTGCCGTATTGGAACGGCGAAGTCGACTGCTGCATCAACGCGTGGACGCTGGCCAACGGCGTGTGGCTGGGCGCCGACGTCGCCGGCATCGCCGACTGGTTCGCCCGACACCGGCTGCCGGACGGCGGCTGGAACTGCGAGTGGGTCGAGGGGTCGACGCGCTCGTCCGTCCACTCGACACTCAACTCGCTCAAAGGCCTGCTGGCGCACGAAACCGCGACCGGCGGCACCGCGGAAACCCGCGAAGCCCGCCGCCTCGGCGAGGAGTACCTCCTGGAACGCGGGCTGTTCCGGCGGCGGTCGACGGGTGCGCCGCTCGCGCCGTGGGTGCGCGAATTCGGCTACCCGATGCGCTGGCACTACGACGTCCTCAACGCCGCTTCGTACTTCCGCGACGCGGGGCGCCCGGACGAGCGGCCGGCGGCGGCGATCGAGCTGATCCGCGCGGCCCGTCAGCCGGACGGCACGTGGCTCCAGCAGCGCACCGACGCCGGCCGCGTGTGGTTCCCGGTGGACGTCCCGGCCGGGCAGCCGTCGAAGTGGCTGACGTTCTTCGCGACCCGCGTCCTGGACTGGTGGGACGCCCGCTAGAGCTCCGCGAGCAGGAGCCCGCTGCGCGGCTTCGGCGTGAAGTAGGTGGCCTTGCGCGGCATCCGGCGGCCCGCCGCGTGCACGGCGAGGACGTCGGCGTGGCTCACCGGTGCCAGCAGGACCACCGCGTCGGCGTCCGGCGGCACCGGGCGGCCGTCCGGGAGCGGGTGCGTGCACGGGCCGTCGGGGTCGATCCCGAGCGCGTCGGCGAAGAGGATCCGCTCGACGATCTCGTGGTCGATCACCGGTCCGGGCCCGGCGAAGCCCGTCCGCGGCAGCGGGACCCTCAGCACCGCGTCGCTCGCGCGTACGACAGCCTCGCCGGTGACCGGGACCGCGTGCTCGTCGTAGCGGACGTCCAGGCCCGCCGCGGACCAGCGCGACACCAGGTCCTCCGGGCCGAAGCCGGTACCGGTGAGCACCCGGTGGATCGCGCCGATCCGCAGCGACGGACCCGCGGTGACCAGGGCGAGCAGCCCACCGTGCCCGGCCGCCGCGGCCGCGGCCACGCGGTGGTTGCCGTCGGCGACCAGCAGTTCGGCGGCACCGGCCGCGCCGAGCAGGCGGTGCTGCAGCGGCCCGGCGGGCACCACCCACAGGTCGTGCCGCCGCCCGGCCGCGTCCGAAGTGGACAGATCGGGCAGGCCGAGCGCGCCGCACGCGCGCGTCACCTCTTCGGTCAGCAGCTCGCCGCCGGCGGCCGGGACGAGCAGCGCCGCGCTGGTCGCGCAGCCCAGCCCGGCGAGCACGGCGGCCCGCTCGGCGACGACGTCGGGGTAGACGTCCTCGGTGTGCCGGACCCGGGCGGTGCCGTCGTCGGTCACCGCGGCCGGGTCGACCAGGCAGAGCAGGCCCAGCGCGACACCGTCCGGCCCTTCGATCCGGTAGGGCGCGACGACGTCCCGCACCGGCCGGTAGGCCCGCTTGCGGAGCCGTTCGAGCGCCGCGCGGGCGATCGGCACGGCGGCGGCCAGGTCGAGGCCGCGCGCCAGCGCCGCGGGCGTGCGCGCGGGGTGCTGCACGGCCAGCAGCGTGTCCCCCGCGCCGGGCTTGGCCAGCGCGTAGGCCACCCGGTCGGGCTCGGCGAACTCGTCGACGTCGGGGCCGGGGACCTCGTCGCGGACCACCCAGCCCCGGCCGATCGGCCGGATCCAGTCGTTCATCCCTCCCATCTTCCGCGAAGAGGCCGAAGACGGAAATTCACTGGGTGCGCCGCCCCGTCGATGGAATGCTTAGGACTGCAAAGCAGTTGACCCCGGTCATGACCGTCCCGAGGAGCAGCCCGCCGATGACGACACCCGCCGCCACCAGCGTGAAGGGGGTCGGCTTCCGATCCGAACGCGGCCCGGTGCTGGTCGCCGTCATGCTCAGCACCGCGCTGGTCGCGCTGGACAGCACGATCATCGCGACCGCGGTGCCCTCGGTGGTGCGCGACCTCGGCGGGTTTTCGCAGTTCCCGTGGCTGTTCTCGATCTACCTGCTCACCCAGGCCGTCACGGTGCCGCTCTACGGCAAGTTCGCCGACGTCCTCGGCCGGCGCCCGGTGATGTTCTTCGGGATCGCGGCGTTCCTCGTCGGCTCGGTGCTGTGCGGCGCCGCGTGGAGCATGCCGGTGCTGATCGCCGCCCGCGCGGTGCAGGGCATCGGCGCGGGCGCGATCCAGCCGATGTCGATGACGATCATCGGCGACCTCTACACGGTGGAGGAACGCGCCAGGGTGCAGGGCTACGTCGCCAGCGTCTGGGGCGTCGCGTCGGTCGTCGGCCCGACGCTGGGCGGCGTGTTCGCCGAATACCTGGACTGGCGGTGGATCTTCTTCGTCAACCTGCCGCTGGGCGCGATCGCCGCGCTGATGCTGCACCGCAACTTCGCCGAGCGGGTGGAGCGCAAGCCGCACAAGGTCGACTACACCGGCGCCGCGCTGCTCACCGTCGGCTGCTCGCTGGTGATCCTGGCCCTGCTCGAAGGCGGCGTCGCGTGGGCGTGGGGTTCGCTGCCGAGCGTGGGGATCTTCGCCGCGGGCGCGGCGCTGCTGGTCGCGTTCGTGCTGGTGGAGAAGCACGCGGCCGAGCCGGTGCTGCCGCTGTGGGTGTTCACCCGGCGGACCCTGGTCGGCGGCAACCTGGTCGCGGTCGTGGTCGGCGCGGTCCTGATGGGCCTGACGTCGTACCTGCCGACGTACGCGCAGGGCGTGCTCGGCGCGGGCGCGCTGGTGGCCGGGTTCGCGGTGGCGGCGCTGACGGTCGGCTGGCCGATCTCGGCTTCCCTGGCCGGCAAGATCTACCTGCGCATCGGCTTCCGCGACACGGCGCTGATCGGCAGCGTGTTCATCATCGCGGGCGGCGTGCTGGTGGCGATGCTCGGCGCGACGTCGTCGATCTGGGCGGCGGCGACCGCGGCGTTCGTCCTCGGCATCGGCCTCGGCCTGGCGGCGAGCCCGACCCTGGTGGCGATCCAGTCGGTGGTCGGCTGGGACCGCCGCGGCGTGGTGACGGCGACGAACCTGTTCAGCCGGTCGTTGGGCAGCGCGGTCGGCGCGGCGGTGTTCGGCGCGATCGCCAACGCGACACTGGCTTCGCGGTTCGCGAACCCGCCGGCGGAGGTGGCGGGCAAGCTGCCGCCGTCGGTGGACGCGACGAGCCTGGTGCTGGGCGGGCACACCGACGACACCCCGGTGGCGAGGTTCGTCCGGGGCGCGCTGAGCGACGCGACCCACTACGTGTTCGTGGGCCTGCTGGCGGTGGCGGTGCTGTCGGTGGTGGCGCTGCTGCTGATGCCGCGCAAGACCGAGCAGCTGGAGTTCTAGGCGCGCCCGAGCAGCGCGAGGATCCCCTCGATCGCCTGCTCGAACGGCTCGGTGCTGTCGGCGGCCTTGGCAAGGACGTAACCGCCTTGCAGGGTCGCCACGACGGCCGCCGCGGTCGCCGCCGGGTCGAGGCCGCCGTCGTCCTCGGCCACCACCTCGGCGAGCCGGGTGCGCAGCCAGGAGAAGGTCTCTTCGACCGGCTCCCGGAGGGCGGGCGCGGCCATCACGTCCGGGTCCTGCGTCAGGCGGCCGACCGGGCAGCCTTTCAAGACGTCGCGCTCACGGCGGAGGTACGCCGCGATGCGCTCGAGCGGCGCGCCCGGCCCGGACAGCTGCGCTTCGGCGGCGGCGCGCATCTCCTCGGCCGTGCGGTCGATGGCCGCGCGCGCCAGCTCCTCCTTGCCGGCGAAGTGGTGGTACATGCTGCCCTGGCCGGCGCCGGCGAGCCGCTGGATGGTCTTCGGGCTGGTCCCGACGTAACCGCGCTCCCACAGCAGCGTGCGGGTGCTTTCGATGAGACGTTCCCTCGTGTCCACGGAACTCAGTGTACCTACCAGTAGGTACATCAGTTCTGCAGCGGCATGAGCTCCGCCTGGAAGTTCGCCAGGAACTCGTCGAAGTCGCCGTGGCCGGGCCGGATGACGAACTTCGACAGCCCGGCCTCGATGTGCTGTTCCACCAGCCGGCGCGCCTCGGGCCAGCTCGTCGCCACCAGGTCGGTGACCGGCACGCCGGGACGCCGCTTGGCCGCCGCGGCGATCAGCTCGTCCGGCAGCCCCTTGTCGGCCACGGCCAGGCTGAGCCCGAAGTGGTCCGCTTCGATCTCCCGGCCCGCCTCCGCCGCGGCTTCCTGGATCGCGATGCGGGCGTCGCGCGCCTGGGCCGGCGTGTGGAAGCTGCCGAGCCACCCGTCGGCGAGCCGTCCCGTGCGGCGCAGGGCGGCCGGCGCCGCTCCCCCGAGCCAGACGTCGAGCCGCTTGGCCGGGCGCGGCCCGAGGTGGACGCCGTCGACGTGGAAGAACTCGCCGTCGAAGGAGACTTCGTCCTCTTCGAGCAGCCGCCGCAGCAGGGTCAGTGACTCGTCGAAGACGGCGGCCCGGCGCCCGGCGGGCACCGGGAAGAGGTCGTGCTCGGCGGCGCGGGCCGGGCGCAGCCCGAAGACCGGCAGCACCCGCTTGGGCGCCAGGCCGGCCAGGGTGAGCAGCTGCTTCGCGACGAGCACCGGGTGCCGGCCCGGCAGGATCGCCACACCCGTGCCGACCTTGAGCTTCGCGGTCGTCGCGAGCGCGTGCGTCATGCCGATGAGGGGATCGACTTCGGGTGAGTAGACGAGTTCCGACAGCCAGAGCGAGTCGACGCCGGCGTCCTCCAGCCGCCGCGCCAGCCCGGCGAACTCGCCGGGTCCCGTTCCCGCCGCGGGTGCGACGCCCAGCCTGATCTTCAGCACGGTTCCTCCCGGAAGGCTCTCCCAGGGGCAACGCGCCGGGCGGCCGGGAATTCCTCAGGCGGTCGCGCTGATCACCCGGCTCAGCGCGGCGTGCAGCGCCTCCAGCTCCGGCAGGTCCATCCCGAGGGTCTCGACGACCTTGTACGGGATCTTCTCCGCCTCCGCCCGCAGTGCGCGCCCCTGCTCCGTCAGCTCGACGGTCAGCTGCCGCTCGTCCGCGCGGCTCCGCGCCCGTGTCACGTACCCCAGTGCCTCCAGCCGTTTCAGCAGCGGGGACAGCGTCGCGGGCTCGTGGCGCAGCGACGCGCCGAGGTCCTTCACCGAGCGCGGCGAGCGTTCCCACAGCGCGAGCATCACCAGGTACTGCGGGTGGGTCAGGCCGTACGGCTCGAGCAGCGGCCGGTAGATCGCGATCACGCTGCGCGAAGCCACCGACAGCGCGAAACACACCTGCCGGTCCAGCTTCAGCGGGTCCTCACCCAGGTCGATCATGTCCCCGATCCTACTGTGTCGCCGGTCGCGCTAATGATTAGTGCACTAAGCATTAGTGTACTATGGAACTCATGGAACGACCGAGTGTGCTCCGCTGGTTCGGCTACGCCGTGGGCGTCCGGCTTCCCGCGCGCCTCAACGACTGGGCCCTGCACGACGCGACGTCGAAGCACTGGCGGGCGCGGTACGTCCTGCAGCGGTCGGTCGGCATCCTGCCGCTGTGCGCGGTGTGGCTGCTGCTGCCCGGCTCGATCTGGCTGCGGCTCTCGCTGGTTCTCATGGCCGCGCTCGTCGCGTACTTCTACTCCTGCGCGTACATGGAGGAGAGCGTCGAGCACCGGCTCGGCCGGCAGGGCTTCCCGCACAACACCGGACGCCGCCTGCGCGCCGAAGCCGCCGAGTCGAAGAACGCCGAAGCGACCGCCCGCTACCTCGCGCGCTACCGGACCCCCTCGGAGGGTTGGTTAGAGTCCGGGGACCATGAGACGCAAGCTCCGGCCCCCGATCCCGCCGCGCCACGGGCTGGACCCCGCCCGGCTGAAGCTCCCTGACGAGGGCGGGTGGCCGACCCTGCTGGCGCACCTCGTCGACCGGCTGCCGAGGGTGGCACCGGACCGCATCGAGGAAATGCTGCGCGAGGAGCGTATCCACGGCCTCGACGGCCCGCTCGGCGTCGACACGCCGTTCGAGCCCGGCTCGTTCATCTGGTTCCACCGCGACCTGCCGGACGAGGTGCCGGTCCCGTTCGAGATCCGTGTCGTGCACCGCGACGAGCACCTGCTGGTCGTCGACAAGCCGCACTTCCTGGCGACCATCCCGCGCGGCCAGCACATCCTGGAGACGGCGCTCGTGCGCTTGCGGCGCGAGCTGGACCTCCCGCAGCTCTCGCCCGCGCACCGGCTCGACCGGGTCACCGCCGGCCTGGTGATGTTCGTGATCACGCCGGAGCTGCGCGGCAAGTACCAGACGCTGTTCCGCGACCGCCGCGTGCACAAGGAGTACGAGGCGATCGCCCCGTACGACGCCACCCTGGAGCTGCCGCGGACGGTCCGGAGCCGGATCGTCAAGGAGCGCGGGGTGCTCGCCGCGCGCGAGGAGCCGGGCGAGCCGAACGCGGAGACGTACGTCGAACTGGCCGAGCACCGCGACGGCCTGGGCCGCTACCGGCTCCGGCCCTCGACCGGCCGCACCCACCAGCTGCGCGTCCACCTCAGCGGCCTCGGCATCCCCATCCTCGGCGACGACTTCTACCCGCAACTGCGGGAAAAGCCCCTCGGCGACTTCACGAAACCGTTGCAGCTGCTGGCGAAGGTGCTCGCGTTCGACGACCCGGTCACCGGGACACCCCACCGCTTCACCAGCGGCCTGCGGCTTTCCGCGTGGGACGACCTCGCCGCGTGGGCGGCACCCCCGGCGTGACCCGGGAACGCCGCCGGTGCGTCCGAGCGCCGGCCAGCGCCAAATCCGCTCCCGATGACCGTTGCGGACGCAACAAAGCAAGACGCGGCGAACGACCAACGGCAGGCCGGGCTGCGTCTCTCCTACTTGTGCCAGAACTTCACGCCGCTCCACTGCACCGTGATCGGCCCCGCGCCGCTGGACGTGCGGTAGCTGCCGAACTTGTCGTAGTAACTGCCGCTCGCGCTGGCGATCGTCTGCTTCAGCGAGCCGTTGAGGTACACCTTGTGCGAGCTGCCCACCTGGTTGATCGTGTTCACCCGCACCGCCGTGCCGACGGTCGCGCCGCTGCCCAGCGTCGCCCCGCCCTCCACCGCGTACATCCGGCCGCCCTTCTCGACGGCCAGCAGGAAGTACGGCCCGGCGTTCGAGCCGTCGCGGAACGTCTGCTTGAGACTGATCCGCGTGCCGCTCATGCCGGCGATCTTGAACGAGCCCTCGAACTGGTGGGTGCCGCCGGTGTAGGTGGTGTAGCGGCGTTCCGCGCGCTGGTCACCGCTGCCGGTCGAGCACGTCAGCTGGAAGGTGAGGCCGGAGAGCTGCCCGCAGCCCCGCTCCTGCTCGGTGTAGCCCGGCGAGTCCGGGGTCCACGGACCGGTCCCGACCTGGGCGTCCGCCGTGGGCGTGAGGATCGCGAGTCCTGCCGCGACCGCCATGAGCACGCCCGCACCGTGAATTCTGCGCACCGTCGACCTCCTGGGTCACTCGAGGCGGCGGTGCTGTGACTGTACGAGCCGGAGCCGTCACGGACAAGAGTTTTCCCGGGCGGTGTCGAATCCGCCGGACCTCGTTCGACAGACTCGTGAAGGCACCACCGATCATCCCCGAGGAGCACCCATGCGCACCCTGATCTCCACGTCGTTCGTCTCGCTCGACGGCGTCGTCGAAGCCCCGGGCGGCGAGGCCGGCTACCGCAACGCGGGCTGGACCTTCAAGGACGTCGAGTTCGACCCGGCCGCCTACGAGATGAAGGGCACCGAGCAGGAAGAGGCCACCGCGCTGCTGCTGGGCCGCGTCAGCTACGAGGCGTTCGCGCCGGTCTGGCCGGGCATGACCGTCGAGTTCGCCGGCTACAACGCGATGCCGAAGTACGTCGTGTCGACCACCCTGCAGGACACCGAACTGGTGGACAACTGGGGCGAGACGACGATCCTGCGGTCGCTGGACGACGTCGCCGCGCTCAAGGAGACCGAGGGCGGGCCGATCATCGTCAACGGCAGCGCCACCCTGAACCGCTCGCTCGCCGACGCGGGCCTGCTCGACCGGCTCCACCTGCTGGTGTTCCCGGTGCTGCTCGGGGCGGGCAAGCGGCTGTTCAGCGAGACCGACAAGGACAAGCAGAGCCTGAAGCTGATCGACAGCGCGTCGTACGGCAACGGGATCCAGAAGCTGGTCTACGAGTTCGTGCGCTGACCGCCGCGGGTCCGGCCGGTGTTTCACGTAGAACACCTGTTCGAACGTGGTGTACGGTCGGACCCATGACGACCCCGGCACTGCAGGCTTCGCTGTTCGGCGAATCCGGCCCCGTCACGCTGCACCCGCTGGCACCGCGCCGGACCGAACTCGGCTCCGGCGCGTGGATCGACGTCCAGCCGGGCTGGCTCGACGGCGCCGACGAGGTGTTCACCGACCTCGTCACCGGCGTCCCGTGGCAGGCCGAGCGGCGCCGGATGTACGACCGGCTCGTCGACGTCCCCCGGCTGCTGTGCTTCTACGGCGAAGCGGCGCCGCTCCCCCACCCCGTGCTGGCCGAGGCGCGCGCCGCGCTGAGCGAGCACTACGCCGGCGAACTCGGCGAACCGTTCCGCACGGCGGGCCTCTGCTACTACCGAGACGGCCGCGACAGCGTCGCCTGGCACGGCGACACGATCGGCCGCGGCAGCACGGAGGACACGATGGTGGCGATCATCTCGGTCGGCACGGCCCGCCAGCTGGCCCTGCGCCCCCGCGGCGGCGGCGAGTCCCACCGCTACGCCCTCGGCCACGGCGACCTCATCGTGATGGGCGGCTCGTGCCAGCGCACGTGGGAACACGCGATCCCGAAGACGAGCCGTGCGGTCGGCCCGCGGATCAGCATCCAGTTCCGGCCGCGCGGCGTGCGCTGAGGTCAGTCGACCAGGACCGGCAGCTCGTCCAGTCCGTACACAATGGACACCTGGCGGAACGAAAGATCCTTCTCCGGCACCGCGAGCCGCAGGTTCGGGAAGCGCTTGATCAGTGCCGGGTACGCCGTGCGCAGTTCCATGCGGGCCAGCTCCGCGCCGATGCAGCGGTGGATGCCGTAGCTGAACGCCAGGTGCGACGTCGGCTCGCGGGTGGCGTCGAAGTCGTCCATGCCCGCGCCCAGCTTCGGGTCGCGGTCCGCGGCCGACAGCGACACCAGCACGATGTCGCCCTCGGCGATGTGGACGCCGGCGATGTCCATGTCCTGCTTGGCGAAGCGCGGGAACGCCATCTGCACCACGGTCAGGTAGCGCAGCAGCTCCTCGACGAAGCGGTGCACGGACTCGTCGTCGCCGCGGACGGCTTCCACCGCCTTCTCGTCGCGCAGCAGCACCAGCGCGCCGAGCGCCAGCATGCTCGCCGTCGTCTCCAGGCCGCCGGTGAGGACGCCGTCGGCGAGACCGGCCAGCTCGCGGTCGTCGATCTCGTCGCCGTGTTCCTTGATCAGCATGCCGAGCAGGCCGTCACCGGGCTCCTCGCGCTGCTTCTTCACGATGTCGAGCAGGTAGGTCAGCGACTCCGACATCGCGCCGAGCGACGCGCCCGCACCGCCGAAGAGGTCGAAGCGCGCGGTGCTCAGCCGCTGGAACTCGGCGCGGTCCTCATAGGACACCCCGAGCAGTTCGCAGATGGTCAGCGACGGGATCGGCAGCGCGAACGCCTGCCACAGGTCGACCGGGCCGCCGGTCTTGGCCATCGCGTCAAGCTGCTCGGCGACGATCTCGTCGATCCGCGGGGCCAGCCGGCCGAGCCGTCGCATGGTGAACTCGGGCGTGAGCAGCTTGCGCAGCCGCGTGTGCACCGGCGGGTCCGCGAAGCCGAGGCCGCCGGGGTTCTGGTCCGCGGTCACCCCGGCGTTGCCGACGAGGTTGCCGAAGTCGCTGGAGAACCCGGTGGCCTTGCCGAGGATGGCCTTCGCCTCGTCGTAACCCGTGACCAGCCAAGCGTTCATCCCGAAGGGCAGGTCGAGCTTGCCGATCGGCGCCTCGGCGCGGCGCTCGGCCATCGCGGCGACCGGGTCGAGCCCGTCGCGCTTGAGCGGCAGCAGCGCCGAATCGGGCAGGAGCGATGACATCTTTTCGAGGTCGAAGCCTTTTTTCGACTGCCGGGCGAGGTACCGGCGGCCGGCCCAGCCCAGGACCCGTGAGCGCAGACTCCCCATGTACCCGACAGTACCGCACTAGCCCGATCGGGTGAGCGACGGCGAGACGGGGCTCACCCCCGGGGCGGTACCTCCCGGTCCACGGTGATCAGCCCGTGCTCGCTCGCGGCGTAGTGGAAGTACGGGCGGCCCCGGTCGTCCGAGCCGGCGAACGACGTCTGCGAGCGCCCGTCGGCTTCGGTGTTGACGCCGTTCGTGCGGGCCAGCACGCCCGAGGAGCTCAGCCACTCCCGCGACGCGCGCACCGGCCGCCAGCTCCGGCCGTCGCCGGTGAGGTCGCCGAGGACCTTGGTCATTTCGGCCGCGCCGGAGATCCGCAGGTTCTGGTCGTCGGTGACGTTCGCGGTGGCGTCGGTGGTCAGCGGGTAGGACCACGTGTGCCGCGCGGCGGACCGCACCCGTCCGTCCACTGTGGACGTCGATGTCTGCTGCCCCGAATCGGCCTGGACGACGTGCTGGGTGAAGCCGCCGCCGGTGACGTCGTCGCTGTTGCGGTAGTCGCGGGTGCGTTCGACGCGCGTGTACACGCGGCCGGCGGAGGTGTCGACGTAGCCCGCGGTCACGTCGTGGCGCTTCGCGGTGACGGTGACGTTCACGCCGCCGTCGATGTCCTTCACCGTCGTTTTCCGCACGGGCGCGGCGGCGACGTCGTCCTGGACCAGTGCGCCGGACGTGCGCGTCGCGTTTTTGTCGGTGTAGAGCAGGAGCGTCGGGACGACGGTGAACTCGCCGCCGATGTCCGGGAAGGAGAAGGAGAAGTCATGCGCACCGCCGTCCACGAGCCGGCCCGCGAACGGTGTCACGTCGTAGGTTTCGGCGTGCAGGCTGAAGGTGTCGATCGCGACGATCGGCCGCCACAGCTGCGGCACGATCCCGCCGGAGTAGATGTGCGGGAAGGTGAACGCGCTGCCGGCGGCGGTCCCGTCGATCGCGAAGTTCGCTTCGCGGTAAGGCCCCTTGCCGCACAACCCGGCGGCCGGATACTTCGCGGAGACGTCGTCGGGGACGTCGTCGAACCACTGCTCGTCGCACGCGTGCCCTTCGAGGGTGACCTCGAGGTAGGCGCGGGTGATGTTGCGCGGCAGGTCTTTCGCGCTGAAGTGCACGGTGGGCGCGGCGGGCGTCGCGTCGGCGTGCCCGAACCCGGCGACGTGGTCGGCGGTATCGGGCGCGGGGTGCCTGCGGTCGGCCTGGTAGTAGGTGAGCGTCACGGTCTGGGCGTAGACACCGGTGTAGACGGGCGAGTTGTAGTTCTCGATACCCCCGCGGAAAGGCTGCGGCGAGCGCAACAAGGCGGCGTAGGGCGTGAGGTCCTTGTCGAAGTGGTAGGTGATCGCCCGGCGGCCCTCGCCACTGGGCTCTTCGGTCGTGCCCCACCAGACCTCGGTCCCCCCGATCCGCAGATCCCCGATCCGGTCGTACTGCCGCCCGCTCACGGTGACGCTCTGATCCATGACGACCTTCGCCCACGGCCCCGGACAAGCCTTGGGCGGCGCGAGCGTGCCTTCGTAGAACTGCGGCGTGCCGTCGGCGGCGTTGGAGCGGAAGGCATCGGCGAGGGTGACGCTGCAGTGCGCGGTGTCGGGCCGCGTCACCGCGGGCGCGGCGGTCACCGGATCGTCGGTGTCCCCTTCCACGACGGGCGAGGCCGAGGCGACGGCCCCGGAGAGCACCCACGTCAGCACCAGCGACAGGACGATCGTGAAGATCCGCACCCGGTCACCCTAGTCCCGCGGCGCCGACGTGGTCCTCCGACGAACGGCTGGACATCGACGCGACAAAACCCGGCCACCCAGCTCGCCGCACTTGGGTCCGCCGGTGGCGGTCCGTACCATGCTCGGCGGCGAGGGAGGACAGCCTTGAGCAGCCTGACCGGGAACTTTCCCCAGAGCAGCTTCCTGGCAAATCTGCCGGAGGCATCGAGAACCGGCCTGCTCGAATTGGGTGTCCCGCGCGAGTACTCCCCGGGCAAGGTCCTGCTCCGCGAGGGTGAAAGCACTTCGCACGTCCTCGTGATCGTGACCGGATTCGTCAAGGTGACGGCCTCGACGCCGGAAGGGACCGTGGCCCTGCTCGCGATCCGCGCCGCCGGTGAACTGATCGGCGAGCTCGCGAGCATGGACGGACAGCCCCGGGTGGCGACGGTCACTTGCGCTGGCCAGGTCCGCGCCAGGCTCGTCACCCAGCCCGAATTCCGCCACTTCCTCGGCGGCCACCCGGAAGTGGCGCTGGCGGTCGGGAGCAGTGTGGGCGGCAAGCTCCGCTGGGCCACCCGCCGGAGAGTCGACTTCGGGAGCCGCGAGGTGCGGATCCGGCTCGCGCGAGTGCTGCTCGAGCTGGCCACAGCGTACGGCACGGCCGAGCAGGCCGGTGTCGAGATCGGGGTGGACCTCACCCAGCCCGAGCTGGCCGGGCTGGTCGGCGCCGCCGAGCCGACGGTCCACCGCGCACTCGCCGGGTTCCGGCACGCCGGCCTCGTCGGCACCGGCTACCGGCGGATCGTCGTCGTCGACCGCGCCCGGCTGGAGACCGTCGCGGACGGATGAGTCCTAGGCGAACCCGGTGACCAGGAGCAGGAGCGGACCGCAGAGGAACAGCACCCCGGTGCCGGCCAGGGCACGCCGGACGTGGTGGTGTTTGACCATGGCCAGCTCCGCGAGCAGCTTGGAGAGCTGCTGAGCTTCAGTGCACTGCTGACGCAACGAAACGGGAACCCTCGTCAGGGAAGCACCCGCCACGGTCGGAAAGGCGAACCGGTTGGGCACGGCGAGGCGTTCCGTTCGCGGCCGCAGAGCCTGGACCAGCTCGTACGCCGAATAGACGTAACCCAAGACGAAGAACGCCAGGATCGCGAAGACGACGGCTCGCAGGCCGGGCGACGGCTGGGCCGCCGGGAGGAACGCCAGCTGGGCGGCGACCAGAGCCGTGATCGTGCTCTGCACCGCGACCACGGTCCGCACCTTTTCGTCCGCGTGCTGAACCGCGCCTTGGAATGACGTCACCGTGCTCAACGCTGTGTCCAGCTCACGCGCCACCGCGGCGCCCGGTACCGAGGCGCGTTTCATCGTCCTGAGGCTCATGCACGTCTCCGTTCTTCTCCCGGCCACCAGCTTCGCGAACCCCGGATTCCCGCACCCCATCAGACGACGGGTTCGCCGGCGACGAAGGCGGGTTCCATGGCGTAACAGCCCACGCACGCGCCGCGACACGAGCACTCGGACCTCGGGAGTTGCGCTGAACCAAAGACGAGAGTGGCCCGCGGACTCGGTGCTCGGCCTCCTGGGGGCGCGCACCAGGAACGCCCTGCTGAGCTCCGGGACCACCGTGGCCTACGGCCCGCGGCAGACCGTGATCAGGCAAGGCGAGCAGAGCCATCACGTGGTGATCCCGCTGTCCGGCACGCTCAAGGTCATGGTCGACACCGAGTTCGGCCGCCCGATCTTGCTCGCGTTGCGCGGGCCGGGCGACATCCTCGGCGAAATGTCCGTCTTCGAGGGACGGCAGCGCTCGGCCAACGTGCAGACCTGCACCTCCGTCCGGGCGAAACTCGTCGGCAAAGCCCAGCTGAACGAGTTCCTCGACCGCCATCCCGACGTGTGGCGGGCGGTGGCCAGCTCCCTGAGCACCCGGCTCCACTGGGCGAACAGCCGTCGCGCCGAGATCCTCACGTGCCCGGCTCCGCTACGCGTCGGCCGGGTGCTGGCCGACATCGTCCAGCGCCACGGCCGCCGCACCGCCGACGGCTGGGTCCTCGACCTGTCCCTCACCCAAGCCGAGATCGCATCGCTCACCGGTGTCGCGCTGAGCACCTTCGAGAAGACGACTCAGCGCCTCCACCGGCTGGGCGTCCTCCGGAGCGAATATCGACGCATCGTGGTCGGGGACCTGGGCGCCCTGCTCCGATTCAGCAACCTCGCCGACCGAAACCCGTATCAGTACGGGGTCGAAGGGACGGATGTGGCTCAGAGTTAGGACAACTCGAAATCGATCACCGGAGGTCACCGTGGCGGACGACGGACAGTTCTCCCGGACGCTGCTGCTCGCGGTGGACGCCTGGCGGTACGGAACCCGGGACGACCTGCAGCAGCGCGACCTGCAGCGAGCGCTCGGAACCGCCGTGCGCGAGTCGGCGCTGCGCAGCGACCTCGACCCGGCGCGGTGGCAGCGGCAAGACGCCGGCGACGGGATGTTCACGCCGATCACGGACGGAAGCGCCGAGCCGAAGGTGATCGGTTCCTTCGTCCGGGAGCTGGACGAGTGGCTCGGCCGGTACAACCACGACCTCCAGCCACAGGCCCGGCTTCGGCTGCGGGTGGCGGTTCACCACGGTGTGGCGATCCCGGCGGCCCTGGGCCACGCCGGAGCCGCCCCGGTGCACGTCTGCCGGCTGCGTGACGCCCGCGTCGTCCGCGAATTGCTCGAAGTGTTCTCCGAGGCGAATCTCGTTCTCGCCGTTTCCGAGGAGATCTTCGAGGGCTCCGTCCGCCCGCGACACACGTCGTTGTCCGTGAAGGACTTCACCCGGGTCGAGGTGGCCGAGCAGGCGAAGGAGTTCTTCGCCACGGCTTGGGTGCACGTGCCAGGGGTGGCCGGTGAGCGGGTCGGTGCCCAGCTCGACGCCTTCGCCGTAAGCCTGAGCTTCGCCGGGACAGCCGTCCCTCCTCCCCGGTTCTTCGAGCAGGCCGTGTGCCGGTCGTTCGACGCCATCGGCGCGCCTGGCCCGGAAGGAGCGGAGGCATCCGGTGAGGTTCTTTCCTTCCCCGTGCCCGCCGGCCTCTCCGGAACCGTGCTGACCGGAACCTGGATCGAGCACCTGCGCAAGAACACCGGCGCACAGTTCCCCGGCATCCGGTTGGCGGCGGGGATCGCCAGGGCTCCTGACCCGGCGGTGGCCTGCGCCGAGGCGACCCGGCTCGCCGGTTCGGACGCGGCCGGCCGCCTGCTCGCCGCCTCGACTCGAAGCCGTCTCGTCATCGTCGTGTCCGAGGAGGTCTACGACGCGGTGGTGAGCCGGGGTGGGAGGTTCGTGTTCCCCATGTCCTACCGGCATCACGAAGCCGGAACGGGTTGCTGGTTCAGGGTTCCGGGCCATTCGATACCCCCGGATCCCGGACCGCCGCAGGACCAGCCGGCCACCGGGGCCGGCTCGCCGAGCGCCACCGCCACGACCTACGGAGACCACTCCACGGCCATCGGCCACGGCACGTTCACCGCCCCGTTCATCATGGGCGACGTGCACCAGCACGGGAGCGACCGATGACCGAAGCGTCGAGCACGCCGTCGCCGACGGGACCGGCGGACAGCTCCGGCCCCGCGGGCGGCGCCAAACCGGATTCCTCAGCAGCACCTGACACCGGCGAGAAAACCGACGGCAACCTCCTCGGCGAAGAGAAGCGCAGCTTCACCAAGACGTTCCGGCAGGGGCAGCACTTCCTCTCCCCCGAGATCAACCAGTACGGTCCGGCGGCGTCGATCGGCCGGGCCGACATCAAGGAGCTTCAGGTCGGTGACCGGACCCAGATCTTCATCGGGCACACCGTTTCCCGCACTTCGGGCCCGGTCCGCGAGGAAGTCCTGGCGTGGATCCGGGATCGCTACCTCGAGGTGTCCGGCTACGAGGAAATGCTCGACGCCCTGAAGGCCAACCGGGTCCTGCTCCTGCGCGGCCACCCGGGCACCGGCCGGGTCACCACCGCGCTGCACCTGCTGGACCACCTCGCCGAGGGGCGGGTCTTCCGCTTGGACAGCGGAGAAACCGTCAAGTCACTGACCGAGGCCGGACTGTCCGAAAACAACGCCGGTTACGTGGCCGAAGTCCCCCGGCGCGTCGCGAGCTCGCTCACCGAAACCCACTTGGAGAAGCTGCACGGGCTGTTCAAAGGCGGCGAATCCTATTGCGTCCTGGTCAGCGAGACCGATCCCCGGCCTTCCCACGTCTTCGGCGGGTACGCGCACGACTACACCGCTCCGGACGCCGGGGCGCTCCTGGAGAAGCACGCGTCGCACGAAGCCATCACCGAGGACGCGGAAGACTTCGAAGACCGGATGTCGAGCCTGCTGACCGCGGACTGGGTCGCCAAGGCACTCGGCCCCTGCCCGCGTCCGCTCGAATCCGTCCGGATGGCCGCGCTGCTGGCCCAGCACGCGAGGGACGAACTCACCCAGGTCGACGTCGAGCGCGAAGCTGCCCAAGCGGTGTACTTCCAGATCACCGAGTGGTTCGCTGGGCTCCAGGCGATGCCGACCGGCGAAGAGCGCGACGAGGCACTGCGCCTCGCCGCCTTCCGGATCGCGCTGGCGGTCCTCAACGAATCGCCGTACCACATCGTCGCAGACGCGGCCGGCCGGCTGGCCCGGCGGCTCGTCGCCGCCACCGGGCCGACCGGTACTAGGCGTACTTCGCTGTTCTCGGACGACCAGGAGAACCGACTGCCGGCCCTGCGCGCCAAGGTGGTCGACGGGCACACCACCTTCGGCCACGAACTGGTACCCATGCCGCTGCTGTTCTTCCACGACGAGCGATACCCCAGCGCCGTTCTCAAGTACGTCTGGGAAACCCACCACCGCATGCGGGACGCCATCGCCTGGTGGCTGACCAAGCTGAGCAAGGACACCCGACCCATCGTCTGGGTTCGGGCCGCGCAAGCCACCGGGTACCTGTGCGGACTCGACTTCATCTACGGCTTCGGGAAGATGATCCAGCCCGGCGCCTTCGCCGTCCCCGGCAAGATGAGCTCGACCCGGCGACGGATATCCGCGGCCATCGCGCTCGACCAGGCCGCCCAGGAGGAAGCCCTCCGGCCGGCGATCCGCGAGCGACTACGCCGTTGGTGCCGCTCCGGGAGCTACTCGGCGCGCTGGACCACGGCGTCCGCGCACGGGTTCACCATCGGCAGGCGTTACGCCACCGAATCGTTGAACGAGTTGCGCATCCTCGGAACTCCGACGGAACGACCGCCGACCACCGGTCCGGACGGCGTACTCGTCGAGGTCGCCGGGTTCAGCGTGGCGAAGATCTTCGCGTTCGGCGAAATCCGGCCGGTTCTCGACTGCCTCGGCCGGTGGATCCGGAACGATCGCAGCAGTCTTCGCCGCCTCGCCCTGTCCGCGATCGATCACCTGACCGATCTCTACGGGTTCGAACTCGACTACCTGGCGATTTCAGTGACCGGTGAGCGACCCGAACTGCCCGCGGCAGCGGAGAAGTGGCCGCTGCTGCTGACGCTGCAATGGCAGCAACCGGACCTCACCGAGCCGATCGCCGATCTGCTTCGCCAGTCCCTCCGCGCACGGGCGGGCGGGAACACCGCCAAGAAGTTGCTCGGCAAGTGGATCCGCGTGGCCGAGCGGGACGGCGACTGCCTGGAAACCCTGGCCCGGTTCCTCCCCTACGTGATTGAAACCGATAGCGACGAGCGCCGCCTCGACCACCTGATCGAGAAACTGCGAGAGGACTGGGTCGATCCGCTGCGGCCCGAAGTCGCGGCACGACTGACCGAAGCGGTACGCGCCCGAAAAGAGAGGTACGCGTCGGCATGAGTGACGAGAAGAAATCGGCCGAGACACCACCACAGCCGGTCGAGCAACCGCCGGTTCACACTCCGGAACCCAACTGGCGAGAGGATGCGAAGCAGGAAACTTCACCGGAGGAGGAGGTTCGCACCGTCGAGCCGTCCAACTTCAAGCCGCTCGTCGGCGAATACCGGATCGGCCGCTTGGACTTCCTGGTCCGGCGAGCTCCGGCGCGGCCTTGGATCGCCCTGGTCTTCGTGCACAAGAACGGGACCATGACCACGTTGCGGGACGGGAAGCAGCCCACCCTCCCGCAACTGTTGTGGGGCGGATTCCGGAGCCAGTACGAAGTGGACATGTCGCTGCGCCGCCTGACCCTGGCGATCACCCTGCCGAGCGCGGAAGACGTTTTCGTTTTCCGCGCGGCGGTCGATGTGCAATGGCGGGTCGTGGCTCCCGAACTGGTGGTGAAAGGCGGCCTGACAGACATCCGCCGAGTACTCGTGCCGCAGTTGCTCGAGGGACTCCGGCAGGAGACGCGATCCCTTCGAGTCGGCGACGTCGAGTCCGCGGAAAAGGCGGCCGCCGCTCGGTTCGAGCACGCCTGGCTCGAAGAAGAGCACGGGTTGCGGACCACCGTGCTCGTGCGTTTGCGGATGGACAAACAGGCCGAGCACAACCTGCGGCTCGCGTCCGAAGTGCAGGCGTTCAAGACGCTGATCAAGGGCGGCGACATCGACCAGTTCGCGCTTCAGCTGGCCCAGAATCCCCAGCAGGTCGGCCCGGTGGTCCAGGAACTCGTCAAAGAGCGAGACACCCACCGTCGTCAGGTATTCGACTTCATCACCAAATTGCTCGCGTCGGACGCGCTGGATCGCTGGCAGATCGACGATCAGGTCCGCGTCACGCTCGAATGGCTCAAGGTCTCGATCAACCGGGTCATCTCCGGCACCGACGAAGCCCGCCAGCTGTCTTTCACCGGGACTCCGCCGAGTTCGGTCAACGGCCACGACAACGGTGCGGTGGCCGACACAACCCCTTAAAACGTTTCAGATCGTGGTAGGCTCACGCCTTCTCAGCGAGGGGGTGCGGTGGTCGGCATCAAGGACGTCGCCAAGCGCGCGGGCGTCTCGATCGGCACGGTGTCCAATGTGGTCAACCGGCCGCACGTGGTCGCGACGGCCACCCGGAACCGGGTGCTTTCGGTGATCGAAGAGCTCGGCTACGTCCGGGACGAGTCGGCCCGGCAACTGCGCGCCGGCCGGAGCCGGATCATGGGGCTGCTCGTGCTCGATCTCGGGAACCCGTTCTTCGTCGACGTCGCCCGCGGGGCCGAGCAGGCCGCGCACGCCGAGGGCCTCAACATCATCACCTGCAACAGCGGCCAGCGTTCCGACCTCGAGGCGTCGTACCTGGCGATGTTCGCCGAGCAGCGGGTGCGCGGAGTGCTGCTCAGCCCGGTCGCGACGTCCGGTGAGGCCCTGCGCGCGTTCCGGCGCAGCGGCACGCCCTACGTCTTCGTCGACCGCAAGGCGCCGGCGTCGGAGGCCAGTTCGGTGGCGGTGGACGACATCGCGGGCGGTGCGCTCGCGGCCCGGCACCTGCTGGAGACCGGGCACCACCGGATCGCGTTCGTCAACGGCCCGGCGATCCTCACCCAGTGCCGCGACCGCGAACAGGGCGTCCGCTCCGCCCTCGCGGGTTCGACGGCGGAGCTGACCGTACTGGAGGCGATCGGCCTGGACGTCAGTTCGGGCCGCGACGCGGGCGCGCGCCTGCTGGGCACGAGCCCCCGCCCGACGGCGGTCTTCTGCGCGAACGACCTGCTCGCCCTCGGCGTGCTGCAGGCCATGGTCGGCGCCGGCATCCGCGTCCCGGAGGAGATGGCGATCGTCGGCTACGACGACATCGAGTTCGCCGGCGCGGCCGCGGTCCCGCTGACGTCGGTCCGCCAGCCGGCCCGCCGCCTCGGCCGCACCGCGGCGGAACTCCTCCTGGCGGAGACGGCGGACACGACGGTGGAGCGCCAGGCGGTGGTCTTCACCCCGGAACTGGTCGTCCGCGAATCGACCCGCGTCCGCCGGTAGCCTCGGGCCATGGTGTTCGACTCCGCCCGGTTCGACCTCCAGCCCTACGCCGGTGTCCCCTGGGAGCGCTACGTCCGGCGGACCTTCTGCAGCTGGGAGCACCTGAACTGGCGGTCGCTGCTGGTCCAGCGGTTCGAGCACGTGCCCGTCGCCGAGGAGGTGCGCCTGCCCGGCACCGCCGACCTGCACCTGGTGCTCCCGGTGTCCGGCCGGGCGGAAACGGCGGCCGGCGCGCCCTGGGTTCCCGGGCGGCTCCAGCTGGGGATCCCGCACCGGCCCGCGCTGCGCCGCTACCGCGGGGGCGCGTCGATGCGCAGCGTCCAGATCCACGTCCCGCGCGACACCGTCGACACCGTCGCGGCCGAACTGGGCGGCGCCGTGGACTTCGACGCCGTGGCCGCGTCGCTGGCCACCGGGGACGCCCTGCTCGAAGAAGCCGTCCGCACGCTCGGATTCCCCGGTGAGGCCGGCGAGCTCTACGCCGAATCCGCCGCCGCCTTCCTGACCACGCACCTGCTCACCCGGCACGGGCAGCGGCCCGCCGGGCGGACGCCCGCCCGGGAAGACGCTCGCGTGCGCACCGCCGTGGCGCTCATGCGCGAGCGGCTCGCCGAGCCGGTCACCCTCGCCGACCTCGCCGCCGAGGTGCACCTGTCCGTCTTCCACCTCGTGCGGGTGTTCAAGGAGACCACCGGCGAGACGCCGCACCGGTTCCTCACCCGGCTGCGGATCGAGGAGGCGAAGCGGCTGCTGCGCACCACGGACCTCGCGCTCGACCGGATCGCGGCGCGCTGCGGCTTCGCCGGCCCCGGCCCGCTTTCGGCCGCCTTCCTGCGGCACACCGGCACCCGCCCGTCGGCCTACCGCAATTCCTGAGCGGGGCACCGCAATCCCGGACGTGGAACCGGGACCGGCCGCCGCCCTAGCGTTGCGCCATGACCGCAACGCAGTCCTACGACGTCACGGCCGACTCCACCGCACCGCCCTCGGCCGTGTGGGCCCTGTTGCTCGACGCACCCGGCTGGCCGTCGTGGTCGCGGATCGACGCGCTGGAAAGCGAGCAGCCGGCCGGGGTCGGCGCGGTCCGGGCGTTCCGCACCGGGAAGGTCGTCACGAAGGAGCGGATCACCGCGCTGGAGCCCGGACGCCGTTTCGCCTACGAGGGCGCGGAAAACCCGCAGCTGACGGACTACCGGGCCGCCGTCGAACTGCTCGGACTCCCCGGCGGCGGGACGCGGATCCGGTGGCACGGCACGTATTCGGCGCGCTGGGGGATACGCTGGTTCCTGCGCCGGTACCTCCGCCGCTTCATGCAGGACATGGCCAACGGACTGGCCGCCCACGCCGCCCGCGTGCAGCAGTGACGGACGGCCGCCCACGGCGGCAGGTGCGGTCGGTCCTTCAGAAGGTGACACCGGCTTCGGCGGCCCGGGTGTCGTCGAGGAAGTCCTGTTCGATGCGCGGGGAGGCGTGGATGCACATCATGCGGAGCGGCTCGGCGCCGACCGCGCGGAACGCGTGCGCGGTGCCTGCCCCGACGACCACGACGTCGCCCTGGTTCGCCGTGACTTCGCCCTCGGAGGTGCGGATGAGCGCTTCGCCGGCGAGCACCACCCACGTCTCCGAGTACGGGTGGACGTGCGCGGCCGGGCCCTGGCCCTCGGTGTTGTGCACGTGGAAGAACGAGATGCCCGAGCCGTAGGCCTCGCCTTCGAACCGGGCGGTGCGCCCGCTGCCGATGCGCAGGTCGTCTTCCTTCGCGATGACCACCATGGGGTTCTCCTTTCGGGGTGTGGTGGTCATCCTCGGGCCGGCCGCGGCCGCGTGACATCCGTGGTGACCACGGATTCCGCCACGGAGAACCCGTGCGGCATACTCCGTGGCATGCCGCCCGCGCCGACGATCTCGCCGCGCGAGCGCGAGGTCCTGCTGGCGCTCGCGGACCGGCTGACCAACGCCGAGATCGCGGAGCGGCTCTTCGTTTCGGTGCGGACCGTCGAGAGCCACGTGTCCGCGCTGCTGCGCAAACTGGACGCCCGCGACCGCCGCGGACTGGCCGCGAAGGCACCGGAGTTCACGGCCGAAGCGGCGGGGCTCGTGGTCGGCGCGCCGAAGCCGCCGACGAGCTTCGTCGGGCGGATCGCCGAGCGCGACGCCGTCGTGCGGCTGGTCGCCGAGAGCCGGGTGACGACCGTGCTCGGGCCGGGCGGGGTGGGCAAGACCCGGCTGGCCGTGGCCGCGACCGAGGTGGCGTCGGCGGGCTTCCCGGGCGGCGCGACGTTCGTCAGCCTCGTCCCCAGCCGGCCGGGTTCGGTGCTCGAGTCGGTCGCGGCCGGGCTCGGCGTCGTCCCGCGGCCGCAGCAGCCGCTGCCCGACGCCGTCGCGGCGCAGCTGGCCGGGCGCGCCCTGCTGGTGCTGGACAACTGCGAGCACGTGGCCGACGACGTCGCCGACGTGATCACCACGCTGACCGCGGCGAACCCGGGCCTGAGCGTGCTGACGACCAGCCGCGAACGGCTCGGTGTCCCCGGCGAGACGGTGCTGCAGCTGGGTCCCCTGCCCGCGGCGGCCGCCCTGTTCACCGAACGGGCGAAGGCGGTCGACCCGGCGTTCGAAGCCGACCCGGCGCAGGTGGCCGAGTTGTGTCGTGAGCTGGGCGGCTCCCCGCTGAACATCGAACTGGCCGCCGCGCGGGTCGCCTCGCTCGGCATCGCCGGCCTGCGCGCGGGCCTGGCCGACGACCCGCTGCGGGTACTGGCCGCCGGCCGCGGCGGGGAGCCGCGGCACCGGTCGCTGCGCTCGGTGGTCGAGTGGAGCCACCGCCTGCTGACGGACGAGGAGCGCACGGCACTGGCCCGCGTCTCCCGCTTCCGCCACGGCTTCGACCTCGACGGCGCGACGGCCCTGTCCCCCGACCTGTCGGTCGGCGCCCTCTCGGACCTGCTGGGGCGGCTGGTGGACAAGTCACTGGCGCACCGGACGCCAGGCGGGTGGGCCCTCTACGACGGCGTCGCCCGGTTCGCGCGCGAGCGGTTGGCGGATTCGGCCGAGGCACCCGAAATCACGGACCGCTACTTGCAGTGGGCCACCCGCCGCGCCCGGGAGTTGATCGCCCGCCTGGGCGGCGACTGGCGCGACGAGTTCGACCGGCTCGCCGACGACCTGCGTGCGTGCGTGGCGGAGGGGCACGAGCACGACCTTGCCGCCGAGTTCGCGCGGCTGACCTACGCGCGCGGGTTCCTGGCCGAGGCGGCGGCCCACTGGCGCACGGCCGCGGACCGGGCCCCCTCCCCCGCGAGCGCCGCCCTGGACCTGGCCCGCGCGGGCAGCTGCGCGCACCTGCTCAACCACGCCCGCGACCACTACGACCTGCTGCTCGTCGCCGCTGAGCGCGCCGACGGCGATCCCGCCACGAGGGCGCTCTGCCTGGCCGACGCCGTCGTGCTGGCCGAACGCTTCCGGGGCGCCGGGTTCATCACCCACCCGGTGCCCGACGGCGAACTGGACCGGATGCTCGCCGAAGCCACGGCGCTGGCGGAGGGCGTCGCCTCACCGACGGCGCACGCGCACGTGGCCGTCGCTCGGGCGTGGCTGTCCGGGCCGACGCCGCAAACGGTGACCGCCGAAGCGGCCGGCCTCGCCGTTGCCGCCGCCGGGGATCCGCTGCTCCTCAGTGCCTCGCTCGACGCCCGCTGCACCGCCGAAGCCCTCGCCGGACGGCCGGATCTGGCCCACCGCACCACGCAAGAGCGCCTCGAGCTCGTCACCGCCGTGGACCGGAGCGATCCGCGGGCCGCGCTCGAGGTGCTCGACGCCTTCCGGTCCGCGATCGCCTACGCCGTCGCCACCGGGGCGCCGGCCGACGCGCTCCGCGTGAGCAGGCAGGCCGCCGGGGATCCGGCGATCGCCGGGCACCCGTACTGGGGCACGAGCGGGCTGGTCACCGCCCTCGTGCTGACCGGGCGGTTCGCCGACGTCCGCACGCTCGCCGAAGAGATGTGGCAAGCCACCGCCGGAAACGGGCCGCCGCGCAACGCCACCCTCGGGGTTCCGCTGCTGGCGGCCGCGCTCGCCGCCGGGCTTTCCGGCGACGAACCGGCGATGACGACGTGGCGCGCCCGCGCGGCCGCCGTCGCCGGCGTCGCCACCCCGGCCGGGTCGCCGAACCTCGCGCCGCTGGACGCGTTCGTCCGCGGCCGGGTCGCGCTGCACACCGGTACCGGCCTCGAGAAGGCTTTCGCCGACGCCGCAACGGACTTCGCGCCCGGCCGGTTCGACGGGTACGCCGCCGGCGTGGCGGCCGAGCTGGCGGTGGTGCTCGACGTCCCCGACGCCGAGCACCACCTCCGGCGCGCCGGACGGCACACCGAGCACAACAGCTGGACGGCCGCGGCCGCGATCCGCGCCCGAGCCCGCCTTCGGCACGACGCCGGACTGCTGCGGGACGCCGCGGACCACTTCGCCGGAATCGGCGCCGCATTCGAAGCGGAAACGACGTCGCGCGAACTCACTTCGTGGACGCGATGAAATAGATCACGATGCCGATCAACGCGAGCACTTCGGTGAGCACGAACGTCGAATAGGCGATCGCCTGCAGTTTCCCCCGCGCTTCCGGCTGCCGCGCGGTACCGTTGATGACGGCGGCGAAGATGAGGCCGACGCCGATTCCGGGGCCGATCGCGCCGAGGCCGTAGCCGATCGCCGCCAAGCCGGGGTTGATGTTGGCTGCCTGGGCCAGAACGTAGTCACTCATGACATTCCCCTTCACAACGAATGCAGAAGAATCGAAGGTTTCGGGAATTCGAGAACCGAGCGGTCCGGACACCACAAGAGTAGCAGAAAACGTCTTGCTCAAGCCATGATCGCGTCGTAGGCCGCCATCACGAGCCCGAGCCCGCGGGCGTACCCGTCCTCCCACCGGACCTGGTTCATCACGTACGCCACCGTCATGCCGAGATCGGCGTCGACGAGCACCACCGAACCACCCCAGCCGCCCCACGAACACGTGCGGCCGTCCAGCCGGTACCCGAGGCCGTAACGGATCGGGGCGCCGATCACGCGGTCCACGCCGTCGTGCTGTTCCTCGAAAACGCGCTCGCTGCCGGCCGCCGAAAGGAGCCGGACGCCGCCGGCCACTCCCCCGCACGCCAGCGCCGACTGCAGCGTGGCCACCGAGCGGGCGTTGCCGTAACCGTTGACGGCAGGCAGTTCTGCGCGTCGCCACGCCGTCGCGTGCGAATCCGACACCCCGAGCAGGAAGCCCGGCGGCTTGTCGCCCCGGGGATCGGCGAGCAGCGGCGCGACCCGGTGGTCGTGCTCGGCGCCCAGCCCGATGTGGAAGTCGGCGCCCACCGGACCGGCGATCTCTTCGGCGAAGAACGTGCCGAGGCTGCGCCCGGTGACGCGGCGGACGACCTCGCCGATCAGGAACCCGAAGGTGACGGAGTGGTAGCCCGCCGCGCTGCCCGGCGGCCACTGCGGCGCCTGCGCGGCCAGCCGCGCCGTCACGGCGGGCCAGTCGTAGAGGTCCTCGACCGTGATCGGCCCGTCGAAGTCCGGCAGGCCCGCGGTGTGCCCGAGCAGGTGCCGCACCAGCACGGTTTCCTTGCCCGCGGCGGCGAATTCGGGCCAGTACGCCGCGACCGGCGCGTCCAGGTCCAGCTGCCCGCGGTCGGCCAGCACCAGCGCGCACAGCGCGGTCATCGTCTTGGTCGTGGACCAGACGGTGGTGATGGTGTCGCGCTCCCACGCCGTGGTGCGCGCCGCGTCGAGGTGCCCGCCCCACAGGTCGGCCACGAGCTCGCCGTCCACGACGACGGCGACCGAAGCGCCCACGTCGCCGGCGTCCAGCGAGGCCGCCAGCGCCTCGCCCACCTTGTCGAACCCGTTGTCACACTCACCCCAGATGTCGGCCACGGCAGCAAGGTAGCCCCGCCGACCCTGGGCGCACGACCCATTTTCCGCGTCGCGCCCGGCGAAAGATCACCGGAAATCCGGGAACGGGAAAACGGCGAACGGGAAACGGACCTGTTCGACCTTCCGGTCCAGCGCAATTCCACCGGTGGCACCACGGAAATCGCCCTTACCCGTTCGGGCGAGAGCCGGGAAGCGGAAAAAGGGGTAACGTCGGCCGCCGTTCCACCACTGAGGGGAAGGCCGAACCGTGCCGTACACCCATTTCCGTTACATCGCCTACGAAGTCCCGACGGCCACCCGCCGCACCGACGTGCCGGGGCCGACGCTGGCGGGGCTGCCGCCCGGCAAGCTCTGCGATCCGGTGCCCGACATCGCCGTGCCGAAAGCGCCGGAGAGCACCGACTGGTTCATCCGGCTGCGGCGGCTCGCCGCGGTGGTCAACATCGCGCGGGCGAACGTGGGCGACGACGACCCCGGCACGCTGAAGGTGTTCGTGGCACCGGAGTTCTACCTCCGGCCGGCCGACCCGGCGACGAGCCACACCTACTCCACGAACCAGTACTCGCAGGTCTGGGACGCGCTGGAGAAGATGTTCCGGACCCCGCGGTTCAAGAACTGGCTGATCGTGCCGGGTTCGGTGCTCTGGTATTCGGACGTGCTGGTCGCGAACGAGAAGACCTACTTCAACAGCGTGCTGTACCTGCGCGGCGGGGCCGACGGCGGCGAGGCCGGGCGCATCGAAAAGAAACTGGCTTCGTCGATGGACGGGGTGCCGACCCGGTCCGCGGTCGGGAACGTCAGCGAGCCGTTGGTGAAACGGGCGTACTCGGAAGCGGCGTTCCTCCGGGAGCGGTTGTTCGAAATCGACGCGAAAGCGCATTTCGGTCTCGAAATCTGCCTCGACCACCGCCTGAAGGTGCTCAAGCAGACCCTGGCCGACCGCCAGGCCGACGGCGCCGACCCGTGGAAGCGCGGCGGCCCCGCCCTGCACGTGCTGACCGCGGGCGGCATGCCGCTCAACCCGGCGTCGGTCGCCGCCCGGCCCGGCGGCTACGTCCTGCGCAACGATGGTTACGCCGATCCGCCGGCCTCGGAGCTGCGCAAGGTGACCGCGTACCAGCTGCCTTCGAACGCGCCGGGGCAGGCGTGGGACGACAAGGCGGTCGCCACGCTCGAAGCCGATCCCGGCACCGCCGTCGAGATCCCCCTCCGCGGCGACGCGGTGCTCGTGCCCCCGATCGCCGGCCCGGGCACCTACGACATGCCGGCCCAGCGCCTGCGGCTCTACCCGCCCCTGCCGCTGCCCTGAGCCACGCCCGGCCCGCCGAAGCGCCCCGATGTGGCGTTGGTTGCGTTGGACGCACCGAACGCCACATTGGGGTTGTTTCATCGTGGTTGTGCCTGGCGGGGACGCTGGAGCAGGCCTGTTTCGCCGGCGGGGCGGGAAGTGGCGCCGGGACCGGCGTGGTGACCCGGACATGGGCGAAGCCCTCGGCAAGTTCGAGATGTGAGTCAACAACCCGCCGAGGGCTTCGGTTCTCTTTCCTGCCAGGTCACCTTCCCCTTTCCCGCCAGACCCTGCATCTGGTCGCCGAACCGATCCGGACACGACGGCGGCGGGTGCGGCCACGATGCTGCAAAGCCGCCCCGGCCGAGCAGGCACTGGTGGTGCCGACGGTGCTGCGCCATGACCCGCGGCTGGCTCACATCGGCGGCGGTCAGGGTGTAGCGGCCTCCACGGTGCGGCGCTGGGTGCTGGAGGTCATCGCCCTGCCGGCCGCTCGTGCTCGCCGGTTGGGGCAGGTGTCGAACCGGCCGGCCCGCTCCGGTGCGTCGGTGGTGCTGGTGGACGGGACCTTGATCCGGACCCGCCGCCGCACCCGCCGCGCCAACCGGGCCAATTACAGCGGCAAACACAAACAGCACGGGTTGGTCGTGCTCGGCGTGACCGACGAGACGGGCCGGCTGATGTGGGTCTCGGCGGTGCTGCCAGGCCGGACCGCCGACATCACCGCCTCCCGCCGGTTGCGTCTGCGGGAACGGGTGCACACCCACGGTCTGTCCCCGGCCGGGATCAGAGGGTGCCACAGCTGACACAAAGACATCCGCGACACGCGTGCTTGCAGCCGGTGCGGCGGGCGTGTGAGCGATCGTGCTCACGCCCTACAAAGCCGAAGCGAGCCGGCCGTTGACCGCGGGTCAGCGGCAGGCCAACGCGGCTTTCTCGGCGATGCGTTGCGCGGTGGAGGGCGGCTTCGCCGCCCTCCACGTCCTGGCGCATCCTGGACAAGCTGCGGTTGCACTCTCGTCATGCCACGACCTTTTTGCGGGCGTTGCTGGTGTTGAGCCAGCACGAGCAACGCGTCCGTGATGCTGACCGGGCGGCAGGAGCCTGACCGTTACCACAGCTGGTCAACCCAGCATGACCAGCACAAACCACGATGAAACAACCCCATTAAGGTGCTCGGCCGGACCGTCGAACACCCCGCGAACTCAATCGAAGTGGACGCGGCCGAGCAGGTCGTCCACCAGTTCGGCCAGTGGGCGTTCGTCCGCGCTTTCCAGCCACAGCACGGCTCCGGTGCGCAACGCGGCGAGGAACGTCGCCGCCATCAGGCGGGCCGTTCCCTCGGCCAGGCCGGGCTCGCGCGTCACCAGCACGGTGGCCAGGTCGCGTTCCAGCGCGATCTGGTCGCCCGCCTGCCGGGCCAGCAGCGACGGGTGCCGTCGCAGCAGGCGCAGCTGCGCCACCCACTCGCGGTCGGGCGCGGCCCCCGCGCGGTTCAGGTCGCGGCTTGCCGCGCGCAGCGCCGGCCACGGCTGCTCCCCCGCCGGCCTCCCCTCGACCAGGGACACCAGCTCGCGGGTGCGCTCGCGGTCGGCGTGCAGGACCGCGTCCTCCTTGTTCGCGAAGTAGTTGGAGAACGTCCTCCGCGACACGCCCACGGCGTCGGCGATGTCCTCGACCGTCACGCCGTCGAGCCCGTGCTCCATCGCCAGCCGCAGCGCCGCCTCGTGCAGCGACTGCCGCGTCGCCGCCTTCTTGCGGTCGCGCAGCGAGCCGGGGATGTCCATGCAGGCAGCCTAGCGACGGGAATAAGTTGCTCATTGCGCAAGTTTGCTCAATGAGCAATACTTGCCCGGATCGTGCGAAGGGATGCCATGAAGTCCGAAACAACCGACCCGTCCGGGGCGATGCGGCACCGCGAAGTGCTCGAATCGCTGTCCGGCCTGCTGCTGGCCCTGTTCGTGGCCATGATCAGCTCGACCGTCGTGTCGACGTCGCTGCCGCTGATCATCGGCTCGCTGAACGGCACCCAGACGCAGTACACGTGGGTCGTCACGGCCACGCTGCTCGCGGCGACGGCCACCACCCCGATCTGGGGCAAGCTCGCCGACCTGTTCAACAAGAAGACGCTGGTCCAGGTCGCGATCGTGATCTTCGTGGCCGGCTCGACGATCAGCGGGTTCAGCCAGGACACCGGCCAGCTGATCGCCGCGCGCGCGTTCCAGGGCATCGGCGTCGGCGGCCTGCAGGCGCTGGTCCAGGTCGTGATCGCCGCGATCATCCCGCCGCGCGAGCGCGGCCGGTACAACGGCTACCTCGGCGCCGTCATGGCGGTCGCCACGGTCGGCGGGCCGCTGCTGGGCGGCCTGATCGTGGACGTGCCGTGGCTGGGCTGGCGCTGGTGCTTCTTCGTCGGCGTCCCGATCGCGGTGCTCGCGTTCATCGTGCTGCAGCGCACCCTCAAGCTGGAGACCGTGCGCCGCGACGACGTGAAGGTCGACTACCTCGGCGCCGCGCTGATCGCGGCCGGCGTGAGCGTGCTGCTGATCTGGGTCTCCTTCGTCGGCAACGCCTTCGACTGGCTCTCCTGGCAGACCGGGGTCATGGTCGCGGGCGGGCTCGTGCTGCTCGCGCTCGCCGTGCTGGTGGAGACGAAGGTGCGTGAACCGGTCGTGCCGCTGAAGATCGTCGTCCAGCGCACGCCGGCGCTGGCGATCCTCGCGAGCCTCGCGGTCGGCATGGCGATGTTCGGCGGCGCGGTGTTCCTCGGCCAGTACTTCCAGATCGGCCGCGGCTACACCCCCACCGAAGCCGGCCTGCTGACCATGCCGCTGATGGCGGGCGTGCTCGTTTCCTCGACCGTCTCCGGACGGCTGATCAGCCGCACCGGCAAGATCAAGCCGTACATCGTCGGCGGCACCATCACCCTGGTCGTCGGCTTCCTCGCGCTGGGCACGGTCGACCACGCCACGCCGCTGTGGATCGTCGGGATCGCGATGGCCGTGGTCGGTCTCGGCGTGGGCATGACCATGCAGAACCTCGTGCTGGCCGTGCAGAACGACGTCCCGCTGCGCGACCTCGGCGCGGCGAGCGCGTCGGTGACGTTCTTCCGGTCCCTCGGCGGCACCATCGGCGTGTCGGTGCTCGGCGCCGTCCTCGCCAACCGCGTCTCCGCCGACCTGGCCGCGGCCCTGCACGTGCCGGCGGGTCAGGCGTCGACGGGCGGGGTCAGCGCGCTGAACCTCAAGGCGCTGCCGCCGGAGGTCCAGGCGGTCGTGCACACGGTGTACGGCGACGCCACCGCGCACATCTTCCTGATTTCGGCGGCGGTCGCGGTCGTCGGTGTCCTCGCGGCGCTGCTGCTGAAGCCGATCACCCTGCGCACGACGATCGACCTGGACAAGGACGGCGAGCCCGCCGCGCCGGAACCGGCCGCGCGGTAGGAGTGGATCCGATGGAGGGGGCGTTCCAGTCCACTGTGGAGCACTTCGGCCCGCGCCGCGACCCGGCGGCGCGGGCCATCCTGGCCGGGGTGGACGGCTCCGACACGGCCATGCGGGCGGCGGCCTTCGCGTTCGGCATGGCACGGCGGCAGGGCAGCCGGCTGGTCGTCGCCTTCGTCGCCGGCCACGCGCCGCTCATGCCGCTGCGGCCGGCCGTCGCGACGCTGATCGACCACGACACGGCCACCCACCTCTCGGCGGAACTGCGCGGCCAGATGCGCGAAGCGGCCGAGGAGCTGGGGGTGCCGGTCACGTTCGTGACGTCGTTCGGCGACCCGTACGCGACGCTCCGGGACACCGCGGACCGCTGCCAGGCCGACACGGTGGTGGTCGGTGCCTCCCAGAAGGCGGGGCACCGGTTCGCGGGTTCGGTCGCGACGAAGCTCATCCGGGCGGGTCATTGGCCGGTCCTCGTGGTCCCGTGAGCCACGTCTCCCTCCACATCGGACGGTAGGCTCGGCGGCGACCCGAAGCCGACCCCCAGCCGTGGAGCCCGATGTTCATCCCCGCACTCCTGGTGCTTTCGGCCGCCTTCCTGCTCCGCTCGCTCGCGGCCGCGCAGCTCGACCGGTGGAACATCGCCGCCCCGGTGCTGATGGTGGTGTGCGGGGCCGCGGCCGCGCTGACCGTGGCGCCGGACGCGCTGGTCGAGGTGTTCAACACCGAGATCGCCCAGCACGTCGCCGAGCTCATCCTCGCGATGCTGTTGTTCGTCGACGCCACCGAGGTCCGCGGCGGACGGCTGTGGGGCCGCTCCCCCGGCCTCGTCGCGCGCGTGCTGCTCATCGCCATGCCGGTGAGCATCGCGCTGGCCGTGCTGCTCGGGGCCGTGCTCCTGCCCGACCTGTCGTGGCCGCTGCTCCTGCTGATCGCGTGCATCGTGATCCCGAGCGACTTCGCCGCGGCCGAGCGCGTGGTCCGCGACCGCAACCTGACGACGCGGGTGCGCGGCGTCCTCAACATCGAAAGCGGCTACAACGACGGGCTCGTCTCGCCGGTGTTCCTGTTCGCGCTGATCCTGGCGCGGACCGACAACCAGCAGAACACCGCGGAAGACGCGCTCGCGACGGCGCTGCCGTTCGCCATCAAGGCGGTCATCATGGGCGCCGCGATCGGCGCGCTGATCGGGCTCCTGCTGTTCCTGGCCGCCCGCGCCGGCTGGACGTCCGCGCAGGGCCGCCGGATCGCCGTGCTGACGACCCCGCTGCTGGCCTACGCGGCGACCGTCGCGATCGGCGGCAACGGCTTCGTCGCCTCGTTCGTGTGCGGCATCGCGTTCCGGTACGTCTTCCGCGGCAGCGCCGCCGCCTACATCCGCAAGGTGCCGGAGCGGGCCCGCGACGTCCTGACCAGCCCGACGGCCGAGCTGCAGCTGCTGGAGGAGGTCACCGGCCTGCTGACCATGGGCATGTGGTTCGTGGTCGGCGCGATCAGCGTGCTGGTGGTCCAGTTCGGGCTGAGCTGGCAGGTCGTGGTGTTCTGCCTCGCCGCGCTGACCGTCCTGCGTATCGGCCCGGTGCTGCTGTCCCTGCTCAAGACGGACCTGCCCGGCCGCGACCGGTTCCTCATCGGCGCGCTCGGCCCGCGCGGGACGACGTCGATCGTGTTCGGCCTGCTCGCGCTCAACGGGCTCGCCACCGGCGACGAAGACATCGTGCTGACGATCACGGTGGTCTGCGTGCTGGGCAGCGTGGTCCTGCACGGGATCGGCTCGGCACCGCTGACGAACCGCCTCGGTGTGGGGCGCCGGCGGCCGTAAATCGGTTGGGTCGAGGGCCCGGCTTGGGCAGGGTGGTGATCATGGCGAGCAGATGGGTGCGGTTGCAGGCTGTCGCGGTGTCCGGTTCGTCCGCCGAAGGGCTGATGCTGGCCGCGTTGCCCCTGCTCGCCGTGTCCGTCACGACCGATCCGCGGGAGATCTCGCTGGTCAACGTCGCCGGGCAGGCGCCGTGGCTGCTGCTGTCGCTGTTCGCCGGGGTGCTCATCGACCGCGTGCGGCGGACCGCCGTGCTGGCCTGGGCCTACGCCGTGCAGGTCGGGGCCGCGCTGGTGCTCGGGGCGGTCGCGTCGGCCGGGTCGCTGAGCCTGCCGGTGCTGCTTGTCGTCGCGTTCGTCGTCACCTCCGCGCAGGTGCTCGGCGACGGCGCCAGCGGCGCGCTCGTGCCGGAGCTGGTCGCCCCGGACCGCCTGGCCCACGCCAACGCGCGGCTGACGGTGATCGACCGGGGCGTGGTGCAGTTCGTCGTGCCGCCGCTGACCGGCTTCCTGGTCGCCGTCACGGCCGGGGCGCCCGCGTGGCTGGCGGCCGCCTGCGCGCTGCTGGCGCTGCTGCTGACCCGCCGCATCCCGTCGACGTCCGTGGTCGCCGCGCGCACCCACCCGCTGCGCGACCTCTCAGCCGGGCTCACCCACCTGGTCCGGACGCCGCTGCTGCGCTCGATCACGCTGAACGTCGCGCTCGGTTCGTTCGCCGCGAGCGCCGGCAACGCGATGTTCGTGCTGTACGCGACGCAGATCCTGCACGTCGGCTCGGTCGGCTACGGCCTGCTGCTCGCGTGCATGGCGGTCGGCTGGGTGGTGTCGTCGTTCGTGGTCCAGCGCATCGTCGACCGCCTCGGCTATTCGTGGTCGATGCGGCTGGCGCAGAGCCTGGGCGCGGTGGCCCCGCTGCTGCTGGCGGTGCTCCCGCCGTGGCCGCCGCTCATCGGCGTGGTGCTGGTGTTCCTGACCTCGACGGTGCTGGTCTGGAACGTCTGCTCGCAGTCCAGCCGCCAGCGCTTCACCCCGGCGCCACTGCTGGGCCGGGTGCTGACCAGCCACCGGGCGCTGGCCTGGGGGTTGACGCCGCTGGGGGCGTTGACCGGCGGTTTGGTCGCGGCGCACTGGAGCCTGCGGGGCGTGTGGGTGATGGCCGCGGCGGTGCAGGCGCTGAGCGCGGTGCTGGTCTGGTTCCAGCTTTCCCCGGCGGCTTTCCGGCGGACCGAGGAGCTGGCGGCGGCCGGAGCCTAGGCCGGGCGGCCGAGAACGCGGCGAGGGCGAACGCGGCCGCGATCCCGAGGAAGCTCCCCTGCCACGCCAGTTCGGGGTAAGACCACGAACGCGGTGGTCACCACCAGCACGATCATGGACAGGTTCGCGATCCACACGCCCAGGTCGCCGATCCACGCCGGCCGCGCCACCGTGAGGGCGAGCACCGGCGCGGTCACCACGACCGCGGCACCCGGCCGCTGTCACGTGATGCCGGGTGGCGCGCCGGGTCGGGGCACCGGTGCGCCACCCGGACGCCTACCCTCCCAGCGCCAGCGCCACCGCGCCCAGCAGCGCCGCGTCCTGGTCGAACCGGGCCGACACCAGCTCGGGCGGGAACGGGACCGCGTGCGCCAGGCGGTCCGCCAGCGCCGGCAGCAGCACGTCCGCCGAGCGGACCAAGCCCCCGCCGACCGCGATGCGCTGGGGATCCAGGGCGATCGCCAGGTTGGCCACGTGCATCGACAGCTCGTCCAGGGCCGCCGTCACCAGTTCCTTGGCCTCCACGTTCTCCTTGGCCAGTGCGAACAGCTCCCCGGCGGTGACCGGGCGGCCGAGCAACTCGCTCGCCCGGCCGCCCAGCCCACGCCCACCGACGGCTTCCTCGAGCGGCGCCGCTCCGCTCGCGAAACCCTCGGTGTCCTGCGGTGAGAGCAGGTTGTACCCGATCTCACCCGCAGCTCCGTTGGCGCCGGTCAGCAACCGGCCGCCGACCAGCACCGCTGCCGCGATGCCGGTGCCCAGGGAGAGGAACACCGCCGGGTCGGCGCCGGCCAGTGCGCCCCAGCGCCATTCCGCCAGTGCCGCCGCCTTCGCGTCCGTGCCCACCGAGATCGGCACGGCCGGGAACTCCGCGGCCACCAGCTCCGCCAGGTGCAGCTGCTCCCAGCCCGGCACGTTCGGTGCCAGCAGGATCTCCTCCGGCAGCACGATCCCCGGGCTGACGACGCCGACGGCAGCCGGCTCGGCACCCGCCTCGGCCAGGAGCGACCGGGCCCCGGCCAGCGCGCGCACCACCACCTGCTCGGCCCCCGCGTGCGCGTCGGTGTCCAGCCGGCGCGTGGCCAGCAGGGTGCCGTCGCGGTCGGCGAGCCCCAGCGCCACCTTCGTGCCGCCGAAGTCGATCCCGAGAATCCGGTCCTCGCTCACGCGCCGCTCCCCCGCACCACGATCCGGCCCGTGTTCAGCCCGTCGACGCTGATCACCGGCGCCGCACCCCGCAGGTCCGACGCTTTGTACGTGACCGTCAGCGTCTGCGACTGGCCCGGCCACAGCGTGATGTCGTTGTCGTCCCAGGTCGCGTTCGCGAGCTGGTTGTCCCCCGCCGCCTCACGGCCGTCCGGCGTGCCACGGCGGACGTCGGCCCGCAGGAAGAACGCCGCGCCCGGCGTCTTCGACGTGTTGGTCACGGTCACCGTGGAGACCAGGTCGCCACCGCCGAAGCGGGTCGACGCCACGGCGGCGACCTGCGACTTCGGCAGGTCCTGCAGCGCCTGCAGGTTGCTGTACTGCGACAGCGTCGCCTGCGGGTTGCCGAGCGTCTTGCCCCAGTCGACGACGTCCTTCTGCGTGGACAGCCAGTAGACGTTCCGGTCGACGACCTTCCCGCCGTGGGAGACCTGCAGCTCCACGAAGTAGACCTGCGCCTTCGCCGGCGCCTTCGTCTCGGCGGGCACCTTGGGCTTCAGGACCCCGGTCCGCACGCCCTGCGAACCCAGCGAGAGGCCGGACGCGGTCTGGTCGTCGAGGACCCTCCCCGCGGTGTCCAGCACGCGGGCCTGCACCGAAAGCCCGGACTGCGTCGCCGCGCCGAGGTTGTCGAGCGTCACGGATCCGTTGTCGTAGCCGTAAAGCGCGTGCAGCGGCTGGTTCGCCTTCTTGGCGCCGAAGAACGCGCCCGCCTGGTCGCCGTCGTCGTTGTAGAGCGACCACAGCAGCGTCGGCCAGCCCTTGTTCAGCTGCCAGTAGACGACACCGGTCGACGGGCTGTCCTTGTCCTTCGAGTGGTGCAGGAAGGCTTCGAACTGCGAGCGCGTGTTCTCGTAGTTCGCGATGTTCGCCAGGTCCACATAGGACTTGAGCGAGTTCCACTTCCCGTACCGCTGCCGGATCGACTGGTCGAGCGTGTACAGCGTGCCGAACGCGTAACCGCCGTGACCGGGCTCGAAGTTCGCGTGGTACTGGTTGTACGCCGGGTCCTGCCAGAGCTTCGCCTGCTCGGTCGGCGAGAGGAACCGCTTGATCGAGTCGAGCGTCGGCACGGTGTGCCCGGCGCTCTGCTCGCTCGCGAAGCCCCACGCGCCACCGGCGTTCGTGCGGGAGGAATCCTCGGCGTCGAAGTGCGAGCTGTCGTACCAGTAGGACGGCGGAACCCAGTCGTACGGCCCCTCCTTCTCCCCGGACTGGCCCAGCGCCGGCGTGCTCTTGTACTCCGCCGAGGCGATCACCGGCACCTGGAAGTCGGCTTCCCCGAACGCCTTAAGCGTCTCGGACTCCTGGCGCGGCACCGGCTCGTTGTCGCTCCAGCCGTAGTTGAAGACGCTGGGGTGGTTCCGCTCCATCTGCGCGATCGTGTACGCCGAGTCGTGCATGATCCGGTAGTCGCGCTCGGTCAGCGTCGAGGCGTCCTCGGGCTGCCAGGCGTCACAGCACAGGAACCCGCCGATGACGAGCAGCCCGGCGCGGTCGGCCTGGTCGTAGAAGTCCTGCGGCATGTCGTGGCCCTCGAGCCGGACGCCGGACAGGCCCATGTTCTTGATCAGCGCGATCTGGTGCGCGGTGTCGGCGGCGTCGTAGCGCAGGAACAGGTCCGGCGCGAAGCCGCCGCCGCGGAACACGAAGTCCTTGCCGTTGATCGTGAACTGCCGCGCGCCCTCCGGCAGGGCCGCGGACTTCCCGACCAGGCGCGAGGTCACCGTGCGGATGCCGAAGGTGCTCTTCGACGACGTCGAGAGCGTGCCGTCCTGCGAGACCGCGGTGCTCAGCGTGTACAGCGGCTGGTCGCCCATCGAGTACGGCCACCAGACGCGCGGGTGCGCGATCTTCACCGGCGCGAACGCCACGGTCCGCTTGGTGTTCGCGGGGATCGTCACGCGCTGCTTGACGACGACCGGCGCGCCCGAGGGCGGGGTGATCGTCGCGGCGACGTCGCCGGTCCGCGGCGCGGCCGCGTCGTTGGTGACGTCGACCTTCACCGTCAGCTTCGAGCTGGACAGGTCGGCGGCGTTGTCCTGCACGACGTGGGCGTTGTCGCCGGTGAGCGCGTCGGACACCTGCAGCGTCGGCGGGAACTGGATGCCGGTGTTGTTGTCCGGCGGGATCTGGCCCCAGTCGACCTGGTCGAGGGTGTACATCTTCAGCGGGTCGTTCGGGTAGACCTTGATCGCCAGGGTGTTCTTGCCCGGCTTGACCAGCTTCGTGACGTCGAAGGTGTGCCCGGCGAACGCGCCGCTGACGATGTCCTTCGTGGCGACGAGCTTGCCGTTCACCCAGACGTCGCCTTCGCCGACGATGCCCGGGATGGTCAGCTTCGCGTGCTGGCCGGCCTTGAAGCCGGGAGCGAAGTCGGTCCGGTACCACCACGGGTCGGAGAACGGTTTCGTGACGACGGGGCCGAGCTTGTCCACGTACCCGAAGCACTTGCGCATGTTGTCCGAGTAGAAGACGTTCGGGCACTTGCCGTTCTGGACGAGGGCGGTGATCTCGGTGCCGGGCGCGCCGGCGTCGTCCGGCTTCACCGGCAGCCAGCCACGGGTGGCGTACCCCGGCGTGGAGACCTTTTCCCCGCCGTCCTTGACGTTCGCGGTGGTCAGCACCTGCCAGCCCTGCGTGCCGATGGTGGTGAGCCCGTGTGGCTTGGCGAACGCCTGCGTGTCTTGAGCGGCGGCCGGGCCGGCGACGGCGAGCACGCCGGGGACGAGCACCAGTGCGGCCACCGCCGCGAGTTTCCGGGTCATGCCTGGGCCCCTTCCGGGTCGGCGGCGAAAGCTTCCTTGATCTCCTTGGGACCGAACGGCCACGTGTTCTCCGTCTTGGCGTAGACGAGGTACGCGAGCGCGCCGAGGGCGATCCAGCCCAGCGACAGCCCGATGGACAGCGGCGTCGCGGAAACGTAGATGTAGACCCAGCCGACCAGCGCGAGCAGCGTCGGCAGCGGGTAGAGCCACTGCCGGTAGGGCCGCTTCAGCTCCGGCTGGCGGCGGCGCAGCGTCCAGATGGCCGCGACCTGGGCCAGCGACTGGATGATGACCAGGGTGGAGACGGCGGCGTTGATGACGTCGGTCAGCGTGAACAGCGAGCCGATGATCGTGATGGCGCCCATGGTGAGCACGCCGGCGGTCGGCAGGTTCAGCTTGGGGTGCAGCTTGCCGAACATGGACAGGAACACCTTGTCCCGCGCGGCTTCGAACGGCACGCGCGAGCCGCCGAGCAGGCCGGCGAACACCGAGCCGATGGCCGCGACGACGATGAAGACGGTGACGATCTTCGCCGTCACGGTGCCCCACGCCTGCTCCAGCACGGTCGAGGCGACCGAGGTGGCGGTCTTCAGCTCTTCCAGCGGAACCGAGCCGAGGACGCCGACCTGCAGCAGGAAGTACAGGCTCATGATGCCCACGATGGAGAAGAGGATCGACCGCGGGAGCGTCCGGCCCGGGTCGCGGACCTCGCCGCCGAGGTAGGCGCTGGTGTTGTAGCCGAGGTAGTCGTAGATCGCGATGATCAGGCCGGCGCCGAGGCCGCCCCAGAACGTGCCCGTGCCGGCCGAACTGAACGCGCCCGGGGTGAAGGCGAACGCCTGCGCGCCGCTGAAGTGCGTGAACGCGGCGACGACGGTGGTGAGCACCGCGATCAGCATGACCACGAACAGCACCGTCGTGAGCTTGCCGATCTGGCCGATCTTGCGGAACAGCGCGGCGACGATGACGAGCGTGATGCCGACGCCGATGATCTTGCCCAGCGGCGTGGTGCCCGCGTCGTCGGTGACGCCGGGGATCAGGTAGCCGAGGTACTGGACGAGCCCGATGATGCCGGTGGACATGATCAGCGGGATGAACAGCACCGCGCTCCACACGAACAGGAACGGCATCAGCCGTCCGGTGCGGTACTGGAACGCTTCGCGCAGGTACAGGTAGGTGCCGCCGGCGCCCGGCATGGCGGCGCCGAGTTCGGCCCAGATGAGCCCGTCGGCCAGCGCGACGATCGCCCCGATGATCCAGCCGAACATCGCCTGCGGCCCGCCCATGGTGGCGACCATGGCGGGGATCGTGACGAACGGGCCGATACCGCACATCTGCGTCATGTTGATCGCGGTCGCCTGCAGCGGGCCGATCTTGCGCTCAAGGGCCGGTTGCGGCGCCCCTGAACGAGTGGGTGAACTCACGACGTGCCTCCGGCTAGTAGTTAGTAAAGTTTCTTAACATAGAACGGGCGGAGTCGAAAGAGTTCCGTGGATAAACTTGCGGCAACACAGGAGGATTCAGTGGGGCAAAACGGGCCGCAGGTGGGAACCCCGGCGAACATGCGGGCGCTGAACCAGCGCCTGGTCCTGGACCGGCTTCGCGGTCAGGGCGAGGCGACGCGACCGCAGATCGCGGCGGACACGGGACTTTCGAAACCCACGGTCGGACAGGCGCTGCTCGACCTCGAGCAGCACGGACTGGTCCGGACCACTGGGCGCAGCCTGGCCGGGCCGGGGCGCGCGGCGGTCGTCTACCAGGCCGCGCCGGACGCCGGGCACGTCGTCGGCGTCGACATCGGGCGGCGCGCGATCCGGATCGCCGTCGCCGACCTCGAAGGCAGCATCGTCGCCCGGCTCGACGAGCCCAACCGGTGCCGCTCGGCGAGCGCGCTGGTGCGCACGGTGAGCGAATCCGTCGAACGCGCGGTGGCCGCGGCCGGGCTGCGGCCGCACGAGGTGGTGGCGACGGTCGTCGGCACCCCCGGCGTCCCCGACCCGGCGACGGGCACGGTGCACCGCGCACCCAACCTGCGCGGCTGGGAGCGGCGCGGGCTGCTGCACGAACTCGTCGCCGCGCTGGCCGTCGCCGGCTCGGACGTCGTGGTGGAGAACGACGCGAACCTGTGCGCGGTCGGCGAGCACGCCCTCGGCGCGGCGCTCGGCGTCGACGTGCTGGTGTGCCTGACGGTCGGCACCGGCATCGGCATGGGCCTGCTGGTCGACGGCCAGCTGTTCCGCGGCGCGCACGGCGCGGCGGGCGAGATCGCGGACCTGCCCTACGGCCCGCTGCCCGCCGGCGCGGCCGCCCGCCGCCCCGGCCCGGTCGAAACGGCGGCCGCGGGCCAGGCGGTGGTCGACGCGGCCCGCGCGCTGGGCTTGACGAAGGCACGCACGGCGAAGGACGTGTTCCGGCTGGCCCGGTCAGGCGACGCGCGGGCGCTGCGCGTGGTCGAGGAAGAAGCCGAGAAGCTGGCGTACGTGGTCTCGGCGGTGACGGCCGTCCTGGACCCCCGCCTGATCGTGCTGGGCGGCGGCATCGGCGGCAACGCGGACCTGCTGGCCGAGCCGATGCGGCGCGCGCTGGCGGCGACGATCCCGGTCGTCCCGGAGATCGCGGCCGGCCAGCTGGGCGAGGACGCGGTGCTGGCGGGCGCGATCGCGACGGCGCTGGGCACGGCCCGCGAGCTGGTCTTCGACCGCCGCGGCCTGCACCGCACGGCCAGCGGCGCCTGACCGGTCAGCCGCGCGCCCACTGTTCCAGCACCGCGACCTGCCTCGCCCCGCCCTCGACCACGCCGCGATCCTCGCTACAGGTGAGCTAGTCCGAGGGACCGCGCAAGGTCAGCACCACCCGCAGCACGTACTCCACCGCCGTCGGGAAGGTCGCGCCGCGAAGTTCACCGCGGTCGGCCAGGTTGCGGGAGGCGAACTCCAGTTCGCGCTCCGGCCCACCCCGGCGGACGACCAGGGCCGCGATGTCCTCGAGGTCGAGGTCCGGGTGGTCGAGCCGGATCAGCGCGAACTCGATCATCAGCTCTTCGGCCGTCATCCCGCTCCTCCCGACTCCTCCAGCGTAGCCACAACCGCCGGGCCGGGACCGGCATTCCGTGGCCGAGCTCACCCGCATTACTGTACCGTCCAGACGGTATAGTAGTCGGCATGACCACGACCCGCGCCCCGATCCGGCAGACCCTCAGCCCCCGTCGCCGGTGGGCCGCGCTGGGCGTGCTCGTCGGCGCGGTGCTCCTGCTCGCGATCGACGGCACCGTGCTGTACCTCGCCGTGCCGTCCCTGACCCGCGAGCTCGCGCCGACCGCCACCGAAATCCTGTGGATCGGCGACATCTACTCGCTCGCGCTGGCCGGCCTGCTCGTCACGGCGGGCAACCTCGCCGACCGCTTCGGCCGCAAGAAGGTGCTGCTCCTCGGCACGGCCGCGTTCGGCATCGCCTCCGTGCTGGCCGCCTTCTCCCCCACCGCCGGCGTGCTCGTCCTCGCGCGGCTGCTGCTCGGCGTCGCGGGCGCGACGATCATGCCCTCGACACTCTCGCTGATCCGCACGCTGTTCACCGACCCGCGCGAGCGCACCCGCGCCATCGCGATCTGGTCGGCCGGGTCCGGCGGCGGCATCGCGCTCGGCCCGCTCGTCGGCGGCACCCTGCTGGAGCACTACTGGTGGGGTTCGGTGTTCCTGATCAACGTGCCGGTCGTCGTGGTCTTCCTGATCGCGGGCGCGTTCCTGCTGCCGGAGTCGCGGGACCCGAACCCGGGCCGCTTCGACCTGCTCTCGGCGGCCCTCTCGATGGTGGCGATCGTGCCGCTGGTGTACGCGGTCAAGCACGCCGTCAGCGAGGGCCTCGACGTCCGGGTGGCCGTGGCCGCCGTGCTGGGCGTCGCCGCCGGCGTGCTGTTCCTCCGCCGTCAGCGGCGGGCGGCCGATCCGCTGATCGACGTCGGGCTGTTCCGCAACGGCGCCTTCAGCGGCGCGGTGCTCGCGAACTTCATCTCGGTCTTCGCGTTGATGGGACTGCTGTTCTTCTTCTCGCAGTACCTGCAGCTGGTTCGCGGCTTCTCGCCGCTGCGGGCCGGGCTCGCGGAGATGCCCGCGACGCTGGCCTCGATCGTCGTCGTGGCCGCCGTCGGCGTGCTCGTCCGGCGGCTCGGCCAGGGCCGGGCGGTCGCCGCGGGCCTGGGCGTCGCCGCGCTCGGGCTGGCGCTGGTCGCGGTCGCCGAGCAGGCGCCGCAGTACTGGTGGCTGGGCCTGACGCTGGTACCGGTCGGGCTCGGCGTCGGCCTGGCGCTGACGCTGACCGTCGACTCGGTGCTGTCCGCCGTCCCGCGGGACAAGGCGGGCTCGGCGTCGGCGATCTCCGAAACGGCCTACGAACTCGGTGCGGCGCTGGGCATCGCGCTCCTCGGCTCGCTGGTCACCGTGGTGTACCGCGCTTTCCTGCCCGCGGGGGCGCCCGGCGAGGTCCGGGAGTCCCTCGCCTCGGCGGTGTCCGCGCTCGACCCGGCGTCGGACCTCGCCCAGGCGGCCCGGGACGCCTTCACCGGCGCCATGCAGGTCACGTCGCTGGCGGCGGCCGCCGTCACCGCCGTCGCGGCGCTGATCGCCTGGCGTACGATTCCGTCCGGAAAGGACTGAGCATGCCTCGCAAAGCCGGGCGCAGCCCGGAGGAAACGCGCCGGGCGCTGCTCGACGCGGCCGCGACCGCCATCCGCACGCGCGGGATCTCGGCGTCCCTCGACGACATCGCGCGGGTGGCCGGGGTGTCGAAAGGCGGGCTGCTGTACCACTTCCCGGCGAAGGACGCGCTGGTGCGCACGCTCGCCCAGGACATCCTCGACACCTTCCGCACCGAGGTCCACGCGGCGCTCGACCCGGCCGACACCGCCCCGGGCCGGCTCGTGCGCGCCTACGTCCGGGCGTCGCTGGACACGTCCCAGGACGAGGTCGCGATCCGGGAGAACATCGCGCTGATCGCCCAGCTCATCTCGATCCCGGAGATCGCCGGGCTGGCCCGCGCGGACGCCGAGCGGTGGGACCGCGAGCTGCACGACGACGGCCTGCCGGCGGACGTGGTCACGCTGGTGGTCGCGGCGGCCGACGGGGCGAGCACGGCACCGCTGTGGGGCGTCGGCATCGACGTCGCGGCGGCACGGAGGCTGGAGCGGCAGCTGCTCGACCTGACCCGGGGCACCTGACCAGGGCCGTGTCAACCCGTCGAAGGTGTTGGTAAATCACCACTTCCCGGCCCCTACGTTAGTCGGCTCCGGCGAACGTGTCTTCCGGGTAAATTTTCGACAGCGCGCGCAATTCCGGCAAATCCCCGTCCCCACGAGGAGTTCTCCGATGTCGAGGAAGTTCGCCCTGGTCGGCGCAGCCGCACTCGCCCTGACCATGACCCCGCTCGCCGCGGGGACCGCGTCGGCCGCCACGGACCAGGAAGCCGCGGTCACGACGGTGTACTACAGCACCGCCAGCGCACCGTCGTTCCGCTCGGTGATCAACGCCGGTGCCGCCAACTGGAACAACAGCGTGACCAACGTCAGACTGGTCGAGCGCAACTCCGGCGCCAGCCTGCGCTACACCGAGGGCAACGACCCGCGTGGGTCCTACGCCTCGACCAACGGTCACGGCAGCGGCACCATCTTCATCGACTACACCCAGGCCCGGCAGTACAACCCGACCCGCATCGCGGCGCACGAGACCGGTCACGCCCTCGGGCTGCCGGACCACTACTCGGGCCCGTGCTCGGAGCTGATGTCGGGTGGCGGCCCCGGCCCGTCCTGCACCAACGCGGTGCCGAACTCGACCGAGCGCAGCCGCGTGAACTCGCTGTGGGCCAACGGCCTCGTGGCGACGAACGCGCAGGAGCGCGTCTACGAAACCGTGTACGGCTACTGAGTTCGCTGAAGGTGGCCCGGGCTCCGGTCCGGGCCACCTTCGCGCGCGGCCCCGAGTTCGGCCGCGAAGCCCGCCGGCACCAGCACGTCCTCCCGGGTGAGTTCGTGGACGCTCTTCTTGCCCAGCGCCAGCAACGTCGAGTCGATCCCGTTGCGCAGCACGTCGAGGACGTTCTCCACCCCGGCCTGCCCGCCGGCGGCCAGCCCCCACAGGTACGCGCGGCCGATCAGCACCGCCTTGGCGCCCAGCGCCAGCGCTTTCACGACGTCGCTGCCGCGGCGGATCCCGCCGTCCAGCAGGACTTCCACCTCCGAGCCGACCGCGTCCGCGATCGAGGGCAGGGCGCGGATCGTCGCCGGGGTGCCGTCGAGGTTGTTGCCGCCGTGGTTGGACACCGACAGCGCGCTGACGCCGGCGTCGACCGCGCGGCGGGCCTCGTCGACCCGGATCACGCCCTTGAGCAGGAACGGCCCGTCCCACCGCGCACGCAGCCAGGCCACGTCCTCCCACGACGGCGGCGGCGTCTGCATCCACTGGCCGTAAGCGCCGAAGAACGTCGGTGCTTCTTCGCCCGGCGACGCCATGTTCGGCACGCTCAAGTCGGGCAGCCGCCGCGTTTTGACGTAGTCCAGGAGCCAACGCGGGCGGGCGATGCCTTCCGGGGCGAACCGCAGCAGCTCGCGCGGAGTCAGCCGCTCGGGGATGTGCGGGCTGCCCCAGTCGCGGCTGTGCGAGAACGACCAGTCGAGCGTCAGGATGATGCCGACGGCCCCCGCGGCGCGGGCCCGGTCCAGCCGCCGCTCGATGTCGTCGCGGGTGCCCGTCCAGTAGACCTGGAAGTACGTGTTCGGGTTCGCGGCGACCACCTCCTCGATCGGCTTGCTGCCGAAGGAGGACAGCCCGATCGACGTCCCACGCGCGGCGGCCGCCCTGGCCACCGCGACCTCGCCGTCGGGGTGCACGGCCTGCACCCCGGTCGGGGAGATCAGCACCGGGAGGGCGACGTCGCGGCCGAGCACGTGCGTGGCCAGGTCGCGCTGCCCGTAGTGGCCGGCCGTGCGCGGCGCGAACCGCAGTTCGTCGAACGCGCCGAGGTTGTCGGCCAGCGTGAGGCCCTTTTCCGAGCCCGCGATGAGGGCGGAGTAGACCGAAGCGGGCAGCCGTTTCTTCGCGCGCCGCTGTGCCTCCGCGACGGATTCGAACCAGGTGGTCATCGGGTTCCCTTCGTGGTGAAGCGCAGCGGGCGCCGGACGAGCGCCGGGCGGACCGGCTCGAGCGTGCGGTGGGCCAGGCAGCCGGCCCAGACGCCGCCGCCGTACGCGACGTCGTCGGCGATCGCCGCCGCGGTGTAGCGGACGGGATCGAGTCCGGGCCGGGTCTTGGCCCACGCCGTCAGCGGCGGGCCGAGCAGCAGCGATGCCACGGCGGCGCGGCGGCCCCACCCCCGCGGGACGAGCAGGGCGGCGAGCAGCGGCGCCGCGAACTGGGTGCCGTAGCGGCCGCAGCCGAGCCACGTCTGGTGCACGGCGGTGGCCATCGCGCGCACGACGCCGTCGGCCGGGACGTCGTGGGCGCGCAGGGTGCGGACCATGCCGCCCACCGCGCCGGCGAACCCGCCCGCGGCGAGCAGCGGACGCCCGGCCAGCAGCGCGCCGACGGTCAGCGCGGGCCACGGGTGCAGCCCCAGCGGCGCGAGCGCGCCCGGGTGCCGCTTCGCCAGCGGCGCGGCGGAAGTGCCGTAGCGGGCGCGCCGGCCCAGCAGGGCGCGCCAGGTTTCCGGTTCGTCGTGGCCGACGGTGACGTCGGGGGCGTACCGGACGCGGTACCCGGCCGCGTGCAGCCGCCAGACCAGGTCGACGTCCTCGCCGACGCGCAGCGCGGGATCGAACGCGCCGGCCTCGACGAGCGCGCTCCGGCGGACGACGAGCGCGGCGGTCGGCACGTACGACGTCCGGGTGCCGGGCGCGACCCGCGCGGGCCGGTCGCCGAGGTCGAGGCTGGAGGCGGCGCGCGTGTACCGGCCGGCCGCGGTGTCCGCGGCGAGCGGGCACACCCGGGGCGCGACCGCGGCGACGAGCGGGTCGGCGAAGTGCGCGGCCAGCGGCTCCACCCAGCCGGGCGCGGGCACGCAGTCACTGTCCACAAAGGCCACCAGCTCGGTGGGAACGTGGTCCAGCGCGGTGTTGCGCGCGGCGCCGGGGCCGCCGTTGACGTCCCGGCGCACGAGTTCCGCGCCGTGCGCGGCGGCCACCCCGGCGATGGCGGCGGGGTCTTCGGAGCCGTCGTCGACGACGAGGACGGGGTGCCGGTCGCCGAGCCCGGCGAGGCAGCGGGCCAGAGGTCCTGGCCGGCCGAGGGCCGGGACGACGACCGTGACGTCCGCGGCGCGGTCCGGTTCGGGCGGCAACGGGTGGGCGAGCCCGGCGTCGGTGAGGTGCCGGGCGAGCGCGCCGGTGGCCGCGGAGGAGACCGGGCCGTCGGCGAGTTCGCGCAGCGCGGCCTGCCCGGCGGCGGTCAACCGCAGGACACGGGCCGGGGAGCCGCCGAAGAGGAGGGCGGCGGTCAGCTGCCGGGTGTCGCGGTCGAGGGCGATGCGGAACCCGGGTGGCAACGGCGTCACAGGGCCAGCCCGCCGTCCACGGGCACGACGGCCCCGGTCACGGCCCCGCTGTCCGGCCCGGCGAGGAACGCCAGCACAGCGGCGACTTCGCCGGCGTCGAGCAGGCGGTGCACGGGTTGCTGCGCGGCGAAGGCGGCCGCGTCGGGCAGGGCGTAGAGGCGGGCGCTCTCGGCGAGGATCGGGGTGTCGGTCGAGCCCGGGCTGACGGCGTTGGCGGTCACGCCGGTCTCCCCCAGTTCGGCCCCGAGCGCGCGGACGAGCCCGGCGACCCCGGCTTTCGCGGCGCAGTAGGCGGCGAGCATGGGCAACCCCCGCGTGGCGGCGGCCGAAGCGACGGCCAGGAACCGCCCCGACCGCGGTTGTGGCCTGCGAAGCAGGGCGGGCACGGCGGCGCGGGCGAGGTGGACGACGCCGTGGAGGTCGACCTCCAGGACGGCCCGCTCCTGGTCTTCGGGCACCTCCCACAGGGGTACTCCCCCGGCGATGACCCCGGCGGCGGCGATGGCGACGTCGAGGCCACCCCAGCATCGTTCGGCTTCCTGGACGGCGGCGGCCATGGCCGCGGGATCCCTCACGTCGGCGACGAAAGCGGCGGCGTGCTCACCGGCTTTTTCCACGACGGCGGCGAGGTCGGCTTCGGTCCCCATGGGGTAGGGCAGGGCGGGGTCGTCGGCGGCCACGTCGACGGCGAGGACGGCGTAGCCCTGCTGCGCCAGGCGCAGGACGGTGGCGGCCCCGATCCCCCGCGCGGCCCCGGTGACGAGCGCCGTCCGGTGCGTCATGCCCGCCTCCATTCGTCCACATGCGACACCAGCGCGGCCGTCAGCCCGGCCAGCAGTTCCTCGCCTTCCACCGCGGTCGCGCCGGTCGGATCGCCGAGTACTCCGGTCGCCGTGACCGCCCGCACTCCGCCCGCCCGCAGCAACGGCAGCAGCTCCCCGAGAGGGCGCCGATCCCCCGCGACCGCTCGTTCCATCCGGACGCTGCCCGGCCGCATCGTCAGCTGCAGGGCCGTTTCCGCGCGGCCCGCGTGCGGCTCCCCCGGCCACCGCGGCCGGAACACCGACACGTCCCGCGACTCCGCCCGAAGCCGGGCCGCCGCACGCGTCACCGGCCCGGTGTTGCCGCCGTGCGCGGACACGAACAGCAGCCGCCCGAACGTCTCCGCCGCCGAGCGGCCCAGCTCCAGCAGCAGGAACTCCGTCGCCTCCTGGCCGATCGACAGCGTCCCCGCGAACCCCGCGTGCTCGCCGCTCGAGCCGTACGGCACCGCGGGGGCCACCAGGACTTCCGGGCGCGCCGCCGCCAGGCCGTCGCACAGGGCGAGGGCGATGTCGGTGTCCGTCGTCAGCGGCAGGTGCGGGCCGTGCTGCTCGGTCGCGCCGATCGGGACCGCCAGGATCGCGCCCGCCGCCGCGCGGGCGGCGACGCCGGGCGAGGACAGGTCCGCGAGGCGCACCATCAGGCCAGCGGGTTTTCGTCGCAGGGGCGGCGCATCCCGATGGTGACCGGGACCGGACGCCGCCGGTGCGAGTGGTCCAGCGACGGCTTCGGGACGCTGGTGACGCCCGCCAGCGCGAGTTCGCCGTGGCCGCGCACGCACTCCGGGTCCGGGCCGTCGAGCGGCAGGCCGGTGAAGAACTTCGCGGCCATGCAGCCGCCGCGGCAGGCGTCGAACGCCGAGCACGACGTGCACGCGCCCGCGCTTTGCGGGCTGCGCAGTTCCGTGAACAGCTCGGATTCGCGCCAGACGCGCGTGAAGCCGCCCTCGGACCGGGTGTTGCCGGCCAGGAAGGTGTCGTGGATGGCGAACGGGCAGGCGTAGACGTCGCCGACCGGGTCGACCAGGCACACCACCCGCCCGGCGCCGCACAGGTTCAGGCCCGGCAGCCCGCCGCCGCCGTAGCCGGCCAGGTGGAAGAACGAGTCGCCGGTGAGCACGTTCTCGCCGTGCGCCACGAGCCAGTCGTAGAGCTCCCGCTGCTGGGCGGCCGTCGGGTGCAGCTCGTCCCAGGTGTCGGCGCCGCGGCCGGACGGGCGCAGCCGCGTGATCCGCAGCTGGGCGCGGTAGCGGTCGGCGATCGCCTTGAACGCGTCGAGCTGGGCGATGTTGTGGCGCGTCATGACGACCGAGATCTTGAAGTTCTCGAAACCGGCGTCGGCGAGGTGCTCCATGGCGCGGATCGCGGTGGCGTAGGAGCCGACGCCGCGCACGTGGTCGTTGACCTCGGCGGTGGCGCCGTCCAGGGAGATCTGGACGTCGACGTAGTCGCTCCCGGCCAGCCGTCGCGCGACTTCGGGCGTGATCTTGACGCCGTTGGTGGAGAACTTGACGCCGACGTGGTGCTCGGTGGCGTAGTCGACGAGCTCCCAGAAGTCCGGGCGCACGGTCGGCTCACCGCCGCCGATGTTGACGTAGAAGATCTGCATGCGCTCGAACTCGTCGATCAGCGCCTTGCACTCCACTGTGGACAGTTCGCGCGGGTCGCGCCGACCGGAGGAGGAAAGGCAGTGCACGCAGGAAAGGTTGCAGGCGTAGGTCAGTTCCCAGGTGAGGCAGATGGGCGCGTCGAGCCCGTACTGGAATTCGTCCACGAGGGACATCAGAGACTCCTCGGCTGGATCATCCGCGACTCGGCCAGTGCGGCGAGCGCGGCGCGGTAGCGCGGCAGCTCGGGGGCCCCGACCCCGGCACCGGCGCAGGCGGCGCGGGCGCTCGCGTGCGCGTCCAGCGACCGGACGACGTCCAGCAGGGCCGGGCTCTTCAGGAACGACAGGCGGCGGGTGCCGAAGTGGTAGAGCAGCGCCCCGAACCGTTCCGGCCGGATCGCGACCCGGCTGTCGAGCCGCCAGGCCGCGTCCAGGTCGAACGGCTCAGTAGACACCGCACATCCCGTCGATCGAGACCTCCTCGACCAGCAGGTCTTCGGCGACGGGGGTCTCTTCGACGGGCTCTTCGGCGATCTTCTCGGTCATCGTGACTCCTTCGGCACGGAACTCCTATTTCGACACACTGTGACGAATATCGAGCAGAGTAATGTCACGCAGTGTCGGAAACAACCCCCGGAAAGGGAACGGCACCCGGATGACCCAACGCACCCCCGCGGCCCGCCGCGGCAGGCCACCCGGCACGAGCGCCCGCGAACTGGAGGTCATCGCGCTGCGCCTGTTCACCGAACGCGGCTTCCACGAGACGACGGTCGACGAGATCGCCGCGACCGCGGGCGTCAGCCGCCGCACGTTCTTCCGCTACTACGACGCCAAGTCCGACGTCCTGTGGAACGAGTTCGACGCGGAGGTCGGCACGATCACCGAGCACCTCGCCGCGGCCGACGGCACCCTGCCGGTCCTGGACGCGGTCCGCGAGGCGGTCATCGCGGCCAACCACTACCGCGCCGAGGACGTCACGGAACTCCGCATGCGCATGCACCTGCTCAGTTCGGTCCCGGAACTGGCGGCGAGCGCGACCCGCCACTACGACGCGTGGGAGCGCGCGGTGAGCGCGTACGTCGGCGCGCGCACGGGCCAGCCGGCGGACGCGCTGTACCCGCTGGCGGTGGGCCGCGCGGTGCTGGCCACGTGCCGAGCGGCGTACGAACGCTGGTCGGCCCGCGCGGACGCGGATCTGACCGTGTACCTGGACGCGGCTCTGCGAGCGTTGGCCACCGGCTTCGCCGACCCGTCCCCCATCGAACCCGGGAACTGAGGGCGGCCGCTGAATAAACAGGGCCGCGCCGATTCGGCTTCCCGCGGTAACAGTTCGGCCGGGGCCGGCGACTTCGGTAGCAACCAGATTGCCCACTGATACCACCGCCCGTAACATATTCACTGCGATCTGCCAGATTGAGGCAGGTCCGGCGTTGGTACCCCGAAGTGATCTGATCAGCCGACTGGATGCGGAGGGTGATCGCATGAATGCCTGGAAACCGTGGGCAGCGACATCAACCCCCGATCGGCGTAATGTGGGTAGCGGGGAGTGTTCTTCAACCACTCCTCAAGACCGCTGTGGCATCCTCCGCACAGAGGTCGTCCGACGCGAAGGGTTGACGCCATGAGCACAGACGCGGCGGCGCGCGAACGGGAAACCCCCAGCGGACGCGGCGAGCCGATCATCGGCCAATCCCCCAAGCGGAAAGTCGGCAACTCGGTCTACGTTTCCGTACCCGGCCGCGTGCCGGTCATCAAGGCGAAGCGCGCCAAGAAGGACTGACGCCTGCCCTCAGTTCGGGTGGATCGCGTACTGCGCGGCCTTGTCCAGGCTGTCGAGCAGCAGGTTCTTGGCCGCCGAATCCAGCTTGCTGATCAAGGACAGATCCTCGTCCGCCACGCGCTCGCCGTTGGTCCTGATCACGAACGTCGAGTTGAGCGTGATGGCACCCACCGTCAGGACGTCGGCCGGGTCCTCCCCGATCATCCGGTCACTCCCGATCCCGGCCAGCAGGATGGGGGTGGCGAAGATCCCCCGCCAGATCTGGGCGATCGGGGTCGGCGTCAGGTTCGTCGCCTGCACGTTGCCGGTGAAGACCGCTTGCGCGGCCGCGAACTCCGTTTCCCGGCTGATCTTCACGTGGTGGCGCAACGACCAATCTTCGCGGTGCGCGTACACCGACGTCCCGACGAGGTTGAGGATGTAGCGGTGCCGCTCGTCTTCGAGCTCCCGGCTGCGCAGCCACAGGAACAGGCCGAAGTTCTCGCCCGCGCCACCGCCGAGCGGATGACCGTACTGCCGGGCGAGTTCCCGCAGGACCTGCAGCGGGCCGTCGTCGATTTCCAGCGCCAGGTGCAATCGGGTCGTGAGTTCTTCGGCGGCCTGGCCGGTGGGGATTTCCGCGCCTTTCCCGCAGCCGACGCCCGCGTAGCAGTCGTCCAGCGCCCGCGTGAGCCGCCGGCGGTAGACGAGCGAGGCGTCGCTCTTCACGGTGGGCCGGTACCGCCGCGGTTCCACGACGGCGAGCGCGAGATCCGAGATGACCTGGTTCAGCTGTGAGTAGGACTTCAGGAAGATCGGCCGGAGCCCCAGCTTGTCCTCGAGGTAGCGCGCCGAGCTGATGGCGTAGCGAGCGGCCTCGGTCGTGGTGACTCCGTTGACGCCGGGTGGCACCACCAGGGAGAAGCGCGGCGGCCTCGCCTCCGCGGTGGCGTAGAGCGGGCCGATGAGGTTCGGGTCCGACATGCCCAGCCCGATGAAGATCGTGCAGGCACCCTCGAGTGCGTTCGAGATGACGTCCCGCACCTGCGCACCGTGCTTCAGGAATTGGGACTCGGTCAGGACGATCGGCTCCTCCGGATCGCCGTCCTGGCGGACCAGGCCGTGCAGGTGCATCACGCCGATCCGGCCGAGGCGCCGATCCCAGGCCTTCCACGCGGAACTGCCGCCCGGCTTGAGCGAGAACGATTCCACGTCTTCTTCCTCGAAGTACGCCCTCAGCGCCGCTTCGAGGATCTCGTCGAAGTTCGTCGTCAGCAGCCGCGCCCTCTTGCCGGCGTACTTCCGGTTCGCGCAGACCAGCCGGGCGATCGAATCCGCCAGCACTCCCGGCGTGGCGTGCGAGTCGGAATAGAGCGCTCGCCGGATGATCGTGTGGTCCTCGACGTCCTGCCCGCCGTCCTTCAGGATCTGCAGGACGATTTCGGCCTTCCGCATCAAATCGGAATCATCTCGCAGCGCGATCTTCTTCGTGCTCGCGTTCTTGATCTCGTTGGTCATCTTGTCGATGAGGTCCCGCCAGGACGGCAGGCTGGAGTTCATCGACACCCCGGCGCCGACGACGACGGTCAGCGGCTTCTTCCGCGCCCGCACGGTTTCGAACAGTTCGCCGAGGTAGGGCTGCGCGTCGAAGCAGAAGATGTCGCCCCGGTCGAACAGATCGGGGTCGAGCATTCTCGACGGAGAACCTTCGGCCATGCGCAAACCTCGGTGCATCGTATTCGTTTCGTCCGGATATCGCCTCCGCTAGGTCGTGCAACGCACTGGTCCTGTTACAAGGTTCCCGCACGCACGAGTTGTCAACTATTTGTCCGGGAATCGGAAGTGTGCTCCACCGGTTCGGCCAGCTGCCACCCGCCTCGGCGCCGCAGCACCAGTACGTAATACCCCACCGCCAGCAGGACGATCCCCGCCGTCACGATCAGGCTCGGGCGGCCGACCGCCGGGTCCACGACGTTCTGGTACACCACGAACACCAGCACCGCCAACGCCAGCACCGGGGCCACCGGGAACCACGGCATCCGGTACTGCGCGTGGGCCGTCGCGCCGGTGCGGCGGCCGACGATCGCGCCCAGGCAAAGGGCCGCGTACACCGCCACGATGGACGTGCTCGTCACCACCAGCAGCAGCTGCGGGTCCACGAAACACAGCGCCGCCGCGACGATCCCCGTGCCGGCCGTCGCCACCCACGGGGTGCCGAAGCGGGGGTGGACCGCCGCCAGGGCTCGGTTGACCGCGCCCGGCCAGGCTCGGTCGCGGCCGCTGCTGAAGACCAGGCGGGAGCTGATCAGGACGATCGCCAGAACCGCGTTCATGATCGCCAGCGCCACCGCCAGGCTGAGCACCGTGTCGAGCGTGCTGCCGCCGCGGGCGGTGATGAACGTCGACAGCATGTTCTCCGAGCCGAACAGCGCGCCCAGGTCGGGCGCGCCCAGCAGGACCGCCGTCACCGGGACCAGCTCGGCGACCACCGTGATCGCCAGCGCCAGGAGGATCGCGCGGGCGATGCCGCGAGGGGCGTCCTGGGTCTCCTCGCCGAAGTACACCGCCGAGCCGTAGCCGTTGTAGGCGAACATCGCCACCGACGTCGCGATCGCGATGGCGCCGATCGTCGCGGGGCCGCCGCCGGCCGCCACCGGGTGGGCGACCAGGTCGGTGAGCGGGCGGGCCGGGTGGAGCAGCCCGAGCGCGCTGACCACCACCAGCGCCAGGATCTCGATGGCCAGGAAGATACCCGTCACCCAGGCGTTCAGCTTGATGTCGAACACCCCGACACCGGCGGCCAGCACGCACGTCACCGCCGCGGCCACCGGGCCGGGCAGGCCCGGGAACAGCACCCCCAGGTACGTCCCGACGCCGAGCGCGATCACCGCGACGATCAGCACCTGCGTGATGATCATCAGCCCCAGCACGGCGAACCCGGGCAGCCGCCCCAGCGTGCGGGCCACGATCGCGTACTCGCCGCCCGCGACCGGGAACGCCGACGCGAGCTCGGCGTAGACGAAGGCCATGAACACGCCGACCACCGCAGCGGCCGCGAAGCTGAAGAACGCGCCGGTCCCCGCGCCGGCGAGCACCCCCGGCGCGATGATGAACACCGACGACGCGGGGCTGATCGCCGAGAGCGTGATGAGCAGGGTGCCGAGGGTGCGCAGGCCGCGGCGCAGGGCAGGAGTGGTCACGAGCGGGCCTCCAGTTCTTTGAAGCTCCTTCGAACAACCAGGTGACCACGCATCAAAGGCGCTCGTGGCAGACAAGTCAAGGTCTTGTTTTTTCCGAAGTTCCTTCGAAGAATGACCTCATGGCACGACCGAGCAGGGCCCCCGAGCGGCGGGCCGAGCTGATCGCGGTGGCGCGCCGCGCCGTCGTCGAACGTGGCATCCTCAACCTGCGGCTGCGGGACGTCGCCGACGGCGCCGGCCTGTCCTCGGGCTCGGTCCTCTACTACTTCCCCACCCTGACCGACCTCCTGCGCGAGGTGCAGCAGGAAGCCGTCGAGCGCTTCTGCACCCAGCGCGAGGACGCCGCCCGGGGCGGGACACCGCGCGAACGCCTGCTGGCCACGATCCGCAGCGGCCTGCCCACCGGGCCGTCCGACGAACTGTGCGTGCTGCTCTACGAACTCGGCACGATCGCCCGCCGCGACCCCGCCTACGCCGCCCGGCACGTCGCCCTGTTCGAGCGGCAGGTGCGGATCTACACCGGCATCCTCGAAGCCGGGGCGGCGACCGGCGAATTCACCCTGACCGCCGAGCCGGTCGCGATCGCGCGCAACCTCGTCGCACTCGAGGACGGCTACGGCCTGCACCTCACCCAGGCGGTGCCCACAGTGGACCGGGCCACCGCCGAAGCGATGCTGCTTTCCTTCGCCCGCACCGCCTGCACCTGGGAGGACCTGTCATGACCCGTGCCCGCGACCTGGGCATCACCCTGCCCGGCCGGCCCGGCACGCACAACGCGCTCACCGACGTCGCGGGCGTCGAAGTCGGCTACACGACGTTGATCGAAGGCGATTCGGTGCGCACCGGCGTCACCGCGGTCCTCCCCCGCGGCCGGGCGGACTTCGCCGTGCCGTGCGCGGCCGGGACGTTCTCCCTGAACGGCAACGGCGAGATGACCGGCACCGCGTGGCTCGCCGAGACCGGGTCGCTGGCCCTGCCGGTGCTGATCACCAACACCCACGCCGTCGGGCCGTGCCACCGCGGCGTGATCGACTGGGTGGTGCGCGAGCGCCCCGACGTCGCCGCGGAATGGCTGCTGCCGGTGGTCGCCGAGACGTGGGACGGCTACCTCAACGACATCAACGCCCCGACGATCCACAGTGGACACACGGGCGCGGCCCTCGACGCCGCCCGGGGCGGAGCGCTCGACGAAGGTTCGGTCGGCGGCGGCACCGGGATGACCTGCTACGGCTTCAAGGGCGGCACCGGCACGGCGTCCCGGCTGGTGCCCTACGGCTCCGACGAGTACACCGTGGGCGTGCTGGTGCAGGCGAACTTCGGCAGCCGCCGCGAGCTCACGGTCGCGGGCGACCACGTGGGACCGCGGCTGGCGGCGGACGACCCGATGGCGCACTGGGCGCCGGCCCCGCCCGGCGCGGGTTCGGTCATCGTCGTGGTCGGCACGGACGCGCCGTTGCTGCCGGGCCAGTGCACGGCGCTCGCCCGGCGCGTCCCGCTCGGCCTGGCCCGCACCGGCACGACGGGTTCGCACTTCTCGGGCGACCTGTTCCTCGCCTTCAGCACGGCGAACCCCGGCGCGCTGACGAGCGCGTTCCCCCGCACCGCGGAAGCCGAGTACGAGCAACTGCGGTTCGTGCCGTGGGGCCGGATCGACCCGTTCTTCGAGGCGGTCGTGCAGGCGGTGGAGGAAGCGGTGCTCAACGCGCTCGTCGCGAACCGCGAGATGACCGGCCACCGCGGGCACCGCGCGCCCGCATTTCCCGCCGATTTTTCCCGGCGGAACTGACCGGATCGGCCCCCGACGGTGCGCCCGGTGGTCCGGCCGCCCGGGTCACCGCCGGGTCCACTGCTGGTTGGCACCGCCGCCGCAGGCCCACAGGATGATCTTCGTGCCGTTCCCGGTGGCCGCGCCGCCGGCGTCCAGCCAGAGCCCGGACACCGCGTTCGTGATGGTCCCGTTCGCGTTCAGGGTCCACTGCTGGTTGCGCCGGCCGTTGCAGTCCCAGCTGACCACCGCGGTTCCGTTGGCGGTGCCGTTGTCGTAGGCGTCCAGGCACTTCGTGCCGTTGACGACGAGCTGGCCGCGGGCCGGCACCCACGTCTGGTTCGGTCCCCCGGCGCAGTCCCACAGCTGCGCCTGGACGCCGTTGGTGATGCTGTTGTCGTCGATGTCGAGGCACCGGCCCGACTGCGTGCCGGCCACCTGGACGCCGTTCGTCCCGGGCAGCGGCAGGACGGCGACGTCGCTGAGCTGCGGTGGCGTGCCCGAGAACGTGAGGTTGTCGGTGCCCTTGCCCAGGGAGACGACGGCGGAGACGGTCCTGGCCGCTCCCCCGGTCGCCGGGAAGGCGACGACGGTCGGCTGCTGGCCGTTCACCGCGAGGGTCGCGGTCCGGGTGGTGGTCGCGCTGTAGGTGAAGGTCGCGACGGCCGATCCCGTCGCGGCCGCGGTGATCGTGGTGCCGTGCGTGGCCGCGGCGTCGGTGCCTTGGACGGTCAGCAGCACGGAGTCGTTGGCCGGGACGCTCACGCTGTATCCGTTGGCGTAACTGCCTTTGTCGGAAGCGCTCCAGAGGTTCCGGACCTTCGCGGTGGCGGCGGTGAGGCCGAGGTCGGCCCACCGCGCGGTCATGGTCGCCGCCGACGACGTCCGGTTGAGCAAGAGCACCGCGCGTTTCCCGGAACCGGCCAGGACCTTGCCGTACACCTGGAGCCCGGCGGCGTCCTCGGCGACCTTCACGCCCTGCAGGCCGCGCGGATCCTGGTCGACGGCGATGACTTCGCGGTTCTTGAGGACGTTCGCCGTCTCCGCGCTCATCGTCACGAGGTTGTTGCCGGCGAGCAGCGGCGCCCCGGAGACCGCCCACATCCCGAACTCGGTCCGCCCCTGCGCGGCGGACAGCCCCGGCATCCCGACGGTCAGCATGTCGGGGTCGTTGACGTACCCGGTGTGCTGCGAAACGGGGTGCTGCGCCTGGTCGAAGTTGGTGAGCGCCTGCGGGAGGGTCGCGGTCTGGCCGTAGTAGATGATGTCCGTGCTGGTCCGCCACATCGGGGCGGTGCCGGCGCCCCAGTTCCACGGGTTCTTCTTGCCCCAGTCACAGATCGAGAGGGTGAGCGTGCGCCCGGTCTGCGCGGTGGCGGCTGTGTTGGCGTCGCTGATCGCCCGGTAGGTGCTCGCCGGGTCGAGGCCTTCGGCGTCGCCGCCGCACCAGTCGACCTTGACGAAGTCGAAGCCCCAGCGCTGGAACTGCAGCAGGTCCTGCAGGTAGTGGCCTTCACTGCCGGACCCGGGCGCCGCGGGCCGCCCGGTCGGGTAGTAGTACCCGCAACCGTCCCGCCCGGCGTCGGTGTAGATGCCCGCCTTCAACCCCTTGCCGTGCAGGTAATCCGCGATGGCTGCCATGCCGCCGGGCCATTCGGCGGTGTCGACGGTGATGTTCCCGGAGCCGTCGCGGGTGCCCTGCCACCAGCCTTCGTCGATGTTGACGTAGGTGTAGCCGGCGTCCTTGAGCCCGGCGGAGACGAGCGCGTCGGCCTGCGCTTTGATGGTGGCGTAGTCGATCTTGGCGGCGAAGGTGTTCCAGGAGGCCCAGCCCATGACGGGAGCTGGAGTCACCACCTCTGCCGCTGCGGCGGCTCCTGCGCCTTGGACGACTCCGGCGAACGCCAGGAGCACGGACAGCAGAACGCGCAGCTTCATCGCATCGCTCCGACCTCGTCGTCAGGAATGTTAGCGTTAACAAATGGTGCTGGTTCTGCATTTTGGACGGCGGGGCGATCGCCCGTCAAGCGGCGAACGGCCGACCTTCGGCAGCACCTACTCGCTGAGCCATTCCGCCGACGGCCGGAAATATCCCGCCCAGCCGAAGATCAACGAGCCTCGGAGATCGATGTTCGTGGCGCCGTCGTAGCGAATGACGAGGCCGGAGAACGACCACCGGTTCGGTCACGGCAATCCGGTCGAACACGGTCGAACGCCGCCGCGTAGACCGGCCCAGCACCAGGGCGCCTCTAGCTTGCTAGCATGCTAGGATCAGCCGCGTGGGCGATGACGACGTCAAACAGTTCAACGTGTACCTGCCGATCGGCCTGATCCGGCAGCTCAAGCACCGAGCCGTCGAAACCGAACAATCGCTGTCGGCGCTCGTCGCCGAAGCGCTGCGCGCCTATCTCGGAACCGAAGAGGAGCACTGAACATGACGACCGAGGGCATCGACGCCGTGTACCTGGAGACGCACAACTGGGGCAAGGCCGCCAAGTTCTTCCAGGCGCTGGGCTACGAAATCGACTTCGCGACCGACCACAACTCGGGGCTGCTCCGCAACGGCGACGGACCCCCCTTGTTCATCGCCGAGGTACCCGCGAGCCAGGAACCGCGGCAGCAGGTCGTCTTCAAGGTGCCGGACGCCGACGCCTTCCGGGCCGACGACATCGTCGAAGTGGTCACCCCGTTCGAGGACACCCACTACGGGACCCGCGAGATGACCGTCCGCGATCCCGACGGGCGGACCTGGACGCTCTCGGCGCCGGCGGCGGGCTGACGATGACCGCGCCGGACAGCACCGCGGTGCGGACCGCCTTGTGGCGGGCGCTGCACGTCGCCGTCGATCCGCCGCCGCACGTGTTCGACGACGAACTCGGGCTGCGGCTGGCCGGTCCGGGCGAGGGCTGGCGGGACCGGGACGACATGGACCCGGCCACCGCCGGGCGGTACCGGGCCGGGATGGTCGCGCGGGCGCGGTTCGTCGAGGACCTCGTCGTCGAACACGCGAGCCGCGGGGTCGGGCAGTACGTCCTCCTCGGAGCCGGGCTGGACACCTTCGCCCAGCGCCGCCCGGAAGTCGCGGCGCGGCTGCGCGTGTTCGAGGTCGACCAGCCCGGCCCGCAGGCCTGGAAACGCGCGCGCCTCGACGAACTCGGGCTCGGCGTCCCCGAGTGGCTGCGGCTGGTACCGGTCGACTTCGAGACCACGTCGTGGTGGGACCGGCTCACGGACGCGGGTTTCGCGGCGGACGAACCCGCGGTCGTCGCGTCCACCGGCGTCAGCATGTACCTGACCAAGGCGGCGAACGCGGCCACGCTGCGCCGGATCGCCGGGTTCGCCCCGGGTTCCACGCTGGCGATGACGTTCATGCTGCCGCCCGAGCTCCTCGACGACGGCGAGCGCGCCCGGCACCGCGCCACCGCGGGCAAGGCGGAAGCGGCCGGGACGCCGTTCGTCAGCTCCTTCTCCCCCGCCGAAATCCTGGCGCTCGCCAAGGAAGCCGGGTTCGGCGAGGCGGTGCACGTCTCGGGCGACGAGCTGGACGAGCGCTACTTCGCCGGGCGCGCCGACGGGCTGCGGCTCGCCCGCGGCGAGGAATTCCTCGTCGCTACGGCCGGGGCAGCTGACCGAGGTAGGCCCGCAGCATCGTCTTGACCGGGTCCAGCAGTTCGGGCGCGCCGTCGCCGCGGAACGCTTCCTGGAGCACGGCGTCCGCGGCGAGGAACGCCGTGCGGCACGCCACCGCGGCCGCGTAGTCGTCACGCAGGAGGCGCTGGGCGACCAGGATGCGGTGCACGCCGATGGCCATCACGCGCTTGTGCGCGCGGTCGGCTTCCCGGGCGCCGTCGGTGAGGCCGCGCCCGAACCACAGGGCGCGGAACCCGGGCTCGGCGCGGTAGAGCCCGGCGAACGCGTCGACGAGGAGGCCGACCGGGTCGTCCCAGGCCTCCTCCGCCGCTCGCTCGGCGACGGCGTCCATGAGGTCTTCCAGCCGGGCGAGGTAGCCCACGGCCAGCGCCTCGGTGATCGCCTCTCGATCCGGCAGGTACTGGTAGAGCGCGCCGACCGAGACGCCGGCCTCGGCGGCGACGCGGGTCGTCGTCAGCGCTTCGACGCCTTCGCGGGCGAGCAGGCGGTCCGCGGCCGCCAGCACCCTGGCCAGCTTTTCCCGCGAGCGCGCCTGGCGCGGCACCCGGCGCGGCCGGCCTTCGGTCATCCGCTCCCCAAACCTGAACGTGACTTTGTTTCGTATTTATCCTAGCCTCGGCGCATGGCAATGGCGAGTTCGATGCTCGACGAAGCACGGCGGTCGGTGGCGAGGGCCTGTCACGGGCTCGCGGGTGAAGGCCTGCTCATCGGCAGCGCGGGCAACGTGAGCGTCCGGGTGGGCGAGCACGTGGCGGTGACGGCGACCGGCGTCGTGCTGGGCCGGGCCACGGCCTACGACGTCACCGTCGTCGACCTCGACGGCGAGGTGGTCGCCGGCGAGCGGACCCCGACCTCGGAACTGGAGCTGCACCTGGGGATCTACCGGCGCTACGGCGCGGGCGCGGTGGTGCACACCCACTCCCCGCAGGCCACCGCGGTGTCCCTGGTGCTCGACGAGCTGCCGTGCGTCCACTACCAACAGCTGGCCCTCGGCGGCGCGATCCGGGTCGCCCCGTTCGCCGTCTTCGGGTCGGCGGAGCTGGCCGCGGAAACGCTCACCGCGCTCGACGGCAAGTCCGCGGCGCTGCTGGCCAACCACGGCGCGGTCGCCCACGGTCCCTCCCTCGAAGCCGCGGTCGACAACGCGCTGCTGCTCGAGTGGGCGTGCGGCCTGTACGTGCGGGCCGCGACGCTCGGCGCCCCGCGGGTCCTCGATCCCGCGCAGCAGGAAGCCGTCGTGGCCGCGGCCGTGCGCCGGGGGTACGGGCAGTGACGCAGACGGTCGTGACGCTCGGGGCGCACGTGTTCGACGTGCAGGTCCGCCCGGTCGAAGCCATCCCCGACGGCCAGGGCGCGACCCTGGTGGAGCAGATCCGGTTCGGCCCGGCGGGCACGGCCGCGGGCACCGCGGTCACGCTGGCCAAGCTGGGCGCGGCGGTCCGCACGGCGGGCGCGATCGGCACCGACCCGGTCGGTGACCTGCTGCTGGCGATGCTCGCGCGCCACGGCGTCGACACGTCCCTGGTACTGCGCCGCGAGAGCGTGCAGACGTCGGCGTCGGTGCTGCCCATCCGCGCCGACGGCAGCCGCCCCGCCTTCCACGTCCCCGGCGCGAACCTGACCTACGAGCCCTCGGACGCCCCGGGGTCGGAGATCGCCCGCGCGACGCACCTGCACCTGGGCGGCCCGGAGCTGATGGGCGGCGAAAAAGCGGCGCAGATCCTCGGCCCGGCCCGCGCGGCCGGCGTGGTGACCTCGGCCGACCTGCTCGCCCCCGGTGACCCCGGAGTGCTGGCCTGGCTCGCGCCCGCGTTGTCCTCTTTGGACTACCTGCTGCCGAACGAGGACCAGCTGCTGGGCTTGACGAACGCGGACACCCTCGAAGGCGGCGCCCACGCGCTCCTCGACGCCGGCGTCGGCTGCGTCGCGGTGACGCGGGGCGCGCTCGGCGCCCTGGTGGTGACGGCGCGGGAGGCGCTCGAAGTGCCGGCGTTCGCGGTCCCGGTGGTGGACACGACCGGCTGCGGCGACGCCTTCTCGGCGGGCTTCCTCCGTGGCCTGGGCCTCGGCCGCTCGCTGCGGGACGCGGCCGTCCTGGGCAGCGCGGCCGCCGCGCTGGTGGCCCAGGGCCTCGGCAGCGACCACGGCGACTTCGACCTCGCGGCGGCGGACGCTCTCGCCGCAGTCACGCCCACTCTCTGACGCATTCTTGCATCGCCACCCCTTGACTTGACGTTTTCCTGCATTCAGGATGCCTCTCGTGCAGATCGAAGGCAAGGCACCTGAACTGGACCGGCGGATCGTCGCGGCCCTGCAGCTCAACGGCCGGGCGTCCTGGGGCGCCGTCGCGCGGCACGTCGGGGCCAGCGAGTCCACCGTCCTCCGCCGGGCCGCGCAGCTCACCGACAGCGGCCGCCTCCGGGTGATCGGGGTCGTGGACGTGCTGCGATGCGGTCTCGGCGTGCCCGTGATCGCGCGGCTGCGGTGCCGGCCGGGTACGGCCAACGGCGTGGCCGAGGCGCTCGCCGCGCGGCCCGAGGTGCGGTACGCGACCGTGCTCGCCGGCAGTGCCGACTGCTCCGCCGAGTTCGTCCTGCCCTCCTACCGCGAGATCGCGCGGCTGCAGGAGAACGGCTTCCCCGGCGACGGGGACGTCCGCGACGCCGAGACCTTCGCCGTCATGCGGACGTTCACCTCCAACCACGACTGGGACTCCGGCGAACTGAGCCGCGAGGCCGTCACCGACCTGCGCGGCGGCGAGGTCCGGCCGTTCGAAGAGCAGCACTGGGAGCGCCCGCCCGAGCAGCTCGACGAGCTGGACCTCGCGATCTGCGCGGCGCTCGGCGAAGACGCGCGGGTGCCGTTCAAGGAGGTGTCCAGGCACGTCGGGACCAGCGAGTCCACTGTGGCCAGACGCGTCGACTCGCTGGTGCGCCGCGGGTGCCTGCGGTTCCGGACGCTCGCCGAGCCGTCGATGTTCGGCTACGCCCTCGAATTCATGCTCTGGCTTTCGGTGGTCCCCGGCGAGCTCGACCGCGCCGGCCAGCAGCTCGCCGCCCACCCCGGCACGAAGTACCTCTCCGCCACCACCGGCCGGTTCAACCTCGTCGGCCAGATCGTGCTGCGGCACTACGGCGAGCTGTACCGGCACACCACCGACGTCGTCGGCGCGCTGCCCGGGCTCCGGGAAGCCGACGTGACCCTGCAGGTTTCGACGCTCAAGCGCGCGTGGGCCCCGACACCCGCCGCCAAGCTGGAGGACGCATGACCGAACAACCGTGGCAGTGGGACGAAGCGACCTGGCGCGGCCACGTCGAGCACGTCCGCGCGGGGCGCCCGCTGCGCCCGGCGGCGTGGCCCGGCGGCGCGAAGGTGGCCGTGGCGCTGTCCTTCGACTCCGACCACGAAACACCCTCGCTGCGGGACGGCGACGTCCTGCCCGGCAAGATGGCGCAAGGCGAGTACGGCGCCCGCGTCGGCGTCCCCCGCATCCTGAAGCTCCTGCAGCGGCACGACGCGCCCGCGTCCTTCTTCGTGCCCGCCGTGTCCGCTCTGCTCCACGACGGCGAAGTCAAGTCCTATGTGGACGCCGGGCACGAAGTGGCGCTGCACGGCTGGATCCACGAGCGCAACACCGCCCTCACCGAAACCGAGGAACGCGACCTCGCCTTCCGCGCCGCCGACGTGCTCGAGCGCCTCGCCGGCACCCGGCCGGTGGGCATCCGGACGCCGTCGTGGGACTTCTCCGCGCACACCCTCGCCATCACCCGCGAGCTGGGCCTGGCCTACGACTCGTCGCTGATGGCCGACGACGACTGCTACGAGCTCCTCGAACACGGCGAGCCGACCGGGATCGTCGAGCTGCCGGTCGAGTGGATCCGCGACGACGCGCCGTACTTCATGATGGACCGGTTCGCCTCGCTGCGGCCCTACACCCCGCCCCGCGGCGTGCTTTCGATCTGGCGCGACGAGTTCGACGCCGCGTACGCCGAGGGCGGGATCTTCCAGCTCACCATGCACCCGCACATCATCGGGCACCGGTCCCGGATCGCCGTCCTCGCCGAACTGCTCGACCACATCGGCGGCCACGACGGGGTCTGGTACGCCACGCACGCCCAGATCGTCGACCACGTCCTCCGGGAGCAGGCATGACCACTGTGGACACCGTCGTCAGCCACCGCTTGACGGCCCAGCAGCGCAAGGCGATCGTCGCCGGCGCCGTCGGCAACACCGTCGAGTGGGTCGACTGGGCCGTCTACGCGACCTTCGCGCCGGTCTTCGCCGGCCAGTTCTTCGCCGGCGGCAACGAAACCACGGCCCTGCTGTCCACGTTGGCCGTGTTCGCCGTCGGGTTCGTCATGCGGCCGATCGGCGGCGCGGTGCTCGGCGCGTACGCCGACCGGAAGGGCCGCAAGAAGGGCTTGACGCTCACCATCTCGCTGATGGCCGCGGCGTCGATCGTCATCGCGTTGTGCCCGACGTACGCGCAGATCGGCGTGCTGGCCCCGATCGTGCTGCTGCTCGCCCGGCTCGTGCAGGGCTTCTCGGCGGGCGGCGAATTCGGGTCGTCGTCGGCGTTCCTCATCGAGTCCGCCGCACCCGGGCGCCGCGCGTTCGCCGGTTCGTGGCAGCAGGTTTCGGTCGGTCTCGGCTCGCTGATCGCCGCGCTGATGGGCACGATCCTCAACGCGACGCTGTCCGACGGAGACCTGCACGGCTGGGGCTGGCGGCTGGCGTTCGGCATCGCCGGCCTGCTCGGCCTCGTCGGTCTGTGGCTGCGCGTGTCGGTGCACGAAACCGAGGCGTTCACCAAGATCTCCGCCCAGCCGCGGCGGAACCCGGTCGTCGCGATGCTGCGCGACCACCCGGGCGCGGCGCTGCGCGTGGCCGGCGTGACCATCGCCGGGACGCTGATCTACTACGTGTGGGTCTCCTACATGCCGGCCTACGCCCACCTGAGCACCGGCATCCCGCTCAAGACCGCGCTGCTCGCCAACACCCTCGCGATGGTCGTGTTCATCGCGCTGCTGCCGTTCGGCGGCCTGCTGTCCGACCGGATCGGGCGCAAGACGACGATGACCGCGTTCGCCGCCGGGTTCGTGGTGTTCGCCTGGCCCGCGTTCCACTTCCTGGGCAACAGCTTCTGGAGCGTCTTCGTCATCGAGCTGATCGGGCTGGTGCTGATCGTCGGCTACTCGGCGAACTGCGCGGTGATCATGGCCGAGCAGTTCCCGGCCGAGGTGCGCACCACCGGCATCGGCCTGCCGTACGCGCTCGCCGTGGCGATCTTCGGCGGGACCGCGCCGTACGTGACGACGTGGCTGAACGCGAACCACCTCGGCCACCTGGTGTGGGTCTACGTCGCCGCGGCCGCGCTCATCGGCGTCGCGGTCTACCTGACCATGCCCGAGACCAAGGGAAAGGAGCTGTAGTGCGGACCGTGCTCGTCACCGGCGCCGGCGGCGGGATCGGCGCGGCCATAGCCGCCCGGTTCGCCGCCGCGGGCGACCGCCTCGTCCTGGCCGACCTGCGCCCGGCCGAACTGTCCGCGGTGGCGGCCCGGCTCGGCACCGACGTCGTCGAGCTGCCCGGCGACCTCGCGGACGCCGGATTCGCCGGGGGACTCGTCGGGCAGGCCGGACCGGTCGACGTCCTCGTCAACGCGGCGGGGATCTACCCGGCCACTCCCCTGCTGGAGATGACCGCGGCGACCTGGGACCGCGTGCAGGACGTCAACGTCCGGGCCGCTTTGCTCACCACCGTCGCGTTCGGACGGTCCCACGTGGCCGCCGGGACCACCGGCGCGGTCGTCAACATCTCCTCCGGCGCGGCGACCCGGGCGCGGCCCGGCGCCGCCCACTACGCGACGTCGAAGGCCGCGCTGGAGATGCTCACCAAGGCGTGCGCGGTGGAACTCGGCCCGCACGGCATCCGCGTGAACGCCGTCAGCCCCGGCTTCGTCACCGTGGACAGCTCCGCCAACCCCGTCACCGAGGCGTACGCGGAAGCGGTGTCGGTCAACCCGCTCGGCCGTCGCGGCGAACCGCGGGAGGTCGCCGACGCGGTGTTCTGGCTCGCCGGACCGGAAGCGGCCTGGATCACCGGCGCGGTCCTGCGCGTCGACGGCGGGTCCACCGCGGGCGCGGCCGGCCTGCCGCTGCACTGGACCGGGGAAACCCCCGTGCAACAAGGAAAGGAAGCGCATGTCTGACCGGCGCTCGTACACGGTGGTCGGTGGCGGCGCGATCGGGGGGACGCTCGCGTTCCACCTCGCGCGCGCCGGCCACCCGGTGTCCATCGTGGACGCCGACGCGGCGCACGTGGCCGCGATCGAAGCCCGCGGCCTCACCTTGCGCCGCCCGGAGGGCGCCGAAACCGTCGAACTGCCCGCGTTCACCCCCGCGGACGCCCCGCCGGTCCTCGGCCGCGTCCTGCTGGCCGTCAAGGCCCAGGCCACCGAAACGGTCCTGGAGTGGCTGACACCGCGGCTGGCGGAAGACGGCTTCGTCGTGTCCCTGCAGAACGGGCTCAACGAGCGGCTGATCGCGTCCCGCGTCGGTCCGGAACGGACGGTCGGCGCGTTCGTGAACCTGTTCGCCGACGTCGTCGAACCCGGTGTCGTGCGGGACGGCGGCCTCGGCGCCCTGGTCGTCGGCGAACCCGACGGCCGGATCACGCCGCGGGTCGAGGAGGTCGTCGCGGACCTGCAGGTGTGGGGTCCGGCGAAGGCGACCGCGAACGTCGAGGGCTACCTGTGGGCGAAGCTGGGGTTCGGCGCGATGCTCACCACGACCGCGCTCGCCGACGCGCCGATGGCCGACCTGATCGACCGGCACCGGCCGCTCATGCACGCGCTGACCGCGGAGGTCTTCGCCGCCGCGGGCGAGCGCACCCTGGAGGCGTTCGACCAGTTCGACCCGGCCGCCTACCTCCCGGGCGCGACCGGCCGCGAGGAGGCGACCGACCGCCTGGTCGCGTGGCTGCGGAGCCAGCCGAAGGACCGCAGCGGCATCTGGCGCGACATCGCCGTGCGGCACCGGCCGGTCGAGGTCCACCACCACTACGCGCCGGTGCTCGCGGAGGCTCCCGTGCCGCTGCTGCGCGCGGTGCTGGCCCGGCTGCGCGAAGTCGAGAGCGGCGCCGTCGCGATGTCCGAAGACCACCTGACCGAATTGGAGCGAGCTCTGTGATCCGGGACCTGCACGAGTGGGTGCGCGCGCACCGCGACGACCTCCTCGCCGACCTCGCCGCGTACGTCGGCATCGAGACGCCGAGTGACGACAAGCCCGCTTTGGACCGCGGACTGTCCTGGGTGGACGGCCGGCTGCGCGAGCGGCTGGGCACCCCGGAGAACGTCCGGGACGTCGACGGCGGGCGCTACGGCGACATCAAGGTCTACGACTTCGCCGGCAGCGGAGAACCGGTGCTGCTGCTCTGCCACTACGACACGGTGTGGCCGCTGGGCACCCTGGCGGAGTGGCCGTTCACCGTGGACGGCGACCGCGCGACCGGACCGGGGATCTTCGACATGAAGTCGGGCCTGGTGCACGCGGTGTGGGCGCTGCGCGCGCTCGACGCCGCCGGGCTGCCGCGCCCGGCCGTCCGCCTGGTCCTCAACGGCGACGAGGAGATCGGCAGCCCGGCGTCGCGGCCGGTGATCGAGGAAGCCGCCGCGGGCACCCGTGCCACGCTGGTGTTCGAGGCGAGCGCCGGCGGCGCGGTGAAGACCGCGCGCAAGGGCGTCGGCCTGTTCCGGGTGCGCACGACGGGCGTCGAGGCCCACGCGGGCCTGGACCCGGCGAAGGGCGCGAGCGCGATCGACGAACTGGCGCGCGCGATCCTGGCCCTGCACGGACTGTCCGATCCGGACGCCGGCACGACGGTCAACGTCGGCGTGATCGACGGCGGCACGCGCTCCAACGTGATCGCGGGCGCGGCTTCGGGGCAGATCGACGTCCGCGTGTCGAGCGCGTCGGAGGCGGCCCGCATCGACGCGGGCCTGGCCGCGCTCAAGCCCCACGACCCCCGAGCGACCCTCACCATCGAGGGCGGCTGGAACCGCCCGGTGATGGAACGCTCCGCCGCCATCGCGAAGGTGTACGAACTGGCGCGCGAAGAAGCGGCGGAGCTGGGCGTGACGCTGCGGGAGTGTTCGGTGGGCGGCGCGAGCGACGGCAACTTCGTGGCGGCACTGGGCCACCCGGTCCTGGACGGCTTCGGCGCGGTCGGCGACGGCGCCCACGCGCGGCACGAGCACATCAGCGTCGAGGGGATGCTGGAGCGCACGGCGCTGGCCGCCGCCGTCCTGCACCGCCTCGCGGGTTGACCACCGGCCGCGTGCCGCGCATACTGCTCTCGTAATGCAACCAGTTTTGAGGTGAGAGCGGTGCGCGACACGCGGTCCGGGTGCCCGATCTCCCTGTCGCTGGAAATCTTCGGCGACCGGTGGACGCTGCTCGTGCTGCGTGACGTCGTCTTCGGCGGCGCCCGGCACTTCCGCGAGCTGCTCGGCGGTGCCGAGCGGATCTCGTCGAACGTGCTGGCGGACCGGCTCGGCGTGCTCGTCGAACACGGGCTGCTCACCCGGGCCGGCGACCCTTCGCACAAGCAGAAGGTCACCTACAGCCTGACCGAGCGGGCCATCGAGCTCGTCCCGGTGCTCGTGCAGCTCAGCGCGTGGGGCGTCCGGCACCTGCCGGTCGCCGACGAGTACGCCGCGCGCGCCGCGGTGCTCACGGACGGCGGTCCGCCGCTGTGGGAAGCCTTCATGGACGAGCTGCGCGAGGCCCACCTCGGAACCCGTCGCGGAGAAGCGCCGGACGGTCCCCCCGTCGCGGCGCGCCTGGCAGCGGCCTACACGGCGGCGCTGCCGGGCCGACGATCGGAGTGACGATGGAAACCCGGCTCGACGAACGGTTCAGCGACCCCGGTACCCGGGCCACGGACTGGGCCGAAACCGCGCGAGCGCTGGAAGCGGCGCAGATCAGCTGGCTCACCACGGTGCGGTCCGACGGCCGCCCGCACGTCACGCCGCTGGTCGCGGTGTGGCTGGACGGCACACTGCACTTCGCGACCGGCGAGACCGAGCAGAAGTACCTCAACCTGACCGCGAACCCGAACGTCGTGCTGACCACCGGCCGCGACTCCTGGGACGACGCGCTGGACGTCGTGGTCGAAGGCGTCGCCCGCCGCGTCAAGGGCCGCGCCGAGCTGACCCGGCTCGCCGAGGCCTGGCTGGCCAAGTGGGACGGCAGCTGGGTCTACGAGGCCACCGACGACGGCTTCCGGCAGGGCGGCCACGACGCCGCGGTGTTCGCGGTCGAGCCGGCGAAGGTCCTGGCCTTCGGCCGCAAGCGCACCACGACGGACGCCTCGATGCTGTCCACTGTGGAATTCACCCACACCAGCCATTCACCGGCGGGCGGCTGACCGGCCGAACACCCGGGCCAGTCCGCGCCGGGGTGCGCGGGTGCACAGCCGGCCGGCGACGGCGTCCTCCAGCAGGGCGCCGACCGTCTCCCGGGCGCACGCCTTGTTCGCGCCGATCCCGCCCGACGGGCCGCGCTTGATCCAGCCCGCGACGTACGTCCCGGGCGTGACCCGGCCCGAGACGTTCGGCACGGTCCCGGTTTCGGCGTCGAACGGCAGCCCCGCAACCGGCGCGCCGCGGAAGCCCGCGGCCCGGACCACCCGGCCCGCCGGGATCTCGGCGCCGCCGGAGGTGAGCACGCTGCGCACCTCGGTGTCGCCGGTGAACGCGACCGGCGAAGAGTGGAACCGCAGCACGGTCCGCCGTCCGTCCGGCGGTGGCGACGACCAGTCCACGGCCTCCCGCGGCAGCCCCCGGAGCAACGCGGCTTTCCCGTCCCCGCCGTCGATCGCCGCGGCGATGCGTGGGTCGTGGCCGTCCACGACGAGGTCGCCCCGGGCCGCCAGCGCCAGCAGTTCCGACCGCGTGTACGCGGCGTCCTCCGGGCCCCGGCGGGCCAGCACCACGACCTCGCGGACCTTGCTCGACCGCAGCTGAGCCAGGGCCGCCGGGGCAAGGGACGTACCGGCCAGCGAAGACGGATCCGCCGTCAGGATCCGGGCGACGTCGAGGGCCACGTTGCCGGTGCCCACCACGACCACCCGCTCGGCCGAGAGGTCGACGGCGTCCGGCGCGATGTCCGGGTGGCCGTTGTACCAGCCGACCACCGCGGCGGCCGGGAGGCTGCCGGGCAGGTCTTCGCCCGGGATGCCGAGGGGCCGGGCCTCCGTCGCGCCGACCGCGTAGATCACCGCGTCGTGGCGCTCGGCCAGCTCCGGACCGGCCTCGACGCCGAGCCGCAGGCGCAGCCGCGGGTGGTCGTGGAAGCGGGCGAACGTCTCGCCGATCTTCTTCGTCGACGGGTGGTCGGGCGCGACGCCGTAACGGATCAGCCCGCCCGCCGCCGGCAGCCGGTCGATGAGCGTGACCCGGGAATCGGTGTGCAGCAACAGGTCCTCGACCGCGTACATGCCCGCCGGCCCGGTGCCGACGACCGCGACGTCGAGCGGCGCGAAGTCGCTCGGGAGGATCCGGGCGAACGACGGCGGCGACCACCGGTGGAAGTTCGGCGCGACGGTGGCCTCGGCCAGCACGTCCCGCTCCGCGTAGTACTCCGCGTTGATGTCGGGGTAGGCCGCGAGCGGCCCGGTCAGGGCGCCGGCCGGGAAGATCGCGTCGACCGGGCACGCGTCGGCGCAGGCACCGCAGTCGATGCACGTGTCCGGGTCGACGTAGAGCATGTCGGTCGTGCCGAAGTCCGGCTCGTCCGGCGTCGGGTGGATGCAGTTGACCGGGCAGACCGACACGCAGGACGCGTCGGCGCAGCAGGTCTGCGTGATCGCGAACGCCATGTCAGATCAGGTTCGCGCGCTTGTAGAACCACAGCGACGGCTTGGTGAGCAGCCCGGCCGAGTGCAGGAACTCCATCAGCCCGGAGCAGCTCGAGCGCAGCATCGACTTGTGGTGTTCGTTCGCCTTCGCCTCGCGCCGCGCCCGCTTGCCGTCCAGCCCGGCGTTCTCGTACACCTTGGCGTTCACCATGCTGGTGACGATGAAGTACGACGCCACCGCGACGACGAAGCCGTTGATCTGGCGGCGCAGCCACCCGGCGCCTTCGAGCCGCTCGCGGGTCTCCTCGCGGGCGAACTTCATGTGCCGCGACTCCTCGACCACGTGGATGTTGTTGATGGTCCGCACGAACGGGACCACGCGCTCGTCGCGCATCCAGTCGCGCTGCATGACGTCGAGGACCTCTTCGGCGACGAGGATCGCCGCGTACGCCGCTTCCCCGGTCGCGGTGGCCTTGAAGACCCGGCCCAGTTCGACGACGAACCGGCGCGGCCGGTACGCGGGCGCGCGCAGCTTCGCGGCACCGCGGGCGAACATGATCGAGTGGCGGCACTCGTCGGCGATCTCGGTCAGCGCCCACTGGAACGCCGGGTCCGTCGGGTCCTTGCCGTAGAAGTCGCGCAGCACCATCTGCTGGAGGATCATCTCGAACCAGATCCCGGTGCTCGCCACCGACGCCGCCTCCTGGCGGGTCAGCTCGCGCTGCTGCCCGGGCGTCATTTCGGCCCAGTAGGAGGTCCCGTAGAGCGTGCTCCACTCCGGGCTCGCACCGTGGTAGTCGGTGTCGAGCGGCGTCTCCCAGTCGACCTCCTTGACGGGGTCGTAGGACAGCTGCTCCGACGAGTCGAGCAGCCGCCGCGCCACGGTCTCCCGGTCCGACACGCCCGCTTCGCCGATGCTCGTCATGGCCGACCTCCTCGTCAGGTGTTACCCAAGTTCACTGTTACCAACCGTAACACATACTTTCCCGCCCGCCAGCGGGCATCTGAGTGAACGGTTGTACACTCAGCTGGTGAAACCCCTGCCGTACGGCTCCGGGCTGCTCGGCCCGCTGGACCAGAACGTCACGGCGTTGCGGCGGCGGGTCCAGCGGCTGCTCACGGCCGCCCTGATCGCCACCAACGTCATCGGCGCACTGGTCGTGGTCGGGCTCGCGGCCCTGCTCATGCCGGCGCCGGGGATGTCCGCCGACCTCGTCCGCGTCACCGCGATCGCGGTACCCGTGTACGTCGTTTCGGCGGTCGTCGTCGGCACGCTGTGGGGCACCGGCGGCGCGTTGCGGACGCTGCACTGGGCGGCCGAGGGGCGCCGGCCCACCGACGCCGAACGCACCGCGAGCCTGCGCGTCCCGCTGCGGCTCACCGTGCTGCAGGCCGTGCTGTGGGGCGTCGCGACACTGGTGTTCGGCGGGCTCGCCGTCCTCGTCCAGCCGTCGGTGGCGCTGACCGAGCTCCTCGTCGTCGCCTTCGCCGCCGTCGTCGTCTGCGCGATCGCCTACCTGTTCGGCGAGTTCGCGCTGCGGCCGTACGCGGCACTGGCGCTGGCGGGCACGACGCCGCCGCGCCCGGTCACCGGCGGCGTCAACCTGCGGATGCTGCTGTTCTGGTGCCTGGGCACCGGGGTGCCGGTGGCCGGGCTGGTGGTGACCGCGGTGCTGGCCTGGGTCCGCGGCGACGTCTCGACGACGAAGCTGGCCGTGTCGGTGATCGTGCTCGGGCTGGTCGTGCTGTGCTTCGGCCTGCTGGTCACGGTGTTCACCGCCCGCGCGGTGGTCAACCCGATCACGTCGGTCCAGGACGCGCTGGGCCGCGTCCGGGCGGGCGAGTTCGCCGTGGAGATCCCGGTCTACGACGGCAGCGAGCTCGGCCTGCTGCAGGCGGGGTTCAACGGGATGGCGGCCGGGCTGGCCGAGCGCGAGCGAATGCGCGACCTGTTCGGCAGGCACGTCGGCCACGAGGTCGCGGTCGAGGCCATGCGCACGGCCACCGAGCTGGGCGGCACGGTGCGGACGGTGTCGGTGCTGTTCGTCGACCTCGTCGGCTCGACGGCGCTGGCCGCGAGCCGCCCGCCCGAGGAGGTCGTCGCCCTGCTGAACCGGTTCTTCGCCGTGGTGGTCGACGAGGTCGACCGGCACCACGGGCTGGTCAACAAGTTCGTCGGCGACGCCGCACTGGCGATCTTCGGGGTGCCGGCCCCGCTCGCCGACCACGCGACGTGCGCACTGGCCGCCGCCCGCGCGATCGCCCGCCGCCTGGCCGCGGAGGTCCCGGACGGCCCGGCCGGCCTCGGCGTGGCCACCGGCGACGCGGTCGCGGGCAACGTCGGCGACCCGCGCCGCTTCGAGTACACGGTGATCGGCGACCCGGTCAACGAAGCCGCCCGGCTGACGGAGCTGGCCAAGAACGCCCCCGCCCGCCTGCTGGCCTCCTGGACGGCGGTCGAGTCCGCCGCGGAGACCGAGGCGGCCCAGTGGGTGGCGAAGGAGGAAGTGGTGCTGCGCGGACGATCCCGCCCCACCACGCTCGCGTCGCCGAGGACTTAGCGCCGCGGGTCGATGTGGACCTTCGGCCCCGCACCGCCGGGCCGCTCCCCCGCCAGCACCGCGCCGACCCCGTCGAGGCCGACGGTCGCCCCCACCAGCGGGCGCGGGTCGACCGCTCCGCTCGCGTACGCCTCGATCGCCTCCGCCAGGCCCGGTGACGCCGACAGGACCCCGACGGCCGTGACGTCCTTGAAGACCAGCGCACGCGTGTCCACCCGGCTGGGGTCGCCCGACAGTCCGATGTAGACGACCCGCCCGGCCGGCTCCACGAGGTCCACCGCGAGCGCGGGCGCCGCGGCCGCGCCGGTGGCGTCGACGACCGCGTCGAACGGCAGGTCCGGCAGCGTCTCGCGGGTCCAGACGCCGGTGAAGCCCAGGCCGCGGGCGAAGTCCAGCGCGGCCACGCCCATCAGGTGCACCTCGGCACCCGCGGCCCGCAGGAACATCGCCGTCAGCAGCCCGATCGTGCCCGGCCCGAGCACGAGCACCCGGTCGCCGGGGCCGGCCTGGGCGGCCCGTGCCGCGCGCAGGGCGTTGCCGCCGGGTTCGACCAGGGCGCCGAGCACGGCGTCCACCGGGTCCGGCAGCGCGTGCAGCGACCACGCCGGCACGGCGAGCCGCTCGGCCAGCGCGCCCGGCCGGCCACCGCGGATGCCGACCTCCTCGCGCTGCTCGCAGGTGTGCTGGTGCCCCTTCCGGCACCGGCGGCACGTCCGGTCGCCGAGCATCGTGTCGCCCATGACCCGGCGGCCGAGCCAGGCGGGGTCGACGCCGTCGCCGATAGCCGAGACCGTGCCCGCCCATTCGTGCCCGAGCCGCATCGGGTAGGCGGCGTGGCCGTCGTGCAGGTAGGGCATCTCGCCGGTGAAGAACTCGACGTCGGTGCCGCACACGCCGGCGCGCTCGACGTCGACGACGACCTCACCCGGTGCCGCGGCCGGCGCGGGAACCTCCCGCACGGCGTACTCCCGGGGGCCGGTGAGCACGAACGCCCGCATGATCGAAGACATGGCAGGATGCTCGCACGCTTGCCCGCCGGTGGCGGTCTCGCCCGTCCACGCACGTTCGCCCTGACCCGGTCCGGGACGTCGTGAACGACCCGTTCACCGCGTCCGGCGCGGTGAACGACCCGTTCACGACGTTGCGAACCGCCGGACCGGCCGCGCGCCGGGCGGTTATTTTTCTCCCTTTCTCCGAATGAAGCGAAAATGAACCATCACATTCCGGCCGATACAACGGAATTCGTGTAACGGACCCCGGACGAATGCGACTAACGCGGTGATTCCGCTTCGTCCGGGGAGGCACCGTGGACGTCAAGACCGAACGGCCGTCCGCTCAGCAAGCGGCCGCCGCCGCGCGAGCCGGACGGCGGATCGTCGAACGGCGGGCCAAGATCGCGCTGCTGCGCACGCCCGGCGGGATCGCCAGGGCCGACGAGCCGCGCCGCGTGGCCACCCGGATCGACCGGCTCGCCCGCTACCACCCCGACGTGCGCCCGGTCAGCCCGGCGGCGATCGTGGCAGGCGAGCCCGCGGCGATGGCGGCCGCGGGCGCGATCCTCGAACGGATCATCCTCACCGACGACCTCCTCGGCGTCGGCTACCTCGAAGGCGGTGTCCGGGCGGCGTCGGCCGTGGGCCGGGTCAACATCCGTGACGACCGCGGCCGGCTCACCGGCTACGGCACCGGGTCGCTGGTGTCGCCGGAACTGCTGCTCACCAACCACCACGTGCTGCCCGACGCGGCGACCGCCGGGTTCAGCGTGATCGAGTTCGACTACCAGGACGGCGTCGACGGCCTGCCCCGGCCGGTGCGCGCGTTCCGGCTGGACCCCGGCCGCTTCTTCGTCGCGGACGAGGATCTCGACTTCGCGCTCGTCGCCGTGCAGGCGTCCGCGGACGACCTCGCCGCCTTCGGGTACAACCGGCTGATCGGCACCGAGGGCAAGGCGATCGTCGGCGACTTCGTCACCATCGTCCAGCACCCCCAGGGCGACAAGAAGAAGGTCGCGCTGCGGGAGAACCGCGTCGTCGACGTGCTGGAGCAGTTCCTGCACTACGAGACCGACACCGAACCCGGGTCGTCGGGCTCGCCGGTGTTCAACGACCAGTGGGAGGTCGTGGCGCTGCACCACGCGAGCGTCCCCACCGGCGACCACGCCGAGCTCGGCCGCTTCATCAACGAAGGCATCCGGGTCAGCAAGCTGCTGGCTTTCCTGCGCACGCACCGGTTCCCGGCCGAGCAGCAGGCCCTCGTCGACCGGCTGGCCGGCCGCGCCCTGCCCGTGGCGGCCGCCCGGCCGGAGACCGGCCGGATCGACCCGGACTACTCGAACCGCGAGGGCTACGACCCGGCCTTCCTGCCCGGGCACGCCGTGCCGCTGCCCGCCCTGCCCGAGGCCCTCGTGCCGCTGGCCGCGCTCAACCGGCAGGCCACCGCCGAACCGCGGTACGTGCTGCCGTACCACCACTTCAGCGTCGTGCTGCACAAGGAGCGGCGGCTCGCGCTGTTCACCGCGGTCAACATCGACGGGCGCACCAGCCGGTCACTGCACCGCGAAGCCGATCACTGGTCGCTGGACCCGCGCGTCGAGGAGGCCGAGCAGGTCGGTGAGGAGATCTACCGGGCCAACCCGCTCGACCGCGGCCACCTGGTCCGCCGCCTCGACCCGGCGTGGGGTGCGACCGAAGCGATCGCCCAGCTGGGCAACGACGACACGTTCCACTTCACGAACTGTTCGCCGCAGCACAAGGACTTCAACCAGAACAAGACCACGTGGGCCGGGCTCGAGGACTACGTGCTGAACAACGCGGACAACCACGACCTCAAGGTCACCGTGCTGACCGGCCCGGTGCTGGCCGAGGACGACGACCGCTACCGCGGGGTGCGGTTGCCGCGCCAGTTCTGGAAGGTCGTCGCGATGGTGAAGACCGACGGCACGCTCTCGGCGACGGCCTACCTGCTGAGCCAGGAGGAACTGATCAAGGGACTGGAGCTGGCGGGCGAGTTCAGCTACGGCGCCTACCGCACCTACCAGGTCCCGGTCCGGCGCGTCGCCGAGCTGACCGGGCTGTCGTTCGGCGAGCTGCCGGACGCGGACCCGTTGGCGCAGCAGGAATCCACGCGCGAGGTGCGCGAGATCGGCGGTCCGGCGGACCTGGTGCTATGACCAGGGCGTGACCGGCCGCGGCTGCCGCTCCCCGTCCAGGAAGACGTCGACGCGTTCGGTCAGGAAGGCGATGTACCCGGCGACGTCCCGCGCGTCGGACAGCGGTTCGCCGTACGTCCAGGCGAGATCGGGGTGCGCGCCCACCGACCAGTAGCTCGCGTGTCCTTTGTAGGCGCACGTGGTGCGGGTGCCCGACGGGGTCAGCAGCTCCATCCGGACGTCTTCGCGCGGCAGGTAGTAGCGGGTGGTGATGCCGGTTTCGAACAGCATCCGGGGCGCGGCCGAGTCGGCCACGACGACGCCGTCGACCTCGATCCGGACCCGGCTGTCGCCGCGCCGGACGTCGATGCGCGAGAACGGGTCCCGCGGATGGCCGACGATCGGTTCGGCTTCCTCGAGCCACTCGTCGAAGGCGGCGAAGTCGAGGACGACGTGCTCGCCCAGGTCGGGGTCGGCGGGCCGGAAACCCGCGCCCGGCAGCGTCACGCCGTCGCCGGCCAGGGTCAGCGGCTCGCCCGCGCACGTGTGCACGGCGAACGCGGTCCGCGGGTCGAGGACCGGCGGGCCGCCCTCGGCCAGCCGGACCGGGTGCTCCGGCGCCGCCGCGGTGTCCGCGGGGGCCGGGGTCGCGCGCAGGTCCGCGAGCGGGAACGCGTACGAGGGCACCACCCGCTTCGGTTCCCAGACCAGCACGGCCCGGCGCGAGTCGGCGAACGTCCGTCCACTCGCGACCGCCCGCACCCGCTTCGCCACCGGTTCGTAGCGCAGTTCGGCCAGGTCGCCGGTGAACCGCGCACCCATGCGTGTCGCCATCGGTCCACGATCCGCGCCGGACGACGCCGGCGTCAACTCCCGCGCAGGATCTCGTACGCGTGACGGCGGTGCACGGCGAAGAGCTCGAGCGCCGCGTCGAGGTCACGCGCCCGCAGCGCCTCGGCGAGCTCGCGGTGCTCGGCCGGGATGCCGTCGAGGTAGCCCTCGGCCTCGACGCCGATCCGGGTCAGCAGGAACAGGTGCACCTGCGAGCGGATCGCTTCCCACGCTTCGCGCAGGCGCCGGTGGCCGGCGGCGGCGTAGACCGCGTCGTGGAACGCGAGGTCGCAGCGGACCATTTCGTGCGCGTCGGCGGCCCGTTCCATCCGGCCGACGACGGCGTCGACCTCGGCCAGGTCGGGCGCGCGCTCGACCACCAGGGCGACGGCGAGCTGTTCGAGCGCCGCCCGCAGGCTGTCCAGCTCGGCGACGTCCGCGTCGGACAGCGCGGTGACCGTGGTGCCCCGGTGCCACTCGCTGCGGACGAGCCCCTCGCGCTCCAGTTTGAGCAGCGCTTCCCGCACCGGCCCGCGGCTGACGCCCAGCGCTTCCGCGAGCTCCACCTCCCGCAGCGCGCTGCCCGGCGCGTAGACACCGCCGAAGATCGCGTCGCGGACGCGGTCGGCCACCTCGTCGGCCAGCCCGCGCCGGCGCGCGGGGGCCACTTGAGCACTCATGTCGTAATGTTAACATCCAGACATGACTCTCCCTCGCTTCCACCTCGCGATGCCCGTCGACGACCTCGCCGCCGCCCGCCGCTTCTACGGCGAAGTCCTCGGCCTCGAACCGGGCCGCAGCGCCGACACCTGGGTCGACTGGAACCTGCACGGGCACCAGTTCGTGACGCACCTGGCGCCGTCCCGGCCGGAGCGGGTGCACAACCCGGTCGACGGCCACGACGTGCCGGTGCCGCACTTCGGGCTGCTCCTGACCGTCGAGGAGTTCCACGCCCTGGCCGAGCGGCTGCGCGCGGCCGGGACGGCGTTCGTGATCGAGCCCTACCTCCGGTTCGCAGGGCAGCCCGGTGAGCAGTGGACGATGTTCCTGCTCGACCCGGCCGGGAACGCCCTGGAGTTCAAGGCGTTCGCCGACGACTCACAGGTCTTCGCGGTCTGAGGCGGACCCGCGCAGCGAGCCCGGGTGCGCCTTCGCCCCGGGGTCGCGGCGGGTCTTGAGCAGGCTGGCGACGGTCACCACGGCCAGCACGCCGATGATCACCGCGAGGCTGACCGGGGTGGCGATTTCCGGGACGCGCTCGTCGAGGTCGACGTGCGCCCAGTGCAGGATCAGCTTCACCCCGATGAACGCGAGGATCACCGCGAGCCCGGCCGAGAGGTAGACGAGCCGGTCGAGCAGGCCCTTCACGAGGAAGTACAGCGCGCGCAGGCCCAGCAGCGCGAAGGCGTTCGCGGCGAAGACGATGAACGGCTCGTCGGTCACCCCGAACACCGCCGGGATCGAGTCCAGCGCGAACAGCAGGTCGACGCCGCCGATCGCGACCAGGACGACCACCAGCGGGGTGACGAGCCGCCGCCCGCCGGCCGTGGTGGTCAGCCGGCCGCCGTCGTAGGTCTCCGACACCGGCAGCAGCCGCCGCGCGGTGCGCACGACGAGGTTGTGCTCGATGTCGGGGTCGGCGTCGCGGTGCCGGAACAGCTGGACGCCGGTGAAGATCAGCAGCAGGCCGAACAGCAGGAACATGAAGGAGAACAACGCGAGCAGGGCCGCGCCGAGCGCGATGAAGAGCCCGCGCATCACCAGGGCGAGGATGATCCCGAACGTGAGCACCTTGTGCTGGTGCTCCTCCGGGACCGCGAACGTCGTCATGATGATCACGAACACGAAGAGGTTGTCGACCGACAGGCTCTTCTCGACGATGTAGCCGGCGAAGTACTCCGCACCGAACTCGCCGCCGTGGGCGAGCGCCAGCCAGACGCCGAACGCCACCGCGACGAGGATGTAGCCCACCGACCAGGCGACGGCCTCGCCGAACCCGACCCGGTGCGGCCGGACCGCGGCGAGCACGAGGTCGACGGCCAGCAAGGCCAGGACGATGCCGATGGTGACGAGCCACGTGCCGGCCCCGATGCCCATCCGTTCCCCCGCTCCCGCGTGCTTGCGGCGATCGTAAGGGCGGGCCCGCCACCGCGCACCCGGACTCCACTGTGGACGGTCAGGGCGCGGTCAGGTCGGCCGCGGCGAGCGGCACGTCCGGGTCGAGGGTGACGCCGCCCGCGCGCAGGGTGTCGTCGACGATCCCCCAGACCCAGCGCGCCAGCAGGGCGGCCAGCTCGGCGCGGGTGACGCCGCGGGGGTTCTCGAGCCAGCGCGAGGTGCTCGTCTCCACCAGGCCGACGAGCCCGAAGGAGACGGCCTCGCAGACGCGGGTGTCCATGCCGAAGAGCCCGAGGTAGTGCTCGAAGACGACGGTGAGCTGCCGGGCGATGGCGGTCTTGCCGTCGGCGAAGACGTCGGGGGCGCCGTCCATGCCGTGCCGGGTCAGGTAGCGGTAGAGCGAGCCGTGCTCGGCCAGCCAGCGGGTGTGCGCGCCGATCGCCGTCCGGATCAGGTCCATCGGCGTGCCGGCGGGGCTCCACAGCGGCGCGAACTCGGTGGTGATCAGCTCCGCCACCCGGCCCGCGATGGCGTGCTGGAGGTCGGCGGCGCCGTCGAAGTGCCGGTAGAGCCGCGTGCGGGCGACGCCGGCTTCGTCGGCGATCTGCTCGGTGGACACCTCGGGCCCGTACCGCGCGATGGCGCGCAGGCCCGCCTCGACGAACTCGCCGCGACGGCGTTCCCGCTGCCCGGCCCACCGCGCGGCCCGCCCATCCGGCGGCCGCGGTCTGTCCGTCGATGTCATCGGCACGGAGTGTACCGGCGCGACGCTATCGCGTACACTGCCGTACCTCTTACTTTGGGTGCAGCGTGGTCACGGAGAGTACCGATGAGGACAGCAAACGAGGACCCGCCGGACGCGGAACTGCTCGCCGCCCTCCGCGCCGGCGACCTCGCCGCGGGCGGCCTCCTGTTCCGCCGCCACGAGGGCCCGTTGCGCCGCATCGCCGGCAGCTGGGCGAACCAGCCCGCCGAGCGCGACGATCTGGTGGCCGAGGCCTTCACCCGGGTCCTGGCCGTGGTCCGCGCCGGCGGCGGCCCGGACGGCGACCTGCGCCCGTACTTGGTCGTGACGATGCGGAACCTGGTGTCCCGCTGGGGAAAGCAGGGCAGCCGGGTCGAGCTGTGCGAGACGGTCCCCGAGGCTCGCGCGACCTGCGGAGCCGATGAGCGGGCGCTGCACCGGTCGAACGAGAAGCTGGTGTGGACGGCGTACTGCACGCTGCCGGGGCGGTGGCGGACGGTGCTGTGGCGCACCGAAGCCGAGGGCGACACCCCGACGGAGGTCGCTCCCCTGCTCGGACTTTCACCCAACAGTGTGGCGGCGCTGGCGATGCGGGCGCGGGAAGGGCTGCGGCAGGCGTACCTGCAGGTCCAGGTGCCGGACGCGGAGGAGCCGATCTGCCGCGAGCCCCGGCGGCGGATGGGAGCCTGGGTCCGCGGGGCGTTGTCGCCCCGGCGAGCGACGGCGATCGCGGAGCACATCGCCCGCTGCGCCCCCTGCCGCACGGTGGCCAGCGGCCTGGACGAGGCCAACCGCGAACTCCCGGCGACGGCGGCCCGCCTCACCGGCTGACCCCGGACTGGTTTCGAACCGGCTGCTGCGGACAACGCAACCCCTCGGTCGAGCGCCGGACGCGGTGCGGGGGCCCCGGGGGTTGCGGGAAGGTTGCCCCACCCCCCACCAGGCGGGTTACCGTGAGGCCACGGCCCAGGAGGTGGCGGTGGACGAAGGCGTCTGCGCGGTCCGGCCCGGCACCGACGTCGCCGGGCACGCCCGGCTGCTCGCGGGCATCCACGACGCCGTCCTGGCCGGCAAAGCGCCCCGGACCGCGCCACGCCTGCTCGTCGAACGGTCCTGGCGCCGCGTGGCCGCGCAAGGCGTCGATCCCGACCGGCCGCCCGCGCCCGATCCCCTCGGCGCCGCCGAAGTCGAACGGCGCCGGACCGGCTGCCGGCTGCACGAAGTGCTGCCCGAGCTGCGGGGCGCGCTGACGTCGGTCGCCGAAGACGCGCACCACCTCATGGTCGTCACCGATGCCGACGGCGTCGTCCTGTGGCGGGAAGGGGCGCGCCGGGTGCGGCACCGCGCCGACTCGCTCGGGTTCACCGAAGGGGCCACCTGGTCGGAGCCCGCCATCGGGAGCAACGCGATCGGGACCGCGCTGGCCGAGGCCGCGCCCGTGCAGATGTTCGCCGCCGAGCACTTCGTGCGGTCGCACCACGCCTGGGCCTGCACCGCCTACCCCCTGCACGACCCGCGGACCGGGGAGCTGCTCGGCATCGTCGACGTCAGCGGGCCGGCCGAGACCGTGCACCCGATGACGGTCGCGCTGGTCGGCACGTCCGTGCGGCTCGCCGAAGCCCTCCTGTGGCAGCGGCACGAAGCCCGGCTCCACGGGCTCCGGCAGCTGTCCGGGCACGTCCTCACCGGCGGTCCCGGGCTGGTCGTCGACGACCACGGCTGGGTCGCCGCGCACCGCGGGGTGCCGGGGCTCGACCGGGTCGCCGCGCCGAGCCCGGGAGTCCCGGTCGCGGTGCGCGGGCTCGGGACGTGCGAACCCGAGCCGGTGCCCGGGGGCTGGCTGCTGCGGCCGAGCCGGCGCGGACCGCTGCGGCTCACGCTCGAACTCGGGCCGCCGCGGGCGATCGTCGAAGGCTCGGCGCGGTGGACGCACCCGCTCGGGCGGCGCCAGGCCGAGCTGCTGCGGCTGATCGCGACCGCGGGTCCGGCCGGGGTGTCGGCCGCGCAGCTGTCGGAAACCGTTTACGGCGACCGCACGCACGTGGTGACCGTGCGCGCCGAGCTGTCGCGGCTGCGCAAGCTCGTCGGCGGCCTGCTGCTCGCCCGCCCGTACCGGCTCGCGCCCGGCGTCGAAGTCGTCGTGCAACCTTAGGGCAACCCTTACGCGGACCCCGGCCGCCGGGGTTGGCTGCCCTCAACGCGCCGCCGACGACGACGGTGCCCGAGACGGGGAGGTCCGCTCATGACCCAGACCCTCGAACCCGCCGCGGCGCTCGGTGCCCGGCAGCGCGTCGACGGCTGGCTCGCCGACTTCGAGGCCGCGCTCGCGGCCCGGGACGCCGACCGGGCCGCCGCCCTCTTCGCCACGACGTCGTTCTGGCGCGACCTGGTCGCCTTCACCTGGAACCTCAAGACCGTCGAAAACCGTGACGGCGTAAAAGATCTGCTGCTCGCCACGATGGAAACCACCGACGCGAGCGGCTTCCACGCCACCGAAGAACCGACCGGAAGCGACGGCGTCGTCGAGGCGTGGATCGGCTTCGAAACCGCGGCCGGCCGCGGACGCGGGCACCTGCGGCTCACCGACGAAGGCGCGTTCACGCTCCTCACCACGCTGCACGAGCTGAAGGGCCACGAGGAGCCGCTCGGCACCGCCCGGCCCAAGGGCGCCGAACACGGCGTCAACCGCGACCGCGTCACCTGGTCCGAAGCGCGGGACGCGGAAGCGACGGAGCTGGGCACGACGCGGCAGCCGTACGTGCTCGTCATCGGCGGCGGCCAGGGCGGGATCGCGCTGGGCGCCCGGCTGCGCCAGCTCGGCGTGCCGCACGTGGTCGTCGACCGGTACGCCCGCCCCGGCGACCAGTGGCGCGGCCGCTACAAGTCGCTGTGCCTGCACGACCCGGTCTGGTACGACCACCTCCCCTACCTCGACTTCCCGCGCAACTGGCCGGTCTTCGCGCCGAAGGACAAGATCGCCGACTGGCTCGAGATGTACACGAAGGTCATGGAGGTCAACTACTGGTCGTCGACGACCTGCCGGAGCGCCTCCTACGACGAGGAAGCGAAGGAATGGACGGTCGTCCTCGACCGCGACGGCGAAGAGGTCGTCCTCAAGCCGAAGCAGCTGGTGCTCGCGACCGGCATGTCGGGCAAGCCGAACATCCCGGTGCTGCCCGGCCAGGACCGCTTCCGGGGCGAGCAGCACCACAGCTCCCAGCACCCCGGCCCGGACGCCTACCGCGGCAAGAAGGCCGTGGTCATCGGGTCCAACAACTCGGCGTTCGACATCTGCGGCGCGCTGTGGGAGGCCGGCGCCGACGTCACCATGGTCCAGCGCAGCTCCACGCACATCGTGAAGTCCGACTCCCTGATGGACCTCGGCCTGGGCGACCTCTACTCCGAGCGCGCGCTGGCCGCCGGGATGACGACGCAGAAGGCGGACCTGACGTTCGCCTCGCTCCCCTACCGGATCATGCACACCTTCCAGCAGCCGGTGTACGCCGCGATCAAGGAGCGCGACCAGGAGTTCTACGACCGCCTCGAGGCCGCGGGTTTCCGCCACGACTGGGGCGACGACGACTCCGGCCTGTTCATGAAGTACCTGCGCCGCGGCTCGGGCTACTACATCGACGTGGGCGCCGCGGACCTGGTGGCCGACGGCGAGGTCAAGCTCGCACACGGCCAGGTCACCGAGCTGACGGAGAACTCGGTGAAGCTCGACGACGGCACGGAGCTGGAAGCGGACCTGGTCGTCTACGCCACCGGGTACGGCTCGATGAACGGCTGGGCCGCGGACCTGATCAGCCAGGAGGTCGCCGACAAGGTCGGCAAGGTGTGGGGCCTGGGCTCGGACACCACGAAGGACCCGGGCCCGTGGGAAGGCGAGCAGCGGAACATGTGGAAACCCACGCGGCAGGAGGGGCTGTGGTTCCACGGCGGGAACCTGCACCAGTCCCGCCACTACTCGCTTTACCTCGCGCTGCAGCTCAAGGCCCGCGCCGAAGGCCTGCCGACGCCGGTGTACGGGCTGCAGGAGGTGCACCACCTGGCCTAGCAGCCGAGCGCGCGCACGGGATCGCCGAACAGGAGGGCGGTCCCGTGCGCTCGCTTGAAGTACAGGTGGGCGTCGTGTTCCCAGGTGATCGCGATGCCGCCGTGCAGCTGGATCATTTCCGCGGCCGCGTGCGAAAACGCTTCGCCGCACACGACTTTCGCGGTCGACACCGCTTCCGCGTCACCGTCCACAATGGCCGCGTACAACGCCGAGCGCGCGGCCTCGACGTGGACGTGGACGTCGGCCATCCGGTGCTTCAACGCCTGGAAGGACCCGATCGGGCGGCCGAACTGACGGCGTTGCTTCGTGTACTCCACTGTCAGTTCCAGCGCCCGGGCCGCCGCGCCGACCTGCTCCGCGGCCACCGCGATCACCGCCGTGTCGAGCACCTGCCGCAACGGCCGGTCGAACCCGCCGGTGTCGAGGCGCCGGGCCGGGGTCGAGGCGAAGTCCACGACGGCCAGCCTGCGGGTCGGGTCGAGGGTGGTCACGTGCTCGCGGTGAACGCCGTCCAGCGGCACTTCGAAGAGCCCGGTGCCGTCCGAAGTGCGGGCCACGGCCAGGAGGACGCCCGCGAGGTCGCCGTCCAGGACGTAGTGGGCGCGGCCGTCGAGGCCGGTGGGCGACGCGGTCAGCTCCGGTGTCCAGTTCTCGCCGGACCAGGCCAGCGCGGCGAGGGTGGTGCCCGCGGCGATGCCGGGCAGCAACCGTTCGCAGGCTTCGTCGTTGCCGGCGCGGAGCAGGGCCTCGCCGCAGAGCAGCGCCGACCCCAGCAGCGGCGACGGCGTCAGCGTCCGGCCGAGTTCCTGCAGCACCACGCACGATTCGGCGAGTCCCGCGCCCGCGCCGCCGTAGTGCTCCGGGATGGCGAGGGCGGCGACGCCGATCTGCTCGCACAGCGTCGACCACAGCTTGTCGTCGTAGCCCAGCGGCGAGTCCATCGCGGCCCGCACCGCCGATCGGCGGGTCAGCAGCGCCCGGACGGCCTCCCGCAGGGCACGCGCCTCCTCGGTGTCCATCGGGTCGGTCATCGCAGCACCCGGTCGCGGTGGAACGACCCGGTCCCCCACGCCCCGGCCAGCGCGCGGACCTTCGTGAGCCGCAGGCCGAGGTCGTGTTCGGCGGTGTAGCCGATGGCGCCGTGCACCTGCAGCGCGGTCCGCGCGGCCAGGCAGGCGGCGTCGGCGGCCATGACCTTGGCCGCCGAGACGTCCCTGGCGAACGTCCCCCCGGCGACGGCCGCGCCGTGGAGCAGCGGCCGCGCCAGTTCGAGCCGGGTGACGACGTCGGCGAGCAGGTGCTTGATCGCCTGGTACTCGCCGATGGCGCGGCCGTACTGGCGGCGCTGCTTGGCGTAGGCGACGGAGGTGTCCAGGAGCCATTGACCCGCACCGAGGAGCTGCGCGGCCACCGCGAGCACGCCGAGGTCGGGCACGGGTCCCGCGGCCGCGCCGGGGACCCGGAACAGGCGCCGGACCGGGTCGATCGAGCGGACCGCTTCCGCCGCGGTGAGTTCCGCGCCGGTCAGGTCCAGGACCACGCCGGCGACGTCGGCGTCGAGGGCGAGGGGGACTTCCGGCGGGGCGACGACGGTGGCCAGGAGGTCGCCCTCGGCGAGGGCGGTCAGCTTGGCGCCGGTCAGCAGCGCCGGGGCGACCGCGGCCGACTCGGCGAGCGGGCCAGGGACCGCGTGGTAACCCAGTGCTTCGAAGGCGACGACCAGGTCGACCGGGCCGGCGCCGAGACCGCCGTCGTCCTCGCCCACGAGCAGCGCGAACACCCCGACGTCGGCGAGCGCGCGCCAGAGCTTGAGGCCGCGGTCGTGCTCCCCGGCCGCCCACGCCCGGGCGGTGGTCGCGGTGTCCGCCCCGCCGAGCAGCTCGTGCAGCGTCGCGGAGAACTGCCGGTGTTCCGGCGAAAGCTGGAACCTCATCGGCGGGCCTCCCTCGGGAGCTTCAGCAGCCGCTCGGCGATCGTGTTCCGCTGGATCTGGTCCGTGCCGCCGTAGATCGGCCCGGCGAGGGAGAACAGGTAGCCGTTCACCCAGTCCTGGTCCGTTTCCCCGGCCGGGCCGAGGACGTCGAGCGCGGTCTCGTGCAGTTCGACGTCGAGGTGGGACCAGAAGAGCTTGTTCACGCTGGACTCCGGGCCCAGCTCGCCGCCCTCGGCGAGCCTGCTCACCGTCCCGAACGTGTAGAGCTGGTAGGCCCGCGCCCCGATCCACGCGTCGGCCACGCGGTCCTTTGTGGACTCCGGCTCGTCCTGCGCGCGCCACAGGCCGACGAGCCGATCGGCGGCGGCGAGGAACCGGCCGGGGCTGCGCAACGACAGGCCGCGCTCGTTGTTGGCCGTCGTCATCGCGACCCGCCACCCCTGCCCGGCTTCGCCGATCACGTCGGCGTCGGGCACGAACACGTCGTCGAAGAAGATCTCCGCGAACCCGGGTTCCCCGTCCAGCTGCGGGATCGGCCGCACGGTGACGCCGTCGGCACGCAGGTCGGCCATGAAGTACGTCAGCCCGTGGTGGCGCTGCGCGGCCGGGTCGGTGCGGAACAGGCCGAACGCCCGATCGGCGAAGGCGGCCCGCGAACTCCACGTCTTCTGCCCCGACAGCAGCCAGCCGCCGTCGGTGCGCACGGCCGTGCTGCGCAGCGCGGCGATGTCGCTGCCCGCCTCGGGTTCCGACCACGCCTGTGCCCAGATCTGCTCGCCGCGGGCCATCGGCGGGAGGATCCGGTCGCGCTGCTCCTGCGTGCCGTGGGCGAACAACGTCGGGCCGAGCATGAAGATGCCGTTCTGGCTCACCCGGCCCGGCGCGCGGGCGGCGTAGTACTCCTCCTCGAACAGCAGCCACTGCAGCATCGAAGCGTCCCGGCCGTGGTACTCGGCCGGCCACGACACGACCGACCACCGCGCCTCGGCCAGCTGCGCTTCCCATTCCCGGTGCGCCGCGAAGCCTTCCGCGGTGTCCATCGACGGCAGCACCCGCACGTGCGAAGCCAGCCATTCCCGGGCCTCGTCGCGGAAAGCCGCCGAAGCCCCGTCGATGTCGAGGTCCATCAGCCCCCCTTGTTCGCGTCGCGCATCGACCGCGCCGACTGGCCGCCGAGCGCGTCATCCGAGGTCTCCGCGTTGTGGGCGTGCGCGAAGTGGTGCAGCCCGAACACCGAGTCCATTCCGGACCGCAGCCCCATCAGGTCCTCGGCCTGGTTGACCGCCTTCTTCGCCAGCGCCAGCCCGAACGACGGCATCCCGCTGATCTTCTCCGCCAGCGCCAAGGTGTGCTCTTCCAGCTCCGCGCGCGGCACGATCCGGGTGACCATGCCCCATTCCTTGGCCTGCTGCACGGTGAACCGTTCGCCGGTGAACAGCACTTCCTTCGCCGCGCGGGGCCCGAGCACCCACGGGTGCGCGAAGTACTCGACACCCGGGATCCCCATGCGCACCACGGGATCGGCGAAGAACGCGTCGTCGGCCGCCACGATCAGGTCGCACACCCACGCCAGCATCAGCCCACCGGCGATGCACGCGCCCTGCACGCTGGCGATCATCGGCTTCGGGATTTCCCGCCACCGGCGGCACATCCCGAGGTACACCTCGGACTCGCGGGCGAACCGCTGGTCGCCGCCCACCTTGTCGGTGTGGTCCCACCACATCACGGCGCGCCGGTCGAACGGCTGGTCCGCGTCCCGGCCCGGGCTGCCGATGTCGTGCCCGGCGGAGAAGTGCTTGCCCGCCCCCGCCAGCACGATCACCTTGACCTCGGGGTCGTTCACCGCGGCCGTGAAGGCGTCGTCCAGCGCGTACGTCATCGCGGAGTTCTGGGCGTTGCGGTAGTCCGGCCGGTTCATCGTGACGACCGCGACCGGCCCGCGCCGCTCGGAACGGACCACCGGTTCACTCATGCGTTCTCCTCGGTCAGCAGCCGCTTCAGCACCTTGCCGGAAGCGTTGCGGGGCAGTGCGTCCACGAACTCGACGGACCGCGGGGTCTTGTAGTTGGCGAGCCGGTCGCGGCAGAACGCGACGACCGCCTCGGCCGTCAGCCCGGTGCCGACGACGAAGGCCTTGCCGACCTCGCCGAGCCGCCCGTCCGGGACGCCGACGACGGCGACGTCGCGGACGCCGTCCAGTTCGGTCAGCGCGTGCTCGACCTCGGCCGGGTAGACGTTGAAGCCGCCGCAGATGTACATGTCCTTGAGCCGGCCGGTGATCGTCAGGTTGCCGGCCTCGTCGAGCTCGCCGACGTCCCCGGTGTGCAGCCAGCCTGCTTCGTCGACGGCTTTCGCGGTGGCTCCGGGGTCGTCGAGGTAGCCGAGCATCACGTTCGGGCCGCGGACGACGATCTCGCCGGGCGAGCCGTGGATCGCGACTTCGAACCCGGCGGTCGCGCGGCCGGACGTCCGGGACACCAGCTCGGCGTCGTCGCCGGGGCGGCACATCGTCACCACGACGGCTTCGGTGAGGCCGTAGGCGGTGAGCACGATCTCGAACCCCAGCTCGGCCCGCATCCGCCGGACCAGGGACGCGGGGACGGTGGCCGCCCCGGTCACCGCGAGCCGCAGCGACGGCAGGTCGCCCCGGCGTTCCTGGAGCAGGGACTGGAAGATCGTCGGCGCGCCGGGCAGCACGGAGATGCGCTCCCGCTCGATGAGGGCCAGTGCCGCGCGGACGTCGAACACGGCTTGCGGGACGATCGTCGCGCCGGTCAGCAACCCGACCAGGATCCCGGCCTTGTAGCCGAAGCTGTGGAAGAACGGGTTGATCACCAGGTAGCGGTCGTCGGCGGTGACCCGCCCGCAGTCCGCCCACGCGGCCGCGACGCCGACCGCCTGGCGGTGGGCCGAGAGCACGCCCTTGGACCGGCCGCTGGTGCCCGAGGTGAACAGGATGTCGCTGACGTCGTCCGGCCGTACCGCGTCGGCCCGCGCTTCAGCCTCGGCGAGGGACACACGCTCGGCGAGCCCGAGGAACTCGTCCCAGCCGAGGGTGCCCTCGACCGGCCGGTGCGGCTCTTCCAGGGCCACCCGGACGACGGTGCCGAGGTCGGGCAGCTGCGCCCCGGTCGCCCGGACGGCGGCGTAGCGGTCGGTGCCGAGGAAGTCCGCGGCCACGACCAGCGCCTTCGCCCGGCCGCGGACGAGCAGGTCGACGGTCTCGGCGGCGGTGAACCGGGTGTTGACCGGCACCAGCGTCGCGCCCGCGTAGAGCGCGCCCAGCGCCGTGAGGACCCAGTGGTGGGTGTTCGGCAACGTGATCGCGACGCGGTCGCCGGGCTCGACGCCGCGGGCGAGGAAGGCTCGCGCGACCGTTCGAACACGTTCCAGAAGCTGGTCGAAGCCGAGCCTCAGCTCCCCGTCGACCAGGGCCTCCGTGGAACCGAACTTATCGGCAGCGTCCCGGACGACGGCCGGGATCGTGGTTCTTCCCACCACACCCTCCTCTGGACCGGCAAACTAGAACGTGTTCTCATTACCCTAGGTGCCGGACCGGCCCGGCAGCAAGGAGGCGTGCGTGGAAGCGACGGGATTCCGCCGTGAAGTCGCCGGCTGGCTGGCCGCCAACCTGACCGGCGAGTTCGCCCGGCTGCGCGGCCTGGGCGGCCCGGGACGCGAGCACGAGGAGTTCGACCTGCGGCTGGCCTGGGAACGCCACCTCGCCGCCGCGGGCTGGACCGGCGTCGGCTGGCCCGTCGAGCACGGCGGCCGCGGGCTGTCCCTGGCCGAGCAGGTCGCCTTCCACGAGGAGTACGCCGCTTCCGGCGCCCCCGCCCGCGTCAACCACATCGGCGAACAGCTCCTCGGCCCGACGCTGATCGCGTTCGGCACACCGGAGCAGCGATCCCGGTTCCTGCCGAAGATCCTCGCCGTCGAGGAGCTGTGGTGCCAGGGCTACTCCGAGCCCGGCGCCGGCTCCGACCTCGCCGCCGTCTCGACGTCCGCGGTCCGGCGCGACGGCGAATGGGTCGTCAACGGCCAGAAGATCTGGACTTCGCTGGCGCACGTGGCCGACTGGTGCTTCGTCGTCGCCCGCACCGAACCCGGCTCCCGGCGTCACCACGGCCTGTCCTACCTGCTGGTGCCGCTGCGCCAGGACGGCGTCACCGTGCGGCCGATCCAGCAGCTCACCGGCACGTCGGAGTTCAACGAAGTCTTCTTCGACGACGCCCGTACCGACGCCGGCCTCGTCGTCGGCGAACCCGGTGAGGGGTGGAAGATCGCGATGGCCACCCTCGGGTTCGAACGCGGGGTGTCGACGCTCGGCCAGCAGATCGGCTTCCGCCGCGAACTCGACGACATCACGGCCGAGGCCGAACGGCTCGGCACCTACGACGACCCGCTGCTGCGCGCCGACCTCGCCCGCGCCCGGATCGGCCTGCGCGTCCTGCGGGCCCACGCCCTGCGGACGCTCGGACAGGCCGCAGGGCCGGAAGTCGCCGTCGGCAAGCTCCTGTGGGCGCAGTGGCACCGCGGCCTGGGCGAACTGGCCATGCGCGCCCGCGGAGCGCGTTCGCTCACCTCGGCCACCACCGAACTGGACGACTGGCAGCGCCTCTACCTGTTCACCCGCGCCGACACCCTCTACGGCGGCTCGGACGAAATCGAACGGAACATCATCGCCGAGCGCGTCCTCGGCCTGCCCCGGGAGGCCCGCCCGTGATCCCGAACTACCCACCCGGCCACGACCTGCTCGCCGGCAAGGTCGTCGTGGTCACCGCCGCGGCCGGCACCGGCATCGGCTCGGCCGTGGCCAAGCGCTGCCGGGAGGAGGGCGCGAAAGTCGTCATCAGCGACTGGCACGAGCGGCGGCTGAAGGAGAAGGCCGCCGAACTCGGCGACGTGCACGCCATCCCGTGCGACGTCACGCGGGAAGACCAGGTCCAAGCCCTCATCGACGGCGCCGTCGAGCACTACGGGCGCATCGACGTCATGGTCAACAACGCCGGGCTCGGCGGCACGAAGTCCGTGCTGGACATGACCGACGACGAGTGGTCCCGCGTCCTCGACATCACGCTCACCGGCACCTTCCGCTGCACCCGCGCGGCGCTGAAGCAGTTCGTAGCCCAGGGTGGCGGCGGCGCGATCGTCAACAACGCGTCGGTGATCGGCTGGCGCGCCCAGGCCGGGCAGGCGCACTACGCGGCCGCGAAGGCCGGGGTCATGGCGCTCACCCGCTGCTCCGCGCTCGACGCCGCCGAACACCACGTCCGGGTCAACGCCGTCGCCCCCAGCCTCGCGATGCACCCCTTCCTCGCCAAGGTGACCAGCGACGAACTCCTCGAAGACCTCACGAAACGCGAGGCGTTCGGCCGCGCCGCCGAACCGTGGGAGGTCGCCAACGTCATGGTCTTCCTCGCCAGCGACTACGCCGGTTACCTCACCGGCGAAGTCGTCTCCGTCAGCAGCCAGCACCCCTAGGAGCGCCCGTGCCCGAAGCCTTCCTCCTCGACGCGGTCCGCACCCCGGTCGGCCGGCGCGGCGGCGCCCTGTCCGGGTGGCACTCCGCCGACCTCGGCGCGCACGTCATCCAGGCGGTCGTCGCCCGCGCGGGCGTCGACCCGGACCTCGTCGACGACGTCATCCTCGGCTGCACCGACACGCTCGGCCCGCAGTCGGGCAACATCGCGCGCACGGCGTGGCTGGCGGCGGGGTTCGGCGACCACGTACCGGGGGTGACGGTCGACCGGCAGTGCGGGTCGAGCCAGCAGGCCGTCCACTTCGCCGCGCAGGCGGTCATGTCGGGGACGCAGGACCTGGTGCTGGCGGGCGGCGTGCAGAACATGAGCCGCATCCCGATCAGCGCGGCCATGCTGGCCGGGCGCGAACACGGCTTCGAAGACCCGTTCTCCGGGTCGAAGGGCTGGCAGGAGCGCTACGGCAGCGTCGAGGTCTCGCAGTTCCGCAGCGCGGACATGATCGCCTCGCACTGGGACATCAGCCGGGAGACCATGGAGGAGTACGCCTTCCACAGCCACCAGCGGGCCATCGCCGCCGTCGACTCCGGGCGGTTCGACGCGGAAATCGCGCCGGTCGACGGCTTCCGGCACGACGAGGGGCCGCGCCGGGACACGTCGCTGGAGCGGATGCGCGGGCTGAAGCCGCTCGCTCCGGAGTCCCGGCTGACCGCGGCCGTGGCCAGCCAGATCTCCGACGGCGCGAGCGCGGCCCTGCTGGCGTCCGCGTCGTTCGTCGAGGAGCACGGCCTGACGCCCCGGGCACGGATCCACCACCTGTCGGTGCGCGCCGCGGACCCGGTGTGGATGCTGACCGGCCCGATCCCGGCCACCGCGCACGCACTGCGCCGCGCCGGGCTCACGATCGGCGACATCGACCTGTTCGAGGTCAACGAAGCCTTCGCCAGCGTCGTGCTGGCGTGGCTGGACGAAACCGGCGCGGACCCCGACCGGGTCAACGTGAACGGGGGCGGCATCGCCCTCGGCCACCCGATCGGGGCCACCGGCACCAAGCTCCTGGCGACGCTCCTGCACGAACTGGAACGCCGCGGCGGCCGCTACGGCCTGCAGACGATGTGCGAAGGCGGCGGCACCGCCAACGTCACCATCATCGAACGCCTGTCGTGAGTGTTCAGGCGGGTGCTAACCCGCCTGAACACTCACGACGTCAGGCGAGCTCGCGCAGCTTCGGCAGGACGTCCTCGGAGAACTGGCTCAGGAACCGCTCCTGGTCGTGGCCCGGGCCGTGCACGACCAGGTGGTTCAGGCCCGCGTCCACGTACGGCTTGACCAGCGCCACGGCCTCGTCCGGGTCGGACGCCACGATCCAGCGCTTCGCGACCTGCTCGATCGGCAGCTCGTTGGCCAGCCGCTCCATCTCGTCGGCCGACGAGATCGTGTGCTTCTGCTCCGCCGTCAGCGACAGCGGGGCCCAGAAGCGCGTGTTCTCCAGCGCCTTCTCCGGGTCGCGGTCGTAGGAGATCTTGACCTCGATCATCCGGTCGATGTCCTTGACCTCGCGCCCGGCGGCTTCCGCGCCCTCGGCCACGGCCGGCATCAGCTTCTCGGTGTAGAGGTCCATGCCCTTGCCCGAGGTGCAGATGAAGCCGTCGCCCGCGCGGCCCGCGTACTTGGCCACCACCGGGCCGCCCGCGGCGATGTACACCGGCAGCGGCTGGTCGGGGCGGTCGTAGATCCGCGCGTCGACGAGCTTGTAGTACTCGCCGTCGTGCGAGACGTTGTCCTCGGTCCACAGGCGGCGCATCAGCGTGATCGCCTCGCGCAGCCGCGCGAACCGCTCCTTGAACTCCGGCCACTCCATGCCGGAGACGGCGATCTCGTTGAGCGCCTCGCCGGTGCCGACCCCGAGGATCACCCGGCCCTCCGAAAGCAGGGACATCGACGCGAACGCCTGCGCGATCACCGCCGGGTTGTACCGGAACGTCGGGGTCAGCACGCTCGTGCCGATCTGCACCCGGTTCGTCCGCTCCGCCACCGCCGGGATGAACGCCAGCGCCCACGGCGCGTGCCCGCCTTCGTGCCGCCAGGGCAGGAAGTGGTCGGCCACCCAGACCGAGTCCAGGCCGACCTCCTCGGCGCGCACGGCGAACTCGACCAGGTCGCGCGCCCCGAACTGCTCCGGCGACGCCTTGTAACCGACCTTGAGCGCCACTGTCATCCTCCCGTTTCCCGGCCGAGGCGCCGCAGGATCTCACCCGCCTCGGCCACCGTGCCCTCGACGATCTCGCCGACCGTGGGCAGGTCGTGGATCATGCCCACCACCTGCCCCGACGCTAGCACCCCGGCGTCGGTCCGGCCCTCGACCAGCCCCGCACGCAGCAGCATGGGGGTGTTGGCCGCCATGACCAGCTGACTCCAGGTGAGATCGTTGCCGTGCTTCATCGCGAAGCCTTCTTTGACCATGGCAACCGGGGACAGTCCGGTGATATTCCGGAACCGGAGGGCGTTCCGCGCGGCCTGCGCGAGTCCCTTCACGCGGCCGGCGCGCTCCAGCTTGTCGACGAGCGCGGTGCGCAGCACCCGGTGCGGCAGGCCGTCCACCCGGCGGGTGACGACGGTCCCGGCGAGCCCCTGCTCGAGGTACACGCGCTTGACCTCGTCCGGGACCGTGCTCTCCTTGCTGAGCAGGAACCGGGTGCCCATCGCCACGCCCGCGGCCCCGTAGGCCAGCGCGGCGGCGAGCCCGCGGCCGTCGAAGAAGCCGCCGGCCGCGATCACCGGGATGTCGACGGTGTCGAGCACGGACGGCAGCAGGAGCGTCGTGGCGACACCGCCGGTGTGGCCACCGCCTTCGCCGCCCTGGACGATGACGGCGTCCGCGCCCCAGCCCGCGACCTTCTCGGCGTGCCGGGCGGCGCCGACCGACGGGACCACGACGATGCCGTGGTCGCGCAGCTTCGCGATCATCTCCTTCCGCGGCGCGAGCGCGAACGACGCCACCTTCACGCCTTCGCGGATCAGCAGGTCCACCCGGTCGCCCGCGTCGGCGGCGTCGGCACGCAGGTTGACGCCGAACGGCTTCTCCGTGCGCTTCTTGACCTCCGTGATGGCGGCTTCGAGCTCGAGGTAGGTCATCGTGGCCGAGGCGAGGATGCCGAGCGCGCCCGCTTCGGCGGTCGCCGAGACCAGCCGCGGGCCGGCCACCCAGCCCATGCCGGTCTGGACGATCGGGTGCTCGACGCCGGCGAGGTCGGTCAGCGCGGTCTTCACGCCGGGACTTCCTTGTCGCGGAAGTTCTTCGGGTCGAGCACGTCCCGGATCAGCCGCAGTTCTTCCGCCGTCGGTTCGCGGCTGGTTCCGGCTCCGGAAAAGTCGATCTCGAAGCTGGTCGCCGCCGCGACCTCGTCGCGCGTGACGCCCGGGTGCAGCGACACCGCGCGCATCGAGTGGTCCGGGGTGCCGAAGCCGAAGACGCCGAGGTTGGTGACGACCCGGTGGACGTCGTGGTACTTCTCGGCGGACGGCCCCGCCTTGGCCGCGTTGTCGTAGCCGACACCGGAAACGACGTCCACGGCGTCCACGAACACCCGCGGGGAATGCCTCGGCACCCAGTAGCTGGTGCGGTGGTTGACCGTGTTGCCGGGCGCGCCGCGCACGCCGAGCAGCTGCTTCTTCGGGTGCGCGTGGTCGCCGATGGCGGAGATGTTCTGGTTGCCGTGGCGGTCGACCTGGTTCGCGCCCATCACGACGTGCCGCCGCCCGTGCGGGACGATCGTGTCCAGCACCTTCCGGAACGGCTGCCAGCCCTCGACCACGCCGTCGGGCGTGACCAGGTACGCCTCGCCGTCGGACATCAGCAGGTCCGGCTCGAACGTCAGCCGCGCGAGCTTCGCGCCCAGCTGCGGGATCAGGCCCATCGGGCTGGCCACGATCTCGCCGTCGCCGCGGAACAGCTCGGCCACCGCCACCACGGCGATCTCGGCCCGGGTCGCACTCATGCCGCCTCCGCCTCGAACTTGTCCACTTCGGACAGGTACGCGCGCTCGTCACCGGAGAGGAACCGGTCCGCGAACCCGGACCAGGCATCGAGATCCTTCGCGCACGTCGCGTAGTGGCGCTGGAACCGTTCGTCCCGGCCGTAGTCCGGCGCCGCCGTGGTGAAGTGCGCACCCCGCGGCGCCTCGACGACGCCGTCCACGCTGCCGCGGTTGAGCAGCAACGACTGCACCGCCCCGCCCGCCAGCAAGTCCGGCGTCTCGACGACTTTCTCGACCGACACGAACCGTTTCGCCGCCGCCAGGCAGAACAGGTCGTCGAAGTACGGGTCCGGCCCGAGGTACTGGGCGTTGCCGCGGGCGTCGGCGCGGTTGAGGTGCACCAGCGCCACGTCCAGGTGCCGCGCCGGGACCGCGACCAGTTCCTCGGCGTCGGCGTACGGCGAGCGCACGGTCCGCAGGTCCGGGTTCGCGCGCATCACCTCCGACCCGAGCCCGGCGCGCATCGGCAGGAACGGAAGCCGTTGCGCCGCCGCGGAAAGCGCGGCGCCGAACATGCCCTCGTCGTACTCGGTCACCTCGATCGCGCCGGTCTCCCGCGCCCGGCCGAACCACGGGTCGAACGGGATCGAGTCCAGCGTGACGAACCCGAACACGACCCGCTTGACCTTGCCGGCCGCGCACAGCAGGCCGACGTCCGGGCCGCCGTAGGAGACGACGGTGAGATCCTTGACGGGCGTCCGGAGGATCGCGCGGACCAGGGCCATCGGCTTGCGCCGCGAACCCCAGCCGCCGATGCCGAGGGTCATGCCGTCTTCCAGTTCCGCCGCGGCTTCGTCGGCGGTCATGCGCTTATCGGCCATTCAAGAACTCCTCGCGGGCCTCGTCGGACGCGCCGAGCAGGTTCAGCTCGAAGGTGAACCCCTGCTCGAACCGGTAGCTGCGGTGCACCTGCTGGGTGTCGATCCCGTTCAACGCCTCCTTGGCGGCCCGGATCACGCGCGGGTCCTTCCCGGCGATGTCGGCGGCGACGGCCATCGCCGCGTCGTCGAGTTCGGCGCGGGGCACGACCTGGTACACCGAGCCGTGGGCGTGCAGCTCGGCGGCGGTGATGGTGCGGGCGGTGAAGTACAGCGTGCGCATCAGGTGCTGCGGCACCAGCCGGGCCAGGTGCGTCGCCGCGCCGAGCGCCCCGCGTTCCACTTCGGGGACACCGAAAGTGGCGTCGTCGGACGCGATGACGACGTCGGCGTTGCCGACCAGCCCGATGCCGCCGCCGAGGCAGAAGCCGTGCACGGCCGCGACGACCGGCACCTCGCAGTCGTAGACCGCGCCGAAAGCCGCGTAGCAGCCCCGGTTCGCGCCGACGAGCGCGTCGTACCCCGCGCTGCGCTGGATCTCCTTGATGTCCACGCCCGCGTTGAAGCCCCGCCCCTCGGCGCGCAGGACGACGACGTGCACGTCCGGGTCGCGCCCGGCCCGCGTGAGCGCGTCGGCGAGGTCGAACCAGCCCTGGACGGGCAGCGCGTTGACCGGCGGGAAGTCGACCGTGACGACCTCGACTTGCGCGTCGCGCTTGGTGCGGATGCCCATCAGCTCGCTCCGTAGACGGGTTCGGGCTCGGGCGCGCGCTCGAGCAGGTCGGCAACGACCGGGCCCAGTTCCGCCGGGTCCCAGCGCTCCCCCTTGTCCACGGCCGGGCCGTGCCGCCAGCCCTGCGCGAGGGACACCTTGCCGCCCTCGACCTCGAACATCCGGCCGGTGACGTGCGAAGATTCCGCGCTGCCCAGCCACACGACGAGCGGCGAGACGTTCTCCGGCGCCATCGCGTCGAAGCCGCTCTCGGGCCTCGCCATCGACGCGAAGACCCCTTCGGTCATCCGCGTCCGCGCGGCCGGCGCGATCGCGTTCACCGTCACCCCGTACCGCGCCAGCTCGGCCGCCGCCACGACGGTCAACCCGGCGATACCGGCCTTCGCCGCCGAATAGTTGCCCTGGCCGACGCTGCCCAGCAACCCGGCGCCCGAACTGGTGTTGATCACCCGCGCCCGCGGCGGCCGGCCCGCTTTGGCCTCGGCCCGCCAGTGCCCGGCGGCGTGCCGCAACGGCGCGAAATGTCCCTTCAGGTGCACGCGGATCACCGCGTCCCACTCGTCCTCGTCCAGGTTGGCCAGCATCCGGTCCCGGACGAACCCCGCGTTGTTGACCAGCACGTCGAGGCGCCCGAAGGTCTCCAGCGCCGCGCCGATCAGTTCCGCGGCCCCGGCCCAGTCGGCGATGTCCGAGGTGTTCGCCACCGCCTTCCCGCCGCGTTCCCCGATCTCGGCGACGACCTCGGCGGTCGCGTCCCCGGCCACGTCGTTGACCACGACCAGCGCCCCTTCGGCGGCGAACGCGAGGGCGTGCGCGCGCCCGATCCCGCGTCCGGCTCCGGTCACCACGACCACCCGGTCCTGGCACAACCCGCTCACGAATCCTCCCGATGGTTGACGTCGGCCGCGGCGAGGAAGGCCGGGACCTCACCGCCGCCGTGCACGCGCAGGGTGGCGCCCGAGACGTAGGAAGCCAGCGGCGAAGCCAGGAACGCGGCACAGGCGCCGACCTCCCGGGGTTCGGCGAGCCGGCCCAGCGGCACGGTCTTCCCGACCGCCTCGACCGCGGCTTCGCTGCCGTAGTGCAGGTGCGACTGCTCGGTCCGCACCATCCCGACGGCCAGCCCGTTGACCCGCACCTTCGGCGCCCACTCGACGGCCAGGCTCGCGGTCAGGTTGTCCAGCCCCGCCTTCGCCGCCCCGTAGGCCGCCGTCCCCGGCGAGGCGCGCGTCCCGCTGACGCTGGAGATCATCACGATCGAGCCGCCGTCGTCCTGCCGCTGCATCACGGCGTTGGCGTGCTGCGAGACCAGCAGCGGGGCCAGCAGGTTGAGCTGCACGATCTTTTCGTGCAACCGCGGCGAGCCCTCCGCGGCCGGGACGTAGGGCGCCCCACCGGCGTTGTTCACGACGACGTCGAGCCGCCCGTGCCGGTCGACGATCCCCTCGACGAGCGCGGCGACCTGCCCGTCGTCCCGGACATCGCATTGGACGAATTCGGCGTCGGTGGGTGCCTCGCGCCGCGCGCAGGTGATCACGCGTGCCCCGTGGGCCAGGAACACGTTGCAGATGCCCTGGCCCACGCCACGGACACCGCCGGTGACCAGCACCACGGCACCGGCCAGGCCCAGATCGGTCTTCACGTCACAAAACTAGAACACGTTCTCGCTTTGGGCAAGGTGGCGTGCCCGGTCCGGATCTCATGAACGAGTCGTTCACCGCGTCCGGCGAGGTGAAAGGGTCTTTCATGACATCCGGACCGCCGGACCGGCCGCGCCGATCCAACCTTGCCGGCGCCGTATCACCGGACGCGATGAACGAGTCGTTCACGACACTCGCCCGCGCGGCTCCGGCGACAGTCAGGCTCGCCGCGACCTGAGCCCCGAAGCGCGCAACGCCGCCTGCATCGCGAACCGGGCGTCGGCGTCCTCCAGCCGCTCCCCGAACGCCTGCTTCAGCTGCCGCACGCGGTAGCGCACCGTCTGCGGGTGCACCGAAAGCTCCACGGCGATCTTCTCCGAGTTGCCCCCGTTCTGCAGCCAGGACAGCAGCGTCTCGCCCAGCCGCCGCCGCGTGCGGTCCGGGAACTGCGCCAGCGGGGCCAGTTCGCGGTCGGCCAGCTGGTCCGCCAGGGGCGCGTCGGACAGCAGCCACAGCGTGGTCAGGTACTCCGCGGACCACGTCACCGGGACGTCCGGGAGCGCGCCGTCGGCCACCAGGCGCAGGGCGGTGCGGGCCCAGCGCAGGGAGTCCGCCGCCGAAGCGACGTCCGTCGCCGGGCCGACCGCCACGCGCGTGCCGAGGCGGGTCAGCGCGCCGGCGGCGGCCGGGGCGGGCAGGAGCAGGTACGGCTGCGGGGGTTCGAGGTCGGTGAGCACCTCGGGACCCCACGACGTGCCGGCCGCCGTCTCCGCCGCGATCGCCACCACCGAACCGGGGACGGGCCAGCCGGCCGCGGCCGCGAGCTCGGCGAGGACCGGCTCCGGGAGGGTGCCCGGGCCGACGAGCAGCCGCAGCAGCCGGCGGCGCAGGCCCGCCCGCGTGCCGTCGATCTCCGCGCGCGCCTCGCGGTAGCCCTGCGCCGACATCCGGGCCAGCTCGTCCGCGTAGCCGAACAGCATCTCGGCCAGCCGCGCCATCGCCGCCGACGACAGCCGGTGGCGACGGCCCAGCCGCATGATCCAGCGCCAGCCCGCGCGGGTGCCGGCGCGGTACGCCGCCTGGAGGTCGTCGAGCATCCGGCCTTCGCGGGCTTCGCCCGCACCGAGCCGGTGGCAAGTCGCGTACAGCCGGTCGCGCGGCGCCCGCGGGTCCTCGACGAGGTCCACGAAGAGCGCGACCGCGCACTCGACGCCGTGCCGGGTCACGCGGCCGTAGGACCCGTCCCCCGGCCGGGCGTAGACCGGGACGACCCGCCACACCTCCTGGACGATCCAGTCCACCAGTGCCGGCAGGGCCGGACGCATGAGCGCCGCCAGCTCGCTCCTCCCGAGGATCTCTTCGCCGTCGTCCCGGTGAGCCGGAACGCGTGGCCGGGCACTTTCGGGGGACACCAAGGGTTCCTCCACCGGGGACGGGCGACGGAACGAGCTTTACCGGACGGTAAAGCAGCGGGACCGTACAGTACACCTCCATGAGCCGGCCGAGTCGTCCTGATCGATCCAGCGCTCGCCGCAGCCCGGCCGCCCGGCCCACCGACGGCGAACTGCTCGACGCCGCCCGCGCGGTCTTCGCCGAGCGCGGCTACGCCCAGGCCACCATGGGGCTGATCGCCGAGCGCGCCGACTCCACCAAACCCACGCTCTACGCCCACTTCGGGGACAAAGCGGCCCTCTTCCGCGCCACCGTGACCCGCGAAGTCGCCGCGCTGCGGGACTGGGTGCTCACCGCCTACGAAACCGCGAGCGCGCGGCCACTGGAAGAGCGCGTGCGGCTCTCGGTGATGGCGATGTTCGGCTACGCCGGCGCCCACCCGGACAGCTTCCGGCTGCTGTTCGACTCCGCCGTCGACGAGATGTCGAACGAGCGCCGCGCGCTGGCCGACACCGTCACCACACACGTCCTCGGCCGGATCCACGAGCACCTGCTGGCCCACGGCCGCACGCCCGGCCCGGGCGCGGACCTGCTCGCCGCGATGATGGTGGGCCTCGTCGGCCGCGCCGCGATGCACGTTTCGCACTCCCCCGGCGTCGACCCGATCGCGGCGGGCGAACTGGCCACCGGGTTCGTCCTGGCCGCGCTGCGCGGCCTCGACCCGGCGCTGCTCGACCGCGTCGACGACGCGCGCCAGTGCGCCACCTGAGCATCCACACCGGACTGGTTGTCACCCGCCGGACAATTCCCGCCGGCCTTCGCAATTGACTCTTGCCGCGGTCGGCGGCCACTGCGACGCTGCCGTTACCCGCAAGCGCCGAAATGCATTTCCGATCCACCCGGAAAGCGCTTGCCGAACCCGTTTTCCCGCGAAGAGGTGTTGATCAGCCATGAAAACGCGCTTGTTTTCCGCCGCCGCCGCACTCGGTATCGCCATCACCGGTCTGAGCGTCGCGGCCGCGCCGGCGGCGTCCGCCGCGCCGTGCACCGACATCGACGTCCCGGTCGCCCGCGGCACCGGCGAACCCGGCACGCTCGGGTTCATCGTCGGCGACCCCGTCTACCAGGCGGTCCAGAATTCGCTGCGCCCGCGCACGCTGAGCAGCTACCGGGTGGACTACCCGGCCGACCTCGGCGAGCCCGCGTCCGTGCAGAAGGGCAACACGGACCTGGTCAACCACGTCAAGGCCCAGGCCGCGGCCTGCCCGCAGCAGCGGTTCGTGCTGGTCGGCTATTCCCAGGGCGCGAACGTCGTCGACAACTCGATCGGCATCAGCAGCGACGGCGCCGTCGTCGGCGGCCCGATCGTCGCGACCATCCCCGCGGAGCTCGCGCCCCGGATCGCCGCGATCCTGCTGTTCGGCAACCCGATCCGCGCGCTCGGCCGCCAGGTCACCGGCACCTACCAGAGCCGCACCAAGGACTACTGCGCCACCGGCGACCCGATCTGCCAGGCGGGCGGGTTCAACTTCCTGGCCCACCTGAGCTACGGGAACAAAGCCGCCGACGCAGCAGCCTTCGCCGCCGCGAAGGTCTGATCGTCAGCAGTTCGACGGCGCCGCCGCCCCCGTGAAGCGGTTGACGATCCACTGGTGGGCGTCGGCGTTGCCCGCCAGGATTCCTGTCGCGTGGTCGGAGATGTAGGTCTTCCACTGCTCACGGACGCCGGCCGCGCAGTACGTCCGGTGCAGCGTCTCCGCCTGCGGGGTGTTGACGATTTCGTCGGTGCTCGCGTGGTACTGGAACACCGGCACCCGCGGCGGGTTCGCGCCCAGCTTGTTCTGCGCGAGCCGCGCCTGCCACTGCGGGGTCGCCAGCGGATTCGACGTCGTGTAATCACTGATCTTCTTGAACGAATAGTTCAGCAGCAGTTCCGCCACGCACGCGTTCTTCTTGGCGTCGGACAACTGCTGACGGCCGGTGTCGTTGAGGAACGAATCCAGTTTCAGGTCCGGGTAGGCCGCGTCCAGCCCGACCGCGGCGAACGCGAGGAACCCGAACCCGATGTACCCGTCGAGGCCCTTGGCGACCTCGGTCAGGTCGGCCGGGACGCCGCCCGCGACGACGCCGACGAGGTTCAGCTCCGGTGCGTACGAAGGCTGCTTCTCCCCCGCCCACATCGCCCCGCCGCCGCCCTGCGAGTAGCCCTGGAAGATCACCTTGGCGCTCTTCGCCAGCCGGGCGGACGGCAGGTTCTGCGCCGCCCGCACCGAGTCGATCACGGCCGGGCCCATCGACTGCCCGGTGATGTAGGTCGGCACGGTCGCCGGCGAGTAGCCCTCGTAGTCGGTCACCGCGACCGCGTAGCCCGAGGACAGCGAGTCGTTGATGGCCGGCTGGTCGTACAGCGTGCCCCGCTCCATCGCCTTGGACGCCGTGCACTTGAACGCCGGGCCCTGTGTACCCACCGCGTACCCGACGATCGGCGCCGCCGCGGGGTCCTTCCCCTTGGGCACCAGGATGGTCCCGGTCACCGCGTCCGGACGGCCCTGGGCGTTGGTCGAGAGGTACATCACCTGCCAGGCGTCGGCGTTGGCCGCGTTCAGCAGCGGGACCGTGGGCCGCCAGCGCAGCACGTCCCCGGGTTTCCCGGCCGGCAGCGGCGACGGCGGGGTGTAGAACGAGTCGTCGAACGGCCCCGGCAGGATCGGGGCGGCGGCCGCGCCGGCGGGCGGGCTCGCGGCCACCACCCCCAGCGCCACCAGGCAGCAGCTCACCAGCGCCGACACCAGCTGTCGCACGTGGACGGACTTCACCACAACCTCCATCGGTCGAACGGGAAGATCAGGCCGGAAGGCCCAGTGCGCCGGCGAGGACCGGCCACGAGTTGTGCAGGGCCCGCTGCCAGTACGGCCAGCTGTGCGTGCCAGGCCCGTAGTAGTCGACGGTCGCGGGAATCCCCTTGGAGCGCAGCAGGTCCGTGAAGCTCTGCGACGACAGCAGCGCCGACGGCTCCAGGACGTCGGACTGGCCGGGCGGGTCGAGCGGGCCGGTCTGCCCGTTGCCGCAGGAGATGTAGAGCGCCGTACCGCGCAGCTGGTCGGCGTGGTCGTAGGGGTTGCCCGCCGACCAGAGCGGCCGCATCCCGAAGGAGTCGCCCCACAGCTGCAGGTAGTTGAAGATGCCGGCCCGGGCGAGGATGCCGATGATCCAGACCGGGATGCCGGGGAAGAGCGTGTTCGGTACGCCGCTGTAGGACGCGGCCGCGCCGAACATCCCCGGGTGCTTGAACGCGTAGGCGAGCGCGCCGTACCCGCCGATCGACAACCCGGCGACCGCCCGTCGGGTACCCCCGTGGTACCCGCGTTCGACGATCTGGCGCACTTCGGCGGTGTGGAACGTGTCCCAGTCCGGGGTACCGCTCAGGCCGAAGTTCCACCACTTGGTGTACATCCCGGCCGGCCCGTCCGTCGGCATCACGACGAGCGCGTCCTTGTTCGCGGTGAACGCCTTGACGTCGGTGAACTGGTCCCACGACTTGTAGTCGACCGGCTCGCAGCAGCCGTGCAGCAGGAACAGCACCGGCCAGGTCCGGCTCGGCTGCGCCGCCCAGCCGGCCGGCACGATCAGCCGGACCATCCCGGTGGTCCCGAGCGCGGGCGAACTGATCTTGAGGTCGACGGTCCGGGCGTCCAGCCAGGTTTCCGAGACGACCTTCGCACCGTCGTCGGCCACCGCCGGGGCCGCCTGGGCCGGGGCGACGCCGCCGCCGGCGAGCAGGAGCACCGCCGACAACGCCAGCAAAGCCAATCGCTTCATCGCGACTCCTCACAAGGGGATGTTGCCGTGCTTCTTCGCCGGCAGGGTCTGACGTTTGGTCCGCAGGGTCCGCAGCGCCCGCGCCACGTGCAGGCGGGTTTGCGACGGCGTGACGACCTGGTCGACGTAGCCGCGTTCGGCGGCCAGGTACGGGCCGCCGTGGTGCTCGCGGTACTCGTCGGTGAGCCGGCGGCGCGCCGCTTCCCGCTGTTCCGGGGGCCGGGCGGCCAGTTCACGCCGGTGCAGCACCTGCACCGCGCCTTCGGCCCCCATCACCGCGATTTCGGCGGTGGGCCAGGCCAGCACGACGTCGGCGCCGAGGTGCTTCGAGCCCATCACCGCGTAGCCGCCGCCGTAAGCCTTGCGCACGACGACGGTCACCTTCGGCACCGTCGCCTCCGAGTAGGCGTAGATCAGCTTGGCGCCGCGGCGGATGATCCCGCCGCGTTCCTGCCCGGTGCCCGGCAGGTAGCCGGGGACGTCGGCGAGGGTGAGCAGCGGGATGCCGAAGGCGTCGCAGAAGCGTACGAACCGGGCGGCCTTCTCGGACGCGTCGATGTCGAGGACGCCGGCCTGGTGGCGTGGCTGGTTGGCGACGATGCCGACCGTCCGGCCCTCGACCCGGCCGAACGCGCAGATCATGTTGGCCGCGAAAGCGCTGTGCACCTCGGTGTACTCGCCGTCGTCGGCCAGCGCGGCGATCAGCTCGGCCATGTCGTAGGTCCGGTGCGGCGAGTCGGGCACCAGCCGGTCGAGCGCGAGGTCGGCCGGCGTGACGACCGCGCTGGTGTCGTCGGCGTATTCCGGGGCGAGGTCGAGGTTGTTCGACGGCAGGTAGGCGAGCAGGGTCTGCACCCACTCGACGGCGTCCTCCTCGTTCGCGGCCCGGTGGTGGGCGTTGCCGGCCACTTCGGACTGCACGGCCGCGCCGCCGAGCTCCTGCGCGGTCACCCGCTCGCCGGTGACGGCGTGCACGACGTCCGGGCCGGTGACGAACATGTGCGAAGTCCCGTCGACCATCACGGTGAAGTCGGTGATCGCCGGCGCGTAGACGGCGCCGCCCGCGCACGGGCCCATGATCATCGAAATCTGCGGGATGACGCCGGACGCGTGGGCGTTGCGGCGGCCGAGCTCGGCGTAGTACGCGAGCGAGACGACGCCTTCCTGGATCCGCGCGCCGCCGGAGTCGTTGATCCCGACGACCGGGCAGCCCAGCGACATCGCGAGGTCCATCACCTTGAGGACCTTCTCGCCCGAGACCTCGCCCATGCTGCCGCCGAAGACGCTGAAGTCCTGCGAGAACACGCAGATCTGCCGCCCGTCGACGGTGCCGTGCCCGGTCACGACGCCGTCGCCCCACGGCCTGTTCGCGTCCATCCCGAACTCGGCGCACCGGTGCCGCGCGAACTGGTCGAGTTCCACGAAGGACCCGGGGTCCAGCAGCAGCCCGATGCGTTCGCGCGCGGTCAGCTTTCCCTTGGCGTGCTGCCGGTCGACGGCCCGCTTCTCGGCGATCCGCACGGCTTCGTCCTGCCGGGCGGCGAGGTCGGCGATCCGGAACGCCGTCCCCGGCGTGAGCTCGTCCATCACCGCACCACCGTTCCGAGCCGGGCAGCGAGCGCGGCGGCCAGCGCCGTCACGTGCGGCGGGTCGATCATCGACACGTGGTCACCGGGCACCCGCACGACTTCGAGGGCGCCGCAGTACGCGTCCCAGCCGAGGGTGTCGTCGGTGCGCAGGTACCGCGGGTCCAGCGCGGTGGTCAGCGGATGCGGCTCCTGCGCCCGCAGCAGCACCACGCGCCCGCCGCAGGGCTCGGGGACGTACCGCTCGGCGACCCTAGCGTCCACATAGGACTCGTACTGGTGCCGCAGCACGCCGGCGCCGAGGTCCGGCACGAGTTCGGCCAGCTTCGCCATGACCCACCGGATCTGGGCGTCTTCGTCGAGCCGCGTGAGTTCTTCGCGCGGCACCGAGAACGGCACCCCGTACGTGCGCGAGACGTGGTCGGCGAACCGGTCGAAGCGGTCCAGCAGCAGCTCTTGCGCCGGTGTGCCGGGTGCGGGCAGCGGCAGGATGGTGTCGATCAGGAACACCAGTTCGGCGCCGCCGAGCTGCCGCGCGGTCTCGTAGGCGAGGCAGCCGCCGAACGACCAGCCGCCGAGCCGGTAGGGCCCGTCCGGCTGGATCTCGCGGACCAGCTCGGCGTAGCAGGCGGCCTTGGCCTCGACGGTGTCCTCGTCGTCGATCCGCTCGAACCCGTACACCGGCTGCCCTTCCGGCAGCAGCCGCACGAGTTCGCGGTACACGCTCGCCCGGCCACCCGCGGGGTGGAACAGGAACACCGGATCGCCGGCCCCGTCCCGCAACACCCGCACCGGCCCGCCGCCGTGCCCCTCGAGCTCGTCCCGCACCAGATCGGCCATCGCGGCGACGGTCGGGGTGTCGAACAGCCGCTCGGGCAAGACATCGAGCTCGGCGGCGAACAGCGCCCGCAGCCGTTCCGGATCCCCGCCGGCGGCGAAGAAGTCGTCGTGCACCCCGGGTTCGGCCCCGCCGACGACGGTCCGCCAGTGCCGCGCGACCCACCGTTCAGCGGGATCCCGCGGCCCGGCGACCACCCGCTCGACCGGCGCGGCGGTCCCGAACCCGGCCTGCTCGGCGAGGTGCCCGGCGAGTTCGGCGAGGCTGGCTCCGCGCAGGAGGAGCGGAATCGGCAGCGGCAGCCCGAAGTCGCGTTCGACGGCGCCGCGAGCGCGCATGGCCGAGAGCGAGTCCAGCCCGAGCCGGGTGAGCGGCACGTCCCGATCGACTTCGGCGAAGCCGAGGAGTCCCGCGATGAGCCCGGCGAGGTGGTCGCCGATCGCGGCCCTGGCCTGCTCGGGCGTCGCCGCCCTCAGTGCCTCCACACCGTCCCAAGTGGACTCGCGCCGCGGGGTGAAGATTTCGAAGAACGGACGTTCGCCGAGACGTGGGAACATTTCCAGCACGGTTTCGGCGTCGATGCGGGCGACCCCGGTCTCTCGCCGATCCCGCGCCAGCACGGCGTCCAAGGCGGCCAGGGCTTCTTCGGTACCGAGCGGGGTGAGCACCGGATTGACCGACCCGGCCGCGGCGCCGACCTCGCCCCAGGCACCCCAGTTGATGGTCGCGGCGGGAAGCCCCCGCGCTCGCCGCCAGGCGACGAGGGCATCGGCCCAGGCGTTGGCACTGGCGTAGGCGGCCTGCCCCGGCGACCCGAACAACGCGGCGGCGGAGGAGTAGACGAGCCACCAGTCGAGGTCGTGCTCGGCGGTCGCTTGGTGCAACCGCCAGGCACCCAGAGCTTTGGGCCGCCAGACGGCTTCGATCGTCGGGCCATCGAGGGTGATCGCGGCCCCATCGCCAAGCACCCCGGCGGCGTGCAGCACCCCACGAAGCGGCACACCCCCTTCGACGGCAACCGCAACCAGCTCCTCGGCGATCCCCGGCTCGGCGATGTCGCCGGGCACCACGCGGACTTCGACGCCCGGGTAGGCGCGGGACTGAGCATTTTCGGCCTGGTCGCCGGTCACTTGCCCGCCCACGCCTGCCTCGGCGAGACCACCAGCCACTTCCCCAGCCACGGCCACCTCGGCGAAACCGCCGGCCGCCTGCCCACCCGCGGCCGCTTCGGCGAAACCACCGACCACTTGCCCGTCCACGCCCGCTTCAGCGAGGCCACCGGCCACTTGCCCACCCACGCCTGCCTCGGCGCAACCGTCAACCCCTTCCCCAGCCGCGGCCGCTTCGGCAGAACCGCCGGCGCCCTGCTCAGCCATGCCCGGCTCGGCGAGGCCACCGGCCACTTGCCCACCCGCGCCTGCCCCGGCGAGCTCACCAGTCACCTGCCTGCCCGCCCCGGCGAGCCCGCCGGCCGCTCGCCCAGCCAAGCCCACCTCGGCGAGACCATCGGCGGGCCGCCCAGCGCCGGCCGCTTCGGCGAAGCCGTCGGCGCCTTGCCCAGCCATGCCCGGTTCGGCGTGGCTGCCAGCCGCTCGCCCACCCACGCCCGGCGCGCCAGCCGTTCGCTCAGTCGCGCCCGAATCGGCGAGGTTCGCAGCCGAGCCCCCCTCGGCGCGCAGCGATCCGAAGCCCAGCTCGGCCGGGTCCACCGCACGGCGGCTGCTGAGCACCACCCGCGTCGCCCCGCGCTCGGCCAGCCACTTCGCCGCCACCAAACCGAGGCCGCCCAGCCCGCCCGTGATGATGTACGCGCCCTCCCGCACCGGCTCGCGGATCGGGTCGCCGAGCTCCGGACGGGAGAGCCTCCGCGCGTACCGGACACCGTCGCGCCAAGCGATCTCGTCGTCCGGGGCGTCCGCGTGGATCTCGTCGCGCAACCGGGCGAAGTCGTCGCAGTCCACCAGCGACGCCCGCAGCTCCGGGTGCTCGAACGCGAGCACCCGCACCAGCCCGCGCACCGCAGCCGGCCCGGGATCGCCCGCCTCCCCGGGCCGCACGGCCTGCGCGCCCGCCGTGACCAGCCACAACCGCGGCGGTGCCGGCAGCTCGGCCAGCTCGGCGACGACCCCCGTCAGCGTCTCGACCAGCCGCGCGGCCGCCTCGGGGTCCGGACCGCCCGCCGAACCCAGGCGGGCGATGACCGCGGTCGTCTCACCGTCCCGCAACAGCTTCGCCAGCGCCGCGCGGTCTCCGAGACCGGCGGTGTCCAGCTCGATCCAGTGGTGCTCGCGCGACGGTGCCTCGGGCAGCTCCACCGGCTGCCAAGCCGCCTCGAGCAGGAGGCGCCCCACCGCCGCATCGCGCAGCCGGCGGCAATAGACGTCGCGGAACTCCACCAGGATCACGTCCTCGGCGTCGACCAGCTGGACGCTCCCGAGCAGGCCGTCGCCGGACGGCGCGACCACCGCGTCCACCCGCACGCCCCGCCGGGGTTCGCCCGCGACGACCACCTCGCCGATCGAAAGCGGCAGGTAGAGGCCGTCCGCCGAACCGACCGCCGCGGCCAGTGCGTGCAGGCAGGCGTCGGCGAGGGCCGGGTGCAGCACGTACGCCGGGTGGTCGGCCTCGGGCAGTGCGATCGACGCCGACGCGCGGCCGCCGCTGGCCACGACCCGGCGCAGGCCGCGGAACGCCGGCCCGTAGGACTGCCCCAGCTCCGCCAGCGCGCGGTAGACGTCGACGGGCTCGCCCTCGACCGCCCCGAGCGGCGGGGACGGCGTCCCGCCGGTCCCGATCCGCGCGGTGGCGTGGCGGACCCACTCGCCGGACGCGGACCTGGCGTGCACGCTCAGCTCGCCGCCGGTCAGGGTGGTCGTCACCTCGGTGTGCCCGGCGAGCGGGAGCACCTCCCGCAGTTCGAGGTCGTGCACGTGCCGGCCGGCGGCCAAGGCCAGCTCGAGGAACCCGGTCGCCGGGAACACCGGGCGGTCCCGCACGGTGTGGTCGGCCAGCCACGGCAGCACCTCGGTGCCGACGTCGGCGCGCCAGAGGTGCCCACCGTCCGGGTGTTCGATGTGGACACCCAGCAGCGGGTGGCCGCCGCCGGCGCGGACGGGCCGCCGCGGCCAGAACCGCTCGTGCCGCCAGACCGGCCCCGGCAGCTCGACCGGCGCCGCCGCGGGCCGGGCGGCGAGCACGCCGGGCAGGCCCAGCACGTGCAGCCGGGCGAGGCTGGTCAGGAACGCCGTCCGCTCGTCGGCCCGGCGGCTCCCCGACGCCAGGCCGAGCACGCCGGCCTGCTCGATCGCGGCCAGCGCGACGGGGTGCGGCGCGATCTCGACGAAGACGGTGTGCCCGTCGCCGGCCGCCGCGGCGAGGGCCTGGCTGAACCGCACCGGACGGCGCAGGTTCGCGGCCCAGTACTCGACGTCGAACGCGGGCGTCTCCCGCGGATCGTCGAGAACGCTGCTGTAGCAGGGAATTGTGGCCGGACCGGGGACGAGCCCGGCCAGGTCGGCGCGCAGCCGCCCGAGCACGGCGTCGACGGCGGCGGAGTGCCCGGCCCCGCCGACCGGCAGCCGTCTTGCCAGCCTGCCGAGGCTCTCGGCGTGCTCGACCAGCGCTTCGACCTGGTCGGCGGGCCCGCTGACGGTGCACTGCGTCGCCGACGCGTACACCGCGATGGCGACCTCGGGGAAGTCCGCGAGTTCGGCCGGCGACAGCTCGACGACGGCCATCGCCCCCTCCCCCGACTCGTCGAGTTCGGTGAGCAGCCGTGCCCGGGTGGCCATGACCCGCAGGCCATCGCCGACGTCCAGCGCCCCGGCGACCACGGCCGCGGCGACCTCGCCCATGGAGTGCCCCAAGACAGCGGCCGGCGTGACACCGTGCGCCCGCCACAGCGCGGCGAGGGCGAGCTGCACGCCGAAGAGGGTGAGCTGGGTCGCGGCCAGGTCCGGCAGGTCGCGGCTCAATGCCTCGCGCAGCGAAAACCCGGCCTTCGCACGGAAAACGGGATCGAGCGCGTCGACCTCGGCCCGGAAGGCGGGCTCGGCGCCGAGGAGGAGCCTGCCCATCCCGCACCACTGCGAACCGTAACCGGAGAAGACGAAGACGACGCTGGGCTCGTGCTCGGCTTCGCCCACGACACCGGGGCCCGCCGCCAGCTCACGCAGGGCCTCGACCACCTCGCCGCGGCTCTCCCCCACCACCGCACCCCGCGCCGGCAGGTGCTCCCTCCGGTGGGCCAGCGTCGCCGCGACCGCCCCCAGCGGCACATCGGACGCGGCGAGCCAGTCGGCCAGCTCCCCGGCCCGCGCCCGCACCACCCCGTCCGACCGCGCCGAAAGCGCGAACACCTGCGGCTCCGCCGACTCCCCCCGAGGCGGGAACGCCGCGGCGGGCCATTCCTCCAGCACGACGTGGGCGTTGGTCCCTCCGAACCCGAACGCCGAGACCCCGGCCCGCGCGGTCCCGGAGTACCGCGGCCACGAAGTCCCCTCCGTGACCACCCGCAGCCCGCTGAAGTCGATATACGGATTCGGCGTGCTGAAGTGCAGGCTCGCCGGCAGCCGCCGGTGCGTCATGGCCAGCACCACCTTGAGCAGCCCGGCGATCCCGGCCGCCCCTTCGAGGTGCCCGAGGTTGCTCTTCACCGACCCGAGCAGCAACGGCCGGTCCGCGCCGCGCCCGAGTACCGCCGTGAGTGCCCCCGCCTCCAGCGGATCCCCCAGCGGCGTGCCGGTCCCGTGCGCCTCGACGTAGTCCACAGTGGACGGATCGATGCCCGCGTAGGCGTCCCGCAGCAGTGCGGCCTGTGCCTCGGGGTTCGGTGCCGTCAACCCGTTGGAGCGCCCGTCCGAATTCACCGCGCTGCCGCGCACCAGCGCCAGCACCCGGTCGCCGTCCCGCCGGGCCGCGCGCAACGGCTTCAGCACGACCACGCCGCACCCCTCGCCCCGGACGATCCCGTCCGCGCTCGCGTCGAACGGCTTGCACCGGCCGTCGGCGGCGAGCACCCCCGCGCGGTGGAAGCCCGCCGTGATCCCCGGCGACAGCAGCACGTTCACCCCCGCCGCCAGCGCGAGGTCGCTCTCGCCGCGGCGCAGGCTCTCCACCGCCTGGTGCACCGCCACCAGCGACGACGAGCACGCCGTGTCCAGCGTCAGGCTCGGCCCGCGCAGGTCGAGCAGGTACGACAGCCGGTTCGCGGCGATGCTCGCCGCCGCGCCGGTGCCCGACCAGACGTCGACGCCCGCGACGTCGGTCATCGTCAGCGAGCCGTATTCGGTGGCCGACAGCCCGACGAACACGCCGGTCCGGCTGCCGCGCAGGCGCTCCGGCGGGATCCCGGCGTGCTCCAGCGCCGCCCACGCGACCTCCAGGAGGATCCGCTGCTGCGGGTCCATCGCCTCGGCTTCGCGCGGGGTGATGCCGAAGAACGCCGCGTCGAACCCGGCGACGTCGTCGAGGAAACCGCCGCGCGCCGGCAGCCCGGCCAGGTCTTCCGCGGGCGCGAACGTCTCCCAGCGGCCTTCCGGGACCTCGCCGATGGCGTCCCCGCCGCCGTCGAGGAACCGCCAGAACGCCGCCGGCGACTCGAGCCCACCCGGCAGGCGGCAGCCGAGGCCGACGATCGCGATCGGCTCCCCGGCCTCCCGCCGCGGCTCCGGGACCGGCGCCGTCTCCACTGTGGACAGGTGGGCGGCGAGCGCGGCGATCGTCGGGTACTGCCAGACGAGCGTCGGCGCCAGCGGCCGGCCGACGAACCGGCCCAGGTCGGCGGCGAGCACCGTCGCGTCCCGTGAGGACAGTCCGAGTTCCTGGAGCGGGCGGTCGGCGTCGACGTCGCCGAGCCGGGCGAGCAGCCAGGCGCGGATCCCGGCCGCGTTCACCCGAGCCGCCGCTCGGTCAGCGAACCGTCCGCATAGGACGCCCGGGAGCGCGCCCGGCTGATCTTGCCGCTCGACGTGCGCGGCACCTCGCCGGGCGCCAGGAAGACGACGTCGTGCAGGCGCAGCCCGTGCCCGGCCGACACCGCGGCCCGCAGGTCCGCCGCGGCGTCGGCGACGCCGGCTTCGAAGTCCTTGGCGCGTTCCAGCACGACCACCGCGGCCTCCCCGTCGGGGACTTCGATCGCGAACGCCGCCGCCGAGTGCGGTCGCACGGCGGGATGCGCTTCCACGGTCTGCTCGATGTCCTGCGGGTAGTGGTTGCGGCCGTCGACGACGACCAGGTCCTTGAGCCGGCCGGTGACGAACAGCTCGCCGTCGAAGACCACGCCGAGGTCGCCGGTCGCCAGCCAGCCCTCGCCGGTGTCCGGGTCGAGCGGGGGCAGGCCGAAGGTCGCCGCCGACGCGTCGGGCCGTCCCCAGTAGCCGCGGCCGACGTTCGGGCCGCTGACCCGGATTTCGCCGACTTCCCCCGGCTCGACGTCGCTCCCGGTCACCGGGTCGGCGATCCGCACCCGCTGGCCCGCCGGGCGGCCGCACGAGACGAGCGTCGTGCCGGACGCGGCCGGCACGGCGAGCCCGGCGGCGAGGCGGTCCCGGTCGAACGTGACCTGCCGGGCCACTTTCCCGCTGTCCGTCACGGAAACGAGCACGGTGGCCTCCGCCAGGCCGTAGGAGGAGCGGTGGACCTCGGGTCGCAGCCCGCACCCGCCGAAGGCGTCCTGGAACTTCGCGATGGTGGCCGGCAGCACCGGTTCGCTGCCGTTGATCAGCGACACGACCCGGCTCAGCTCCAGGAAGTCCTTTTCGGCCTCGGTCACGCGGGAAGCGCTGTAGGCGTAGGCGAAGTTGGGGGCCGCGCTGATCGCGCCCGGACTCGCGGAAAGCGCTTGCAGCCACCGCGCCGGACGTTCGAGGAACGCCAGCGGGTCCATCAGCACCGAAGCCATCCCGCCCATCATGGGCGCACCGATGCCGAGGATCAGGCCCATGTCGTGGAACAGCGGCAGCCAGCTGACCGTCGACGTCGTCCGGCTCTCGACCCCGTAGGCGGCGCAGGCTTGACGCGCGTTGGCGAGCACGTTCCGGTGGGTCAGCACGACCCCGGCGGGCGACCGCGTCGACCCCGACGTGTACTGCAGGTAGGCGGGCGCGTCGGGATCCGGCCGGGGCCACTCGCGCGCTTCGGCTTCCGGCAGCGCGTCGACGGCGACAACCTCCGGCCCGGCGGTGAATTCGCAAACAGCGTCGAAGTCGGCCGAGGTCGTCAGCACGACCCGCGGGGTGCAGTCGGCGAGCGCGCCGGCGAGGCGGCCCTCGTGGCCGGGCAGGCCGGGCGCGAACAGCGGCACCGCGACCAGCCCCGCCCGCAGCGCGCCGAGGAACGCCACGACGTAGCCGACCGACTGCCCGGCCAGCACCGCCGCCCGCTCCCCCGGTGCCGCGAGGTCCGCGAGCCGCGCGGCGACCGCGTCGACGCGCTCGTCGAGGGCACGCCAGGAGAGCGTGACCGCGCGACCGTCCGCGGTGGCGCGGTAGTCGAGGTGCGTCACGGCGGTTTCGTCGCCGAGCACCCGCGCCCACCGGCCCAGCAGGGTCGCGAACGATTCGCCGTCGCCGAGCGTTTCCGGTGTACCGGGAATCGGCTGGGAAATGGTTTCCATGGTCCCTCGCAGAGAGCGTTTACCGGCGCAGTGAATAGCCGCGCCCGTGCGGTTGTCAATCGGCGGATCCCGGATGCTCACCGGGAAACGGGTCAGGGCACCGCGCGTTTGTCACGCGGCGACGAAGTATCGGCGGAACGGGTCTTCGACACGCGCACGGCCAGCAGCGCACCGGCGAACGTCAACCCGGCCGCGGTGAGCAGCCCGGTGGTGTAGCCTCCGGCCAGCGCGGCCGGGGGTGCGGTACCCGCTTCGAGCCGCGCCGCGCGCACCGCCGTCAGCACCGCGCCGATCAGCGCGACACCGAGCGCGCTCGACAGCTCGCGCGCCGCGGTGAGCAAGCCCGACGCCGTGCCGGAATGCCGCTCCGCCACGACGTCCAGCGCGTGCGACGTCATCGGGACGGTGAACGCCGAGCCCGCCCCGATCAGGACCAGGCCGGGCACGCGGGGCCAGATCTGCGGGATCGCGTTCACCGCGGCGAGCGCGAGCAGCCCGGCCCCGACCACGGCGAGCCCCGCCGCGACCGTCCGAAGTGGACCGTGGTGGGCGACGGCTCCCGGCACCAGCGGCGTCGCGGCGACGACCGCCACCGCGACCAGCACCAGGGGCAGCCCGGCGCCGACCGGGCCGAGGCCGAGGAACTCCTGGTGCAGCAACGGCGTGAAGAAGAAGATCCCGGAAATCCCGAGTCCCCACAGCAGCTGCAGGCCGAGCGAGCCGGCGAACACGCGGTTCCCGGTCAGCTCCGCGGGGACCAGCCGGTCCCGCGCCCGCCGCTCCCGGACGGCGAACCCCACGCCGAGCGCGGCACCCGCGGCGAACAGCGGGAGCGCGAACCGGGGTTCGGCCAGTGCGGCGGTGAGCAGCACCAGGCTCGCCGTCACCAGGACCATCGCCGCGAGCGGCGGCGCGCGGGTGTCCCCACCGGCCCGGCCGGGGACCGTCGGCAGCAGCACCAGCATCGCCACCACGAACGGGAGGTTCACGAAGAAGATCCAGGCCCAGCCGAGGTATTCGCTCAGCACCCCGCCGAGCGCGGGGCCGAGCGCCAATGCCGCGGCGAGGCACGCGGTCCAGACCGCCGCACCGAGCGTGCGACCGCGCGCGTCGAGGTTCGTGCGCAGGAGGCTGAGCAGGCCCGGCACCAGGAACGCGGCCGCCATCCCCTGCAGCACCCGGGCGGCGACCAGCAGCCACAGCGACCCGGCCAGCCCACCTGCCGCCGCGCCGAGCCCGAACGCGAGCAGCGCGGCGGTCAGCGTCCGGCGAGGACCCCAGCGGTCGGCCAGCGCGCCCCCGGCCGGTAGCAAGCCGGCGAAGGGGAGCATGTAGCCGAGCGCGATCCACTGCAGCGCATCGAGGTCGAGAGCGAGGTCGCGGCCGATCGACGGCGCACCGGCGGCAACGATGGTGTTGTCGAGCGTCGTGACGAACGCACCGAGCGCGAGGAGTACGAGGGTCTTCATCGCGTGCTCCCCACCGGCTCGCGGGTGAGGACGGGCCGCCGTCGCGGGAACCACCAGTTAGCGGCGCCGAAACGGGCCATCACGGCGGGCACGAGCACGCAGCGGACGACGACCGCGTCCAGCAGCACGGCGACGGTCAGCCCGACCCCCGCTTCCCGCACGACGCGGGCGTCGACGAAGGCGAACGACACGAACACCAGCGCCATGATCAGCGCGGCCGCGCTGATGGTCCGGCCGGTCGCCGCGACGCCGTCGACGACCGCGGCCCGGGTGTCGCCGTGGCGGCGCCAGGCTTCCTGGATGCGGGCGATGAGGAAGACCTCGTAGTCCATCGAGAGCCCGAACAGCCCGGCGAACAGGAACACCGGCAGGTACGGCTCGATCGGGGCGCCGAAGGTGCAGACCACCGCGCCGGTCGTCGCGGCCGCGGTCAGCAGGTTCATCACCGCCGCCGTCAGCGGGATCAGCACGCTGCGGAACACCCAGGCGAGCAGCAGGACCGCGATGCCGACGACGCTGACCAGGAACACCGGCAGCCGCGCGGTGATCGCCGCCGAGAAGTCGGCTTGGGTCGCGGCGATCCCGCCGACGTGCGCGTCCGGGCCGCCGATGGTCGCCGCCATGGTCCGCGTCCAGGCCAGCAGCCCGGCGGTGGCCGGGTCGCCGGGCGCGGTCCGCGGGACGACGGTGAGCAGCCAGCCTCCGCCGGACAGCGCGGTCGGCGGGCCCGCGTCGGCGCGGGCGAGCACCGCTTCCCGCAGCGTGCCCAGCGAGGCGTCGCCGGTGCCCACCACCAGCAGCGGGGCGCCGGCGCCGGGCCCGAACCCGTCGGTCAGCAGCTCGGCGCCGGTCCGGGTGATGCTGCCGGGCGGATCCTGCGCGGCGTCCGGCACGCCGAGCCGCAGCCCGGTCATCGGCAGCGCGAGCACGGCCACGACCAGCACCGCCGCCAGCGTGTACGGCCGGGGCCGCGCGGTCACCGAACGCGCCAGCCGGGCCCAGCGGCCGCCGTTCCCGCCGGGCTTGACGCGCATCCGGGCGACGGGCCGCAGCAACGCGGGCAGCAGGGTCAGCGCGGCGAGCGCGGTCAGCAGCACCGAAACCGCGGCGGCCACGGCGATCCCGTCCAGGAACGGCATGCCGACGGTCAGCAGGCCGCCCAGCGAAACGCACACGGTCACGCCGGCGAAGACCACGCTGCGCCCGGACGTCGCGGCGGCGGTGGCCAGCGCGACCGGCGGCGGGGCGCCTTCCCCGAGGCCCTGCCGGTAGCGGGTCAGCAAGAACAGCGCGTAGTCGACGCCGACGCCGAGCCCCAGCAGCGCGGCGATCTCGGTGCTGATCTTCGGGACGGTCATGACGTGCGAAAGCAGCGTGACCGTGGCCAGTGCGCAACCCACCGAAACCGCCGCCGTGAGCACCGGGAGCAGCACGCACGTCATCGAACCGAAGGTCACCAGCAGCACCAGGGCCGCGGCGAGCAGGCCGATCCCGGCGTTGCCGAGGTCTGGCGCGGCCGCCGTCATCGCGGCGAGTTCGCCGGCGGCCCCGGCGGTCAGGCCGCGGGCGTCGCGCACGACCGCGGCCAGCGCGTCGGCCACCGGCTGCCCGAGGTCCGCGGCCGGCGCGTCGAACCGCACGCCGAGCACGGCGGTCCGCCGGTCGGCGGAGAGCCCGCCAGGGGTGACCGCGACGACGTGCGGCAGCGCGGCCAGCCGGGCGGCGAAGTCGTCGAGCCGGGCCCGGCCGGTGCCGGTGTCGAGCGGGCTGTCCGGCGTGCGGGCGACGACGCGTTCCTCGGCCCCGCCGGCACCGTTGCCGCGCAGCAGGTTCGCCGCCGCCGTGCTGTCCGCGGCGGGCAGGTCGATCGTGTCGCGGAAGGCCGCGCCGGTGTGCAGCGCGGCGGAACCGAGGCCGCCCAACGCCACCAGCCACAGCACGACGACCGCGGCGGCGCGCCGGGAGCACCACGATACGAGCGTCGTCATCCGGCCTCCTCGGTTGATCACGCTAACAACGAGGAAGGGCGCGAAGATACCGTCCCGCACCACAAATCGAGCCGCGGAAACCCTTGTGCGCGTGAGTGTTCCGCCGTTTGGCGGACAGGTGACAATAGTGGCCGCCGCCATTGGTCCCCACGTGACAGAACCCAGTCGCGCGGCAGGATCGGCGGTTGCCAACTCCGATCCCGTGTGAGTACATGACCTTCGCGCACCGGTGCCGGAAAGGGGTTGTGGCATGACGACGACCACCCAGGTGATCCCGAGACCCCGGGGCACCGGCCGCGCCCGCCAGCTGTGGTGCTCGCTGCCGGCGGAGGTCGCGCGGCGGTTCCGGCCGCACGCCGACCCGCTCGCCCGGCGGATCCTCGAGGAGGTCCAGCGGGCCGTACCGGAGTACGCCAAGCCCCTCGAAGGCGAGTTCGGCAAGGTGATCGTGCTCGCGATCGAGCAGGCGGTGCTCAGCTGCATCGACAGCATCGAAGACCTGCCGTCCACACCGGACGATTGGGCGAACTTGTTCGTGGAGGTCGGCAAACGCGTCCACCACGACGGCGGCAGCGTCAACTCGCTGCAGGCGGCCTACCGCGCGGGCGGCCGCGCGGCGTGGCGGTACATCGCGGAACTCGGGCAGGCGCACCGGTTCCCGGCCGCGGTGCTGTGCATCGGCGCGGAGGCGATTTTCGCTTACGTGGACGAGATTTCGGCGTATTCGGTCGAGGGGTACACGCTGGCGCAGGCGATGGCGACGGGCACGCTCGAACGCCGTCGCCGCCGGCTGCTCGAACTGCTGCTCGCCACCCCGCCGTCGTCCCCGGCGACGCTCGCGACGATGGCCGAAGCCGCGCGGTGGCCGATGCCGGAGCAGGTCGCGGTCATCGCGCTGGAGCCGTGGACCGGACCGCACCCGCCTTCACTGCACTTCGCCGACGACGTACTCGTGGACCTCGACGGTCCCGAACCCTGCGTGCTGACCCCGCACCCGGACCGTGACCTGCTCGGCCTCGAAGGCCGCCTGCCCGGCCGGCGCGCGGCGGTCGGCCCCCGCGTCCGCCCGGCCGACGCGGCGACGTCGGCGAGCTGGGCCCGCCGCACGCTCGCCCTGGCCCGCCGAGGCCTGGCCGGTGACCAGCCGGTGGCGCACACGGCCGACCACCTCGCGACGCACTGGCTGCTGGCCGACCGCTTCCTGCTGGACGAGCTGTCGGCGAAGGTCTTCGCGCCCTTCGCCGATCTGACGGCGAAGCAGCAGACCCGGCTGGCGGAGACGTTGCTGTGCTGGCTGGAGCACAACGGGAGCACGCCGGAGATCGCACAGACGCTGGGGATCCACCCCCAGACGGTCCGCTACCGGGTGGGCCAGCTGACCGAGCTGTTCGGCGACCGGCTGGCGGATCCCGCGCGGCGCTTGGAGATCCAGATGGCGTTGCGCGCCCACCAGCTGCTGGGAACACCCGCGTCGGGCTCTTGACCGCGCCCCGCGCGCGATCCTAGAGTTCCGGCACGGTGTTAGCGTTAACAGCGTGCTGGAGGGCGTCCCGATGACCGCACCCGTTCCCGAGTTCTTCGGCCGCGCCGGCGACGAGGACGTCCACCGCTACACGCTGACCCACCCCGGCGGCCTCACGGTGCGGATCCTCGACTACGGCGCGGTGATCCAGTCGATCGAGGCCCCGGACCGCGACGGCCGGTGTGAAGACGTCGTCCTCGGCTACCCGGACCTGGCCGGGTACGTCGCGAACAACCACCCGGACGCGGCCCGGGTCTTTCTGGGCGCGGCGATCGGCCGTTTCGCCAACCGCATCGCGGGCGGCACCTTCACCCTCGACGGCGTCCGCCACCGCGTCCCGCAGAACGACGGCAAGAACAGCCTCCACGGCGGCCCGGCAGGATTCGACACGCGAGTGTGGTCCGCGACGGTGCTGCCCGACGGGGTACGTCTGACCCTGATCAGCCCGGACGGCGACCAGGGGTACCCCGGCTGCCTGACGACCGAGGTGACGTACCGCCTCGAGGCACCGGGGCGGCTGCACATCGGTTATCGCGCGACGACGGACGCGCCGACGGTCGTCAACCTGACCAACCACACGTATTGGAACCTGGCCGGCGCGGGCGATGTGCACGACCACCACGTGGAGATCGCCGCGAACCACTTCTGCCCGACGGATGCGGGCCTGATCCCCCTGGGCGCGCCGGTCCCGGTGGCGGGCACGCCGTTCGACTTCCGCCACCCGTCCCGGATCGGCGCACGCATCGGTTCCGGCGACCCCCAGCTGAGGCTTGCGGACGGCTACGACCACAACTGGGTGTTGGCGGAGGGGGCTCCGTTCGCCGCGCGCGCGTGGGACCCGGCGTCGGGGCGCCTGCTCACGATGCGCACGACGGAGCCGGGCCTGCAGTTCTATTCGGGCAACCACCTGCCCAAGCGCGGTGCGGGGTTCGCGTTGGAGGCGCAGCACTTCCCCGACTCACCGAACCACCCGGACTTCCCGACGACGGTGCTCCGCCCGGGCGAGACGTACCACCAGGAGACGGTGTACGAGCTCAGCACAGCGGACGGCCTGCCTGCGGAGTGATGGCGGCCCGCCACCGCCGGCCACCCGACCGCGGCGGTGGCGTCGGCGGCTATCGAGCCGCACGGGCCGCGCCGACGATGCGGCCCGCAGTCGTTGGACCCCTCGAGTGCGGCGGGCCGTCTGCCGGCCGGCACCGCAGCCGCCTGGCCGCGGCGGGTGGCCAGCGGCGGGGTGAGCAAGCGCCCCGCACCCGCAGCGAGCGGGCCGCAGCGGCGCGACCGGATGGCCGCCGGTGGGGGGTGCGAGCGCCCGGCACCCGCAGCGACCGGGCCGCAGCGGCGCGACCGGATGGCCGCCGGTGGGGGGGTGCGAGCGCCCGGCACCCGCAACAAGCGAGCCGCCGCGGCGCGGCCGGATGGCCGTCGGCGGGATGAGCAAGTGCCCCGCACCCGAAGCCGCCTGGCCGCAGCGGGTGGCGTGAGCAAGTGCCCCAGCGCCCGCAACGACCGGGCCGCCGCGGTATAACCGGGTGACCGTCGGTGGAGTGAGCAGGTACCCGGCACCCGCAATGTCCGGGCCGCCACGGCGCGGCCGGGTGACCGCCGACGGGACGAGCAAGCGCCCCGCACCCGCAACAACCGAGCCACCGCGGCGCGACCGGGTGGCGTGAGCAGCGGTCCGGCTGCGGCGGCGCCCCGGCGGTGGCGTGGGTGACACTTCGGTCACTCGCGCCGCGGTGCGCGGTTACCCTCGCCGGTCATGGGAGATCTTTCCGCCGACCTTGCGCCCACCGGTGTGCTGCGGGCCGCCATCAACCTCGGCAATCCCGTGCTCGCGCACGGGACCGCGACCGAACCCGGCGGGGTCACCGTTGATCTTGCGCGGGAGGTGGGCGCGCGCCTGGGGGTCGAGGTCGAACTCCGGTGCTTCCATGCCGCCCGGAAGTCGTTCGAGGCGCTGACCTCGGGTGCCGCCGACCTGTGCTTCCTGGCGATCGAGCCGGCGCGGGCGGCCGAGGTCGCCTTCACCGCTCCCTACGTCGTCATCGAGGGGGTGTACGTCGTGCCCGACGGGTCGCCGGTCCGGTCGCCGGGCGATGTTGACCGGCCCGGGGTGCGGATCGGTGTCAAGCAGGGGTCGGCGTACGACCTCTACCTCACCCGGACGCTCTCGCACGCCACGATCGTCCGCGGCGAGGACGGGGTCGCCGTCTTCGAGGAGCAGGGCCTCGACGTGGCCGCCGGGATCCGGCAGCCGATGACGGCCTACGTCGCCGCGCGTCCCGGGACACGGGTCGTCGATGAGCGGTTCATGCAGATCCGGCAGGCCGTCGGGACCACCCCGGACCGCCGGCCCGAGACCATCGCCTTCCTGCGTGACCTGGTCGAAGAGCTGAAGGCGAGCGGGTTCGTCGCCGACGCCCTGCGCCGCGCGAACCAGGGCGACGCGACCGTCGCGGACTGACTCTCAGGCCAGCCGGGGCAGCACCTGGGTGCGCCAGGCTTCGAAGAACTTCTCCTGGTCGGGCCCGATCTGCTGGACGTACACCTCGTCGAACCCGGCGTCGGCGAACTCGCGGACGGCCTCGACGTGCCGGTCGGCGTCCGGGCCGCACGCGAACTGCTCCCGGACCATGTCCTCGGTGACCAGGCTGGCCGCGGCTTCGTAGTCGGCCGGGGTGGGCAGCACCGACGGCAGCCGGCCGGGGAGCAGCTCGTTGCGCCACAGCCGGTGCGCGGTGCGCACGCCGTCGTCTTCGGAGTCGGCCCAGCACACCTTGAGGCCGCCCTGCACCGGCCGGTCGCCGCCACCCGCCTCGCGGTACTGGCGGACCAGGTCCGCGTCCGGCATGACGGTGCAGAAGCCGTCGCCGGCGCGCGCGGCCAGCTCGGCGGCCGCGGGGCCGAACGCCGAGACGTAGATCGGGACGGGCTCGTCGGGCACGGTGTAGAGCCGCGCGTGGTCGACCGTGTAGTGCCGGCCGCGGTGGTTGACCTCCTTGCCGGTGTGCAGCTCGCGGATGACGTCGATCGCCTCTTCGAGCATCTCCAGCCGCACCGGCGGCGAGGGCCACCGCTCCCCCGTGACGTGCTCGTTGAGCGCCTCCCCGGTCCCCACCCCGAGCACGAACCGGCCCTCGAACTGGACCGCCGCGGTGGCGGCCGCCTGCGCGACGACCACGGGGTGCGTGCGGATGATCGGGCAGGTCACCGCCGTCGAGATCGGCAGCGACGTCACCTCGCTGAGCGCGCCGAGCACCGACCAGACGAACGGGCTGCTGCCCTGCTCGTCCAGCCAGGGGTGGAAGTGGTCGGAGACCCACAACCGCTCGAAGCCGGCGGCCTCGGCGAGCCGGGCCTGGCGGACCAGCTCACGCGGCGAGAACTCTTCGGAAGACAGGAAATAGCCGACACTCACCATTCCCGGGGACTACCACCGGCGCGCCCGCCAAAACCCCCGCACCGGGTTGTCCGGACGTTGATGTCCGGTCCTCGCGCCCCGGCGCCGGACAACGGCCGTGCGTTAGACCTGAAGATCATCTGATCTGGAGGGGACGACCACCATGACTCGCCTGCCGGCCCTCGCGCTGACCTTGCTCGTCTGCGCCGCCACCGTCCACGGCCCGGGCGGCGCCGCCTTTCGCTACCGCGTTCGAGCACGCTGACCGGGGCGTCGGCGCGCACTCGATCGCGGTGCACCGGGTGCTCACCCGGCTCTCGGTGGAGCCCGCCGGTCCGGGGAAGCCGGTGCGGATCCACGTCGTGCTGGCGGAGGTGACCGTGACGACGGCCTTCGTGACGCCCGGTCAGTCGGCCCAGGTCCGGCGCCCCTGACATCGGGAGGCCCACCGACATCGATCATCCGTTGCCGCCGTCATCGATGCGTTATTGCGTCTTCTCGACGGTCGCAACGAGTGCTACGTTCCTCGGGGTGCAGGTCGAGACCCGAGGGGCTGCGATGAGGCTTACTCCCAGCGCTCACACCGACTCGTTCTGCCGCGACCGGCTGCCACCCGGCGAGCAGTGGCCGCGGCTGGTGTTCGACCTGCCGGAGCTGAGCTACCCGGACCGCCTCAACGCCGCGACGGCACTGCTCGACGCCACGGCCGCCCGCCTCGGCCCGGACCGCCCGTGCCTGCGTTCACCGCACGAGACGTGGAGCTACGGCGACGTACTGGCGCGCGCCAACCGGATCGCACACGTGCTCACCGCCGAGTTCGGAGTCGTGCCCGGCAACCGCGTGCTGCTGCGCGGCACCAACACGCCGTGGCTCGCCGCGTGCTGGCTCGGCGTTCTCAAGGCGGGGGCCGTCGCCGTCACGACCATGCCGATGCTGCGCCGCCACGAGCTCGACAAGATCGCTGACCGCGCCCGCCCGAGCGTCGCCCTCTGCGACGAGCGCCTGCTCGACGAGCTGCCGCCCGGCCTGCCCGCGGTGCCCTTCGGCACCGAGACGGCCGAGCTGGCCGGCCGCTGCGCCCGCCACCCGGCGACCTTCGCCGACGTGCCCACGGCCGCCGACGACGTCGCGCTGCTCGCCTTCACCTCCGGCACCACCGGGACACCGAAGGCGACCATGCACTTCCACCGCGACCTGCTCGCGATCGCCGACACGTTCTCCCGGCACGTCGTGCGCCCCACCGCGGACGACGTGTTCTGCGGAACGCCGCCGCTGGCGTTCACCTTCGGCCTGGGCGGCCTGCTGGTGTTCCCGCTGCGCGCCGGCGCGTCCACGCTCCTGGTGGAACGCGCGACGCCCAAGGAACTGGCCTCGGTCGTCGCCGAGCACGGCGTGACCGTGCTCTTCACCGCGCCGACCGCCTACCGCGCGATCCTCGGCGCCGGCGACGGGCCGCTCCTGGCCGGCGTGCGCCGCGCCGTCTCCGCCGGGGAAGCGCTGCCCGGCGCCGTGGCCGAGCGGTACCGCGAGGTCACCGGCCGCCCGCTGATCGACGGCATCGGCAGCACGGAGCTGCTGCACGTGTTCATCTCCGCGGCCGACGACGACGTCCGCCCCGGCCGGACCGGCAAGGTCGTGCCCGGGTTCCGCGCCGCCGTCCTCGACCTCGACGGCGCGCCCGTGCCCGACGGGACCCCCGGCCGGCTCGCGGTCCAGGGCCCCACCGGCTGCCGCTACCTCGAAGACCCGCGGCAGGCCGACTACGTCCGCGACGGCTGGAACATCACCGGCGACACCTACGTCCGCGAGTCCGACGGCTACTTCAGGTTCGTGGCGCGCAGCGACGACATGATCGTCTCCTCCGGTTACAACATCGCGGCCCCGGAGGTCGAAGAAGTGCTGCTGACACACCCCGACGTCGAGGAGTGCGCGGTCGTCGGCACGCCCGACCCGGACCGGGGCTCGGTCGTGACCGCCTTCGTCGTGCCGCGACCCGGCGCCGTTCCCGGCCCGGACCTCGTGCACGCCCTGCAGGAGCACGCCAAAGCCGTTGCGGCGCCGTACAAGTACCCGCGCCGGGTGCGCTTCATCGACGCGCTGCCGCGCAACGCCAGCGGGAAGCTCCAGCGGTTCCTGCTGCGCGAGCGCTGACGGGGGTGACGGACCCGCTGCCGAGGTGGGGTGGCGGTGGGCCCGTCACGTCTGAGGGAGGTCGAGGACAGGACCCCAGCTTAGCCGAACATTCGAACACGTGTTCGCGTCTGTTCAGGTGAATTCCGACCACGAATAGTCACCATAACCCCGGCTTTCCCGCCCATTACAACACTTCCGGGCGACATTAAGTCCTCAATGGACAGTCACAGAGCACCACAAACGCGCTCCGGGGACCGGACGGCGGCCCGTCACGCGCCCGGCCACCCGCCGCGGACGGGGTCCCGCGAAGCGCGGTAAAACTCCGGACACGGCCCTGACCTGGTCCGCAGGACCATCACCCCGGCGCGCCGCGGAGGCGGTCGCCGGGGCCGGAACCCGACCCCATAAGGTTTTCGCGCAGCCATCCGGAGGTGAACGCCAGCGTGCCCGAGGTCGACTACTACGAGGTGCTCGGCGTCCGCCGGGACGCCACGGCGTCCGACGTCAAAACGGCCTACCGCAGGCTGGCCAAGAGCATGCACCCGGACGGCGGCGGCACCGTCGGCACGTTCCGGCTGCTGCGCGAGGCCTACGACGTCCTGAGCGACCCCGTCAGCCGCGCCCGCTACGACTCCGGCGGCGCCACCGTGGTGCCCGTGCCGGTCCGCCCGCGGCCCCGGCGGCGTTTCGGCGACGAGCCCGGGTTCGTCCCCGACCTGCCCGACCTGGACGCCGAAGACCTGAGCTGGTGGCACTTCGCCGGCGAGGACACCCGGATGCGGCACGGCCGCCGCCGCGGGCCGGGGCACACGCCGGTCGTCGCCGCGGTGGCCGGGATGGTGCTCGTGCTGCTGCCGCTGGTCACCGGGGTCGGGTTCTCGCCGCCGGTGCTCGTCGTGTGGCTGCTGCTGACCGCGGGCACGGCAGTGCTCGTCCAGCGGCTGGCGCGCGGCTACCTGCGCGCCGCACGGGCCCGCGACGCCTACGCCGAGGAGTTCGGCGGCCGCACCACCTTCGGCGCGCCGGGCACCGAACGCGACGAGCTGGCCGAGCGCCTGACGGCCGAGCTGCTCGAGGCCTACCTGACCCGCCTCCCCGGCGCCCGCATCTTCCACGGCCTCGCCTGGCCCGGCTCGGTGTTCGCCGACGTCGACCACGCGGTCCTGTGCGGCAAGCGCCTGGTGCTCATCGAGTCCAAGCTCTGGCTGCCGGGCCACTACGAGACCGCCGAGGACGGACGCCTGCTGCGCAACGGGAGGCCGTTCCGCGGCGGCGGGAGCCGGCTCGCCGAGAGCCTCGCGGCCTACCGCGACCTGCTGCCGGGCGTGGCGCTGCGCGGCGCGATGATCGTGTACCCGAGCCGCAGCGGCGACCTGACCACGGCCGACCCCGGCGACCTGACGGCGGCGCCGATGACGCCGGAGGAGTTCCTGCACGAGATCGGCGAGTGGCTGGCGGCCGATCCGTCCACTGTGGACCACCAAGCGCTGCGGACGGTCCGCGACCAGGTCGTCGGCGGAGGCGGCCGCGCGGCGTGACCCGGCCCGCCTCGCTCCCGGCGCGCGGCGGCGAGCCAGGGCTGTGCCGGACCGGCGTGGCTGGTCCGGCGGTCACACCGTCATGAACGAGTCGTTCACCTCGCCGGACGCGGTGAAAGGGTCGTTCATGACTTCCGGACCCGCCGGCCCGCCACGCGGGGTCGCCGGACCAGCGGCGCCGGCCCGATGAGCCCCGCCGCCACGCTGGGCACCGTCCTGCTCGCCTACCTCCCGGCCGCGGTCTCCCCCGGCCCGAACTTCATCCTCATCGCCCACACCGCGGCCGCCGGCACCCGCCGGGCCGCGCTGGCCGTCGCGCTCGGGGTCGTCGCCGCCGGGGGTCTCCTGGCCGCCGTCGCCGTCTTCGGGCTCGGCGCCGTCCTGGCGCACCACCCCTGGCTCGCCACGACCCTCCGCATCGTCTGCGGCGCCTACCTGGCCTGGCTCGGCCTCCGCCTGTGGCTGACCGCCAAGGCCCCGGAATCCGCCCCGCCGGAAGCCCGCGGCAACGCGTTCCGCCGGGGCGTCGTCAGCAACCTCACCAACCCGAAGGCCGCGGCCTTCTTCGGCAGCGTCCTGACCGCGACCCTGCCGCCCACCGAGCCCACCGCCGTCAAGGCCGCCGCCGTCGCGCTGATCGTCGCCGCGTCGGCGGCCTGGCACCTGAGCGTGGCCCTGCTGTTCTCCTCCCCCGCCACCCAGCGCTGGTACGCCCACGCGAAACCGGCCCTCAACCGGGTCGTGGGCACGATCCTCGTCGTACTCGGGGTCGTCCTGGCCACAACGCCGTGAAGGCCCCCTCGCGGCGGGCGAGGAGGCCTTCACGAACCCACGAGAACTACCGGACGCCGCCCGAAGCGCGCTGCTTCTGCGCGTGCGCGGAGCGGGTGCAGACCTCGCCGACGTCGACCGTCTGGCCGCGGTCGACGAAGACGTCCGCCACGCCGACGAGCTTGCCCTTCGGCGACGAGCACGTCAGCTGGTAGGCCTCCTTCGTCCCGTACGTCGGCGGGATCGGCGACGAGAACGACACGTCCCCGGCCCAGTCGTCGACGGCGTTCGGGTCGGCCTGGTCGTAGTTGACCACCACGGCCTTGTAGTCGCCGGCCGGCGGGTCGAACAGCACGGCGTGCTCGGACGTCGTACCGCCGTTGGCCGACGAGCTGACCAGGTTGCCCGCCGAGTCGTAGACGTAGAGGTCCCAGTCGGTCGCGGTGTTCGCCCAGTTGATGTTGACGCTGAACTTCCCGTTGTCGACCTTGGGCAGGCCGTCGACGTGGAAGGTGAACGAGTCACCCGCTGCGTCGGCCGGGTAGTTCTGGTTGATCGGCGGCACGCCGGCCGGGTTGGCGACCGCGTAACCCTGCTGCGCCGGGCCCTGCGGGTCGCGCCCGTACCGGCCGGCCACGTACGGCCGCGTCGACGGGTTGACCGACCAGGCGAAGCGCCCGCCGGAGGTGGTGAACTTCGAGTTCAGGTCGTCGGTGTAGTAGATCGGCGGCTTGGTGGAGCCGTCGGGCTGGATCACCGGCGACGTCGGCGTCTGGAACGTCTTGTGCAGCTTGAGCTGGTAGCCCTTCGGCGCCGAACCGATCAGCGTCGAGTGCTGCTGCGGGTCGGCCGCGTTGCCCAGCATGTCCAGGAACGCCTGCCGGTTGCCGCCCTTGCCGGCCCCGGCCGCGGGGGCCAGGCCTTCGTACTCCGCCACGACGCTGTCGGCGTAGGGGCCGTGGAAGCCGTTGCCGCCGACCTCGATGGTGAAGCCCCAGCCACCGGTGGCCCAGTACGACCAGTCTTCGGTGGTGCCGGTGGTGTCGTAGAGCGCCCAGCTCGGCTCGCTGGTGTAGCCGTTGCGCGAGGCCAGCTTGTCGCCGAGGGCCTTGTACTGCGGTTCCTCCAGCGGCGCGCGGACGTCCGCCACGCCCGGCGGGCGCAGCACCAGCGCGGCGACGGTGTGCATCGTGATCAGGTTCGTGACCTGGCGCGACGACACGATCGAGCGAACGTTGCGCACCTCGGGCTCGCTGAACGGCGCGGACCCGCGGAAGGTGTCGCCGCTCCAGGACAGCTCGGCGCCGTTGCCGCCCCAGAAGCCGCCGTAGTTGCGGTTCGGGTCGGTGCCGCGGACGCGCCCGCCCGGGTTCGCCTTGCACACGCCGGTCGCGAACTGCGGCGGCGAGTCGTTGACGTTGCAGTTCTTGCGCTTCATTTCGTAGTCGAACCGGGTGAAGTCACCCTTCGGCTCGGCCTCGCGGGAGATCTCGAAGCCGTCCGGGTTGACGATCGGCACGATGATGTTGCGCGTCTTGCTCACCATGCTGCGGATGGCGGCGTCGTGCGAGTAGCCGTTGATCAGCTCGTACGCCCACTCGATGACGTGCTCGGCCGCCGGCCACTCCCGGGCGTGGTGCACACCCATGGTGAAGTTGACGGGCTTGCCGTCGGTCACGTTCTTGACGTCGGTGGCGATTTCGACGCCGACGACGTCGCGGCCTTCCCAGGTCGATTCCGGCATGGTGAACGCCGAGACCAGGTTCGGGTTCTTGCGGGCGAGCTCCTTGAGCTCGTAGTTGTACTCGTAGAGGTGCCGGTAGCTGGTGCGCCCGGACGGCAGCGCGGAGGCCGCGGTCTTCGCGGCGTACTCGCGGTCGGTCTTGGCGTCCTGGACCGACTTGGCCGACAGGTCCGCCTCGACGACCTTCGACTTGAAGCCGCTGTCCTTGAGCGTCTTGCGGTCGGCGTCGTTCGCCAGCACCACCTCGACGCCGGTCGCGTCGCCCTTCTCGGTGACGTCGAGGCCTAGGCCGTTGAGCTTGTTCTTGTCGGCGCGTGTCGGCGTCTCGACGCGGACGAGCTCCGCGCGCTGCGACGCGGCCGCGGTGCCGGTCGGCGTGCCCTGCGGGGTCAGCGCGAGGAAGTCGACGCCGAGCTGGGCCTGCCCGGCCGAGCCGCCGTAGCGGCAGCCCTGGACGACGAGCTGCTGGCCCTTCTTCACGAAGCTCTCGGCGAGTTCGTGGGTGCGCAACGCGGTCGACGCGGCGACGACGGCGCCGGTCGCCTTGTCGAAAACGGCGACGTCCCAGTCGCCTTCGGTGCCCGGCGTCGCCTTGAGGCGGGCCTGGACGAGACCGTCCACGGTGGACGTCAGCTCGCGGCGATCGGTGCCCGAGGTGCCCTTGGGCAGCACTTTCGCGAAGCACGAGCGGGGTACGGACTTGTCGGCGCGCAGGATGTTCTGCGCCGCACCGGCGGTACCGGCCGGTAGCGCGACGAACGTTCCGGCCAGCGCGACGGCCGAAGCCAGCAACACTAGCCGTCTTGGTGAATTCCCCACAGGAAAAGACCTCCTTGCCGAGGCCGGCAGCACGGACGTACCGGTAGCGAGTGACCATAATGGAGGAAATCCGGCTGCGGTAACCGCCGTAAGTCGTACAGCCTCAAGCCCGTACGGCTGCCCGGATGGACCTTTTCACCGGGAGTTCAACCGGTGGTCGGCTACTGTCGGTCCATGGTCACGGTCCCTGCGCGACGGGTTTCGGTCGCGGTCTCGCTCAGCGGTCTGGCCGCCTTGGCGATCGGCGCCGGCCTGGTGCTGCTGCTGCAGGTCATCCCGCCGACCGACGCGATCAGCCCGACCCGCCGCACGATCAGCGAGTACGGCCTGTCCGACCACAAGTGGGTGTTCGACCTCGCGGTCGTCTTGGTGGCCCTGGGCTCGGCCGCGGGCCTGGCGGTGCTGGCCGGGCAACGGCGGCTGCCGGTCCCCGCGGCCATCCTGGGTACATTGTGGACGGTCGGGCTGCTGGTCATCGTGGCTTTCCCGAAGCCGGACTGGGCCACGGTCTCCCGCGCGGACTTCGGCGGGACGCTGCACCGGATCGCGAGCGTGGTGGCGTTCGTGGCGTTGCCGCTGGCGGTGCTGGTGGCGGCGCGGACGGCGTTCCCGGCGTCACCGGGACGGCGCCGGCTCGCACGCGTGCTGGCGCTCCTGTCACTGGGCTGGTTCGCGGTGATCCTGGGCGCGGTGGTGGTGGCCGCGGCCGAGGACGGCCGCTGGTGGACCCTGATCCCGCTCGGCCTGGTGGAACGCGGGATGGCGCTGACGGAGCTGATCGCGCTGGGTGTCCTGCTGGCGCCGGTCGGCGTAACTGACGATGATCGGCTCGCGACTAGCCGGGAGTGAGTGACGATCCCCTGCCGGTGCTGACCGACCTGACCCCGCCGGAGCTTGAGCTGCTCGACAGCGCCCGGAGGGGCGTGGTGGCGCAGGTCAGCGAGTTGCCCGCGCATCTGCTCGCCGTGAGTGACGTGAGTGGGCACCTGGTGCGGGGGCGGTTTCTGCGGGAGCTGCTGCTGGGGCGGCATGGGGAGCTGGACCCGCGTGGTGTCCGGCTGACCGGAGCGCGCATCACGGGTGATCTGGACCTGGCCCACGTGCGGGCGAAGTGCGGGCTGTACCTGACCCGGTGCACGATCGAGGGCTCGTTTTCCGCAGCTGATGCGCACATCGAGAACCTGACCTGCGAAGACAGTCGGATCGACCATCTCGACGCGGGCCGCCTTCGAGTCGAGGGCGTACTGGGTTTGGCAGGGACACGGATCACCGAAGCGGACTCGGATGAACCACCGATCAACCTCGGCGACGCCCATGTGGGCGAACTCGATTGCAGCGGTCTCGAGATCCGCACTGGTTCCATTGCCGCCCTCTTCGGTGATGGTTTGCACGTCGACGGCGACGTGACCCTTTGGCGTGCACGGATCCACTGCTTCGCGGAGTACGGCGCACTCCGTCTGACAAGTGCCCGGATCGGCGGCCAGCTCGACGGTGCCGAACTGCAAGTCGTCAATGACGCAGGACCTGCTGTCCAGGCCGACGGTCTGCAAGTGGGAAACAACCTGTACATGATGAACGCCCACATCATCGGAGCCGGCCAGCTCGGCGCGTTGCGGTTGTTGAGAACGGAGATCGGCGGTCAAGCCCAGTTCGCGGAGCTCCAGGTCAGTAACCCGTCCGGCCCAGCCATCACCGCTGACAACCTGCGCGTGGCCAGCACCCTCTACCTCGGCAAAGCGCGCATCGCCGGCAACGGGTCAGACGGTGCGCTCCGTCTCCCGGGAGCGCAGATCGGTGGCCAGCTCAGCGGGGACGAACTCGACGTCCACAACTTCGCGGGGCCGGCCATCATCGCCGACGGGATCGGGGCGACCAGCCAGCTATCCCTGCGGGACGCCCGTCTCACGGGCAGCGGCGAACTTGGGGCCCTCCGTCTGCTCGGCGGGAACATCAGGGGCCAATTCAGCGCCGCAGATGCCCGGATCATCAACGAGACCGGCCCCGGAATCGTCGCCGACGGCCTCAAGGTCGAGGGAGATCTGTACCTGAACAGGGTCCACGTCACCGGTGCGGGCCCGTCCGGCGCGGTCCGCATGGTCAGCACCAGAATCGGTAGCCAGCTCACCTGCACTGACATGCGGGTGGTCAACAGGTCGGGGCCCGGGGTCACTGCCGACCGTCTGGACGTCACGGGCAACTTGTCGTTCAAGAACGTGCGAATCACCGGTAACAGCGGGCGCGGAGCCCTCCGGCTCCCCTCGGCAAAGATACGAGGACAGCTCAACCTCACCGCCCATTCGATTCGAAATCCCCACGGCAGCGCCATCAACCTCATCGGTGCCCGGACCGACGGCGTGATCTTTCTGCCCTGCCGGCTCGTGTGCGTTCAGGCGTGGGGCCGCTCCTGCCGCTGGTCGACCAAAGTAGATCTCGACGATTTCACGTTCGGCTCGTTGGCATCGCTCTCGTGGCGAGAGTGGCTGCACCTGATCCGCTTCCACACCCCGCGCTACACCCCGTCCCCGTACCAGAAGCTGGCCGCATCAGAGCGGGCCGCGGGGCACGACGGCAACGCACGGCACGTTCTCATCACCCAGCAGCAAGACCTCCAGCGCCGCGACTCCAGGGCACTCGGCGGTCGGCTCACCCACCTGTTCCACCGCTCCTGGGGCCTCCTCGCCGGCTACGGCTACCGAGCCCGCCGAACCGCCGCCGCACTCCTGATCGCGCTGATCGCCGCCGCCACCGTCGGTCTCGTGGCGGGGCACATCACCGATGGCACCCACCACGCCGCGGAGCGCGTCACCAGCTTTGCCCAGCCGGCCGGGCAACCATGCAGCACCGTCGAACTCATCGGCGTCGGTCTCGATCGCGGCCTCCCGCTCTCGCCGACCGGCGTCCGCACGCGCTGCGACCTCAACACCGAAACCACCGCCGGGGAGTGGTTCACCCTGCTGATCTGGCTCATCCAAGCCGCCGTGTGGGGCCTGGCCACCCTGGCCCTCGCCGGGTACACCGGGCTTATCCGCAAGCCCGCGTGATCAGGTCAGCTCCGGCTCCACAGTGTTGACGAGCCGCGGATCGGGTTCGCCGCTCGACATCTTCAGGAACCCCCGCGCGACCCGTACCAGCAACAGCCAGTTCTTCGGCTTCTTCTTGTCCACCCCGCCGACCAGCTGCTTGAGCATCGAAAGCGTGTCGAAGTAGATCCGCTCGCACACGAGCCTCTCCTGCGCGTCGAACACGAAATAAGCCGTCATGCGCACGCGGAAGCGCGAACCCGTCGCCGGGACCGGGCCCAGTGGGCCCGAATGCGTTCCCAGCAGCCAGAACTCCACGATGACCGCGTCGGCGCTGTGCCGCAGCGCGATCAGCTCGTGGTGCTGGTCGGGGAACGCCGTGCGCGTGTCGTGGTAGTAGCCGCGGACCGCGCTGTCGCCGTCGTGGACCGTCATCGTCGCGATGACCTCGTAGTGCGGGTGGGGGAACGTCGACAGCGTCGCGTCCCAGTCCTGGGCGACCTCGTCGCGGAAGTGGTCGAGCACCAGCTTCTGCCGCGCCGCGAGGACTTCGGGAGCGGGGATCTGCGGCATGACGGCTCCTATATCTACGGTGTAGGTATCCGACGATAACCTACACTGTAGGCACGCCGAAAGAAGGGGGAAGCCGTGCTCGAAGGAGCTCTGGCCCGCGCGAAACCCGTCGTCCGGTGGAGCCTCGGGCACGCGCTGCCCCGGACCGTGCTGCGCCGCGAGGCCAAGCGCGGCGACCTGCAAGGACGGATGGTCGTGGACGCGGCCGCCGGGCGGGATCTGACCGGGCTGTTCGAGGAGATCCGCGCCGCCGGGCCGCTGGCGCGCACCCGGTTCGGCTGGATGACCACCACGCACGCCGCGGTCCGGGAAGTGCTCTCCAGCGACGACTTCCGCGTCGGCGTCATCGGTGCCGACGGCTCGCCGCTCGGCCGGCTCGTCGAGTGGTCGGCCGGAGAGCACCTGCACCCGGTGCGGCCGCCGTCGCTGCTCGCCGTCAACCCGCCCGAGCACACGCGCTACCGCAAGCTCGTGACCGGCGTGTTCACCGCGCGCGCCGTCGAGCAGCTGCGCGGCCGCGTGCAGGAGATCGCCGATGGCCTGCTCGACGGCCTCGACCCCGGCCGCCCGCTCGACCTCGTCGAGTCCTACTGCGGGCTGCTGCCGGTGACCGTCATCAGCGAGATCCTCGGCGTGCCGCCGTCCGACCTCGGCAAGGTGCTGGCCCTGGGCTCGGCGGCCGCGCCCAGCCTCGACCTCGGCCTGGGCTGGCGCACCTTCCGCCACGTCGAGACCGCGCTCGGCGAGTTCGACACCTGGCTCGGCGAGCACCTCGACCACCTGCGCCGCCACCCCGGCAAGGACCTGTTCAGCAAGCTCGTCGCCGCCCGCGACGACGGCGTCGGCCTCACCGGGACGGAGCTGAAGTCGACCGCCGGCCTGGTGCTGGCGGCCGGGTTCGAGACGACGGTCAACCTGCTCGGCAGCGGCATCGCGCTGCTGGCCGGCGACCCCGGGCAGCTCACCGTGCTGCGCGAGCGGCCCGAGCTGTGGGGCAACGCCGTCGAGGAGGTGCTCCGGTACGACCCGCCGGTGCTGCTGACCGGACGGCTCGCGACCCGCGCGACCGAGGTCGCCGGGGTGCCGCTGCCGCGCGGCGCACTGGTCACCACCGTGCTGGCCGGCGCGAACCGCGACCCCGGGGTCTTCGCCGATCCGGCGGTCTTCGACGTCACCCGGGAGCGGGCGCGCGACCACCTGGCGTTCGGTTCCGGCCGGCACCACTGCCTGGGCGCGTCGCTGGCGCGGATGGAGGGCGAGATCGGGTTGCGCACGATCTTCGAGCGGTTCCCCGGCCTGCGCGTGCTGCCCGGCGGCCGTCGCCGGTCGACCCGGATCCTGCGCGGCTACGAAAACCTGCCCGCGGTGCTCGCGACGTGACGACCCGGCGTGGCCGTCCGCCCAAGGACCTCGGTGGCCTGTCCCGGGACCGGATCCTGCGGGAGGCGCTCGCGTTGGTCGACGAAGAGGGCCTGGACGCCGTCAGCATGCGCAAGCTCGCGCGGCGGCTCGGCGTCGACCCGATGAGCTTGTACAACCACGTGGACGGCAAGGACGCGCTGCTCGACGGCGTCGCCGAGGTGCTGCTGGCGGCGATCCCGGCGCCCCCGCCCGGCGACCTGCGGGAGACGATGTCCGCGCTGGCGCACGGCTTCCGGGCCGCGATGCTCGATCACCCCCGCGCGGCGCCGCTCGTGCTCACCCGCCAGCTCGCGTCGATGACGGCGCTGGCGCCGGTCGAGGCCGTGCTCGGGCCGCTGCTCGCGGCGGGTTTCCCGCCGGACCGCGCGGTGCACGGGCTGCGGGCGGTGCTGGCGTTCCTGATCGGCACGCTGATGCGGGAGGTCGAGGCCGCGCCGACGTTCAGCGGCACCGACCCCGACGGCGCCCGCCGTCGCTTGGCGGACCTCGAGGGCTCCGGCCTGCCCGCCGTCACCGCGGCGGCGCCGTACCTCGCCGTGTGCGACCACGAGGCAGAGTTCGAGTTCGGGCTGCGGATCCTGCTCGACGCGCTCAGCGAGCTCTAGCGGATCCGCTCGTGCAGCGCGGCCATCCGCGCGTCGAGGTCGGCCGCCGTCCTGGCCGCGGCCGACAGCTCGCCCGCGAAGTCCGGCGGGACGCTGTCGCGGTATTTGTACGACAGCTTGTGCTCGACGGCCGCCCAGAAGTCCATCGCGATGGTGCGCAGCTGGACCTCGACCTTGACCTTTTCGACGCGGTCCGACAGGAACACCGGGATGCGGACGATGAGGTGCAGGCTGCGGTAGCCGTTCGCCTTGGGTTGCGCGATGTAGTCCTTGGTCCGCAGCAGCTCGACGTCGTCCTGCGCGGTGAGCATCCGCGCGACTTCGTAGACGTCGGACACGAACGGGCACACGACGCGGATCCCGGCGATGTCGTCGAGCGCGCCGGCGGCGGACACCCAGTCGGTGCCGAGGCCGCGGCGGTGCACTTTTTCCCTGATCGCCTCGGGCCGCTTCACCCGGCTGGTGATGTGCTCGATCGGGTCGTGCTGGTGGACGAAGTCGAACTCCTCGCTGAGGATCCGCAGCTTCGTCATCAGCTCTTCGATGGCGAACTTGTACATCAGGAGGAACCGCGGGAGCTGCCCGGCGACGGCGAGCTCGTCGGCCGCCTCACGCAGGGAAGCGTCCTCGGCCGCCGGGTCGGTGGTCACTGAAGCCTCGTGCTGTCGTCGGTCGCTTGCGAACGCCAGGGTACTGCGCTCTGAACCGACAACGGCCGGCGCCGGGCCGGAGTTCCCCCGGGTCACCGGATCGGGGGTCACCGGGAGGGCGGAGGGTGAGCACCGGCCCGCCGCCGGTGCTCACCCTCCGGGTCTTCTACTTGCCGGCGGTGGCCGTCGCTGTGGCGGTGGCCTTGGCCGCTTGTGCGGCGACGCACTTCTCGGCGGCCGCGGCGGTCTGGTCGGCGGCCTGGGCCTGGGCCTTCTGGTGGCCCTTGCCCTTCTGGTCGTCGGCCATGCCTTGCTGCTCGGCGGCCATGCCCTGCTGGTCGGCTGCCGCGCTCTGGTCGGCGGTGGCCTGGGTCACGCAGTCGAGGATCGCGGCGCAGTCCTGGTCGGAGACGGCGTTCTGGGCAGCGTCCTGCTGAGCGGCCATGCCGTTCTCGTCGGCCATGCCCTGCTGGTTCGCCATACCGTTCTGGTCGGCCGCGCCGTTCTGCCCGGCCATCGCCTGCTGGTCGGCCATGCCGTTCGGGTGGGCCGCGCCCTGCTGGTTCGCCATACCGTTCTCGGCGGCCATGCCGTTCTCGTCGGCTGCGCTGTTGCTGCCGGCCATGCCGTTTTGCTCGGCCGCGCCCTGCTGACCGGCCATGCCGCTCTTGTCGGCCGCGCCGTTCTGCCCGGCCATCCCCGGTTGGTCGGCCATGCCGTTCTCGGCGGCCTTACCGTTCTGCTTGGCCGCGCCGTTCTCGTTGGCCATGCCCTGCTGACCGGCCGTGCCGTTCTGCTCGGCCTCGCCGTTCTGGGCGGCCATGCCTTGCTGGTCGGCCACCCCGTCGGCACCTGCGACTTGGGCTACGCACTTCTCGACCACGGCGCAGGCCTGAGCGGCCGCCGCGTTCTGGTCGGCGGCGTTCTGCTGGTCGGCCGCCTTGCCCTTCTCCGCGGCCTTGCCCTTCTGCTTGGCCTTGCCGTTCTGGCCGGCCATGCCCTGCTGCTCGGCCATGCCGCCCTGCTCGGCGGCGCCGTTCTCATCGGCAGCCTTGCCGTTCTGCCCGGCCATACCCTGCTGCTCGGCCATGCCGCCCTGCTCGGCGGCGCCGTTCTCACCGGCGGCCACGCCGTTCTGGTCGTCGGCGCCGTTCTCGTCGGCCGCCATCCCGCTCTTCCCGGCGGCACCGTTCCTGTCGGCGGCCATGCCGTTCTCCTTGGCCGCCGCCTTCTTGCCGGCCATGCCCTTCTGCTCGGCCGCCGCACCCGGCTCCGCCGCTCCGGCCACCGCCGCGCACTCGGCCGCAGCCGCGTTCGCCGCTACCTTGCCTTCACACCCGGCGGCCTCGCGCCTCTGTTCGATCTGCTGGACCACCGCCTGGCGGTTGGCGATGCGGGCCGCCGATTGGGCGTCCGGGGCGGCTTGCTGGCCTGCGATGAACGTGAGGTTGTTCTGCAGCGCCGTGTCCAGACCACTGCAGTTCTCGGTCGCCGCGTTGCTCGCCGGGCTGCTCAGGGCGATCGCCGTCGCGGTCGCCCCCGCGACTCCCAGCAGCGCTACCAGCCCGATCGTCGCCGGTTTGCGGTGTCGTCCGGTCCTGCGCGTTTGGGGCATCAGCCCCTCCTCTCGGGTCGCCACCTCACCCACTCACACGGGGCGATCGCCCGAGTGGTTCAAAGTGCGGGAAAACGACCCGAGAGTCCTTTGTGGACTAGCCGAGCGAGGCCAGCTGCGGCACCGCCGGGGCCATGCCCTCGATCCACGTCGACGGCGAGCCCGTCGTCGGGGTGACGATCGCCGTCTCGATGCCCAGCTTCGCGTAGGCCGCCATCGAACGGACGAAGTCGTCTCGCGTTTCCGGGGTGGGGCGGGGGTTGTTGGCCAGGATCGTCTTGCGGATCGTCGTGTAGTCGCGGCCGACGTCGTCGCAGTGGCGGCGCAGGACGTCCAGCTTGTGCGCCACGTCCTCCGGTGACGTGCCGAACAGGTTGCACGCGTCGCCGTACTGGGCGACCAGGCGCAGCGTCTTGCGCTCGCCCGAGCCGCCGATCAGGATGTTCGGGCGGTGGATCGGCTGCGGCGAACAGAGCGTCTCCGCCAGCTGGTAGTGCTTGCCCTCGAACGGGCCGTTGGCGGTCGGGTCCCACATCCGGCCGCAGATGCGCAGCGTCTCTTCCAGGCGCTCGAAACGCTCGGCGACCGGCGGGAACGGGACGCCCATGCCCCGGTGCTCGCGCTCGAACCACGCCGCGCCGATGCCGAGGGCCGCGCGGCCGCCGGACACGACGTCGAGGGTCGTGACGATCTTCGCGAGCAGGCCGGGGTGGCGGTACGTCACGCCCGTGACCAGCAGGCCGAGCTCGATGCGGGACGTGTGCGCGGCGAGGTAGCCGAGCGTCGTGTAGCCCTCCAGCATGTTCGACTCGGCGGGGAGGCCGGTGGGTTCGATCTGGAAGTAGTGGTCCATGAAGGACAACCAGGTCGCACCGGCCTCCTCCGCCGCGGCGCCCACCCGGGCGAGCTCGCCGGCGATGGCGGGGGTGCCGCCGTCGATGTCGAAGATGGGCAGGTGGAAACCGAGTTCCATGGGGTGTTCTCCTGACGTGCGGTCGACGTGACCCCACGTTAGGTCCTGGAGCGCGCTCCAGGTCAAGCTAGCTCAGCCGCGCCACCAGGTCCGTCGCGATCCGGTGCTCCACCGGCGCCGGGACCGGCTGGACGCCCGGGGCCAGGCCGCCCGCCACCGCCGCCAGGCTGCGGACCTGCAGGGTCAGGCCCAGGTCCATCGCCTGGATCGAGTTGCCGTTGGCCGCGGTCAGGTTGAGCATCCGGCCGCGGTCGAGGACGACGATCTCGCGGCCGCCGGCCAGCACGTGCCCGGTGCGGCGGCCCGGCTCGCCGTACTCCACCGTGCGGACCGTCGCCGCCCGCAACGCCGCCGCGTCGATCTCCCACGCGAAGTGCCCGACGCCCGCGATCAGCGCACCGTCCGGCAGGGCCGCCAGTTCCGCGGCACCGACGACGCCGGGAGCGCCCGTCGCGGTGAAAACCGCTTGCGCGTCCGCCAGCACCTCCGTCGACGAAGCGACGCGATGACCGTCCAAAATGGCCTGCAGCGCCCGCATCGGGTCCGGTTCGCACACCGCGACGCGCGCGCCGAGGCGCGACAGCGTGTCCGCGACGCCCTTGCCGCACGGCCCGTAGCCGAGCACCGCCGCGCGCATCCCCGGCACCATCAGGTTGGTGGCGTTGAGGAAACCCTGCACGACGCTCTGCCCGACGCCGAATTCGTTCTCCACCAGCAGTTTCAGCCGCGAGTCGTTGATCACGACGATCGGGTGGGCGACGCGCTCCTCGCGCAGCCGGACGCCGCCGGTCGTCGTTTCCTCGGTACCGCCGAGCCAGCCGGACGGCGGACCCGAGCGCAGCAGCGAAAGCGTCAGGTCGGCGCCGTTGTCGAGCGTGAGGTCGGGTTCGCACTCGAGCACGAGGGCTACGTTGCGGGTGTGGCCGGTCTCGTCGTCGGCACGGCGGGTGTGCACGCGCACCCCGAGTTCCCGCAGCGCGGCGGCGACGTCGTCGTGGGTGGTGCCGGGCGAGCCGGTCAGGCTGACCTCGACCCCGGCGCGGGCGAGCAGCGTGACCAGCGCCGCCGTCTTGGGTTCGACGTGCAGGCACATCGCCAGGCGCCGCCCGGCGAGCAGGGGCGCGGCTTCCGCGACCGCGGCAGCGGTCAGCGGCATGTGCTTGAGCGCCCACTCGGTCCCGGCGTGAACGAATGAAGGCATGACTGTCCTTACGGTTGAAGGGAAAATGGGGCCGGGAACCCCGTCAACCGTAGAAGTCGCAGCGGTACGAGTGATCGCCGAAGATCGCCCGTCCGCTCATGCCGTCCAAGCTACCGCAGCCAGCCTCGAGGAGTTCTTCGCCCTGGACGAGGCCTTCCACCAGGGCCTGCTGACGTTGAGCGGGCACGCGAACGCGTGGACGACGGTGGCGTCGCGAAGGGGCACCTGGATCGCGCCCGCCGGCTCGGGCTCTACGACGCGCAGTCCCCGGCGGAGTTCGCGACGCAGCACGTGGAGATCCTCGACGCGGTCCGCGCGGGCGACATCGCGGTGGCGCGCACGGCGATGCGCCGGCACCTGCGGGCGGTGTTCGAGGACGTGGAGCGGGTGGGAGTGACGCTCAGCGCAACGCCGTCGCGAAGAACGCCGAGACGTCCGATGACGTCGTGACCGGGACACCCGCCTGGCGCAGGTGGTCGGCGAACTCCGCCGACTTCCGGCCGCCCGCGACGAGGAACGGGGGCGCGCCCGCCGCCGGGTGGGTCAGCGGGCTCGCCGAGCGGAGGGTCTCCGGGGCGCGGCCCAGCGCCACGAGCACCGACGCCCGCGTCGCCGGGTCCGTGCCGCGGAGGTCCGTGAAGTCGGCCGGGGCCGAGAGCGCCGCCGCCGCGCGGACGTGGGTGCCGGGCGTGAGGGCGAGCAGCGACGCCAGCGTGCCGCCCGCGCCGGTGCCCCACACCGCGATGCGGGCCGGGTCGATCGCCAGCGCGGCCGCGTTCGCCTCCAGGAACCGGACCGCGCAGCGGGCGTCGTCGAGCGGGGCGGGCCAGCGGGCGGCGGGCGCGAGGCGGTAGTCGATCGAGGCGACCGCGAAGCCGTGCGAGGTCAGGTCGTCCGGCCGCGTCCCGGCGAGCAGCGCGCCCGGCCCGGACGGCTTGCGGTTGCCCAGGAGCAGGCCGCCGCCGTGGAGGGACAGCACGACCGGCGCCGGGCCGTTGCCAGGCGGACGGCGGAGGTCCATCGCCAGCGGGACGCCGTCCGGGTGGCAGTACTCGACCGTGCCGCCGTCGAGCAGGGTCGAAGCGCCGGTGCCGCGGATGCCGTCGCCGGCCGCGACCGTACCCGCCACGCCGGTCGCGATGACGAGCAGGAGCACCGGGAACAGCACGATCCACGCCGACACCCGCCGCAGCGCGGACGGCCGCGGGTGCGCCCGGTGGCGGGCCACCACCAGGAAGCCGCCCAGCGCGACGACCTGCAGGCCGGCGGCCACGTAGTCGGTGAAGCCGACGACGGTGTCCGCCGGCTGCCAGGGATCGAGCCGGACCAGCAGCCCCAGCGGCCGGCTGAGCACCCAGAGGGTCAGGGCCGCGAACGCGGTGAGCGCGCCGAAGTGCGCGGTCTTGCGCGTCGGCCACCCGACCACGGCCACGACGGCGAGCACCTCGACCGCGGCGACGGCACCGAAAACCATCGCGTACAGCTGCCAGATCCGCCAGAGCGCGGGCACCGCGGCGGCCGGGATCAGCGCCCCGCCGAGCCCCGCGAAAGCAGCCGTGACCAGCACCGGACCACGACTGAGGGCCGCCGGTGAGGTCGACGGCGGGCGGTACGCGCTCCGCTGCCCGTCGACGACCTTCATCCCGCCAGTGTCACCCCGGACGCCCGCGCCCCGCCACGCCTACCCGCGCGCGGCCGTGTAGTTCCGGAACAGCAGGTAGGTGTCGAGGATGTCGGCGGGCGCGCTCTCGACCGAGCGGTGGATCCCCCACTTCGGGCGGACGTAATCGCCCTGATCGGGGATGGTCACGCCGCTCCTGCTGCCCCGCGCGGCGACCGGGGCGCCCGCTCCGGTGCCGTTGCGGATGCCGCACGACGCCTTGCCCTTCGAGCCCGGCGTGCACGTCCACTCGATGGTGATCCACTTGTTCCGCAGCGGCGAGAGGTCGGTCGCGGCGATGCTCGGCGAGCCCGGGTCGGCGTAGGCGCGGGCGTTGAGCAGCTCCTTGCCGCCGCTGCGGGTCAGGTCCGGCGTCACCCGCGGGCCGCCGTTGGTCGACGGCGTCTTCGTCTGGAAGATGCCGTGCTGCACCATGCCCTTCGATTCGGTGCGCTGGCGGTCGCCGCCACCGGTGGTGTCGCGGTCGTCCTTCCAGATGGCGAAGCGGTAGTGGTCGCCTTCGACGACGACGTACTCGCGGTCGGGGTGGTGGTGGCCGCGGTCGGCCTCGATGCCCTCGAAGGCGTTCAGGCCGTCGGTGGCGGGGTCCGGGTGCCAGAGCGGAGCGACCCGGGCGGGGGGCCAAGGCGAGTCAGCCGATGTCCTGCGCCACGAGACTCAGGGCGACCGGTAGTCCCAGTCCAGTTCCCAGCACTGCAGGTGGTGGTACCCCAGGATGGCCACCGCCGCGCAGCCGTCGGGCGACAGCTCCGCCGCGATCACGTCCTCGCCGCACTCGATTTCGGTGACCAGGCCGCCGCTGGGCAGGTGCCACAGGCGCAGCAGCCGGGACGACGCCGTGAGCAGGAGGTCGCCGTCCGCGCTGAGGGCCAGCGACGTCACCCGGTCGTCCGCCACCTGGGCCACGGCTTCGGCCGAGCCCGCGACGGACAGCACGATCTCCCCCGTGTTGTCGAAGCCCAGGCGGGTGCCGACGAGGACGCGGCCGTCCGCGCTCGCGACGAGCGACGACTCGCCGGGGTACACGCGCGCCTGGCGCACCGACGTGAAGTCGCCGGCGTCCAGCACCCAGGCCCGGCCGTCGTCCTTGACCAGTACGGCGACCGACCCGGACAGGACCAGGCGCTCGTCCTCGCGGACCGCCCAGCCGTGCAGCGGGCGGCCCGTCAGGCGGTTGCGCAGGATGCTGAGGCCGTCCCCTCGCACGAACTCGAACGCCGGGTTTTCGTCCTTCAGCACGGGGTTCCCGGCGTCGTCGCGCACGACGACGCCGGCGCGGCGGGCCGTCCGGAGGTCCCACAGGACGTCGGCGCCGTCCGAGTCCGTCGTGAGCACGTGGCGGTCGTCCGCGCAGGCCGTCGCGCGCTCGAGGTCCAGCTCGTGCCGGTCCGGGGCGGCCACCACCTCGCCGGTGCGCAGGTCGATGACCCGGACACCGCGGCCGAAGAAGTCCGCGAAGGCGTAGTGGACGTCGCGGGTGAGCGCCGTCCGGCCGTGCAGGACGGCGTCGAAGCGGCGGGTCGGCCACACGCCCGCGAGCGCGGTCCGCTCGCTGAGGCCGCCCACCCGCCGCCACAGCGTCCGGAGCTGCGGGTGCCGCCGGTAGGCGGGCATCGCGCGCACGACGTCCAGCTGCCGCCGGGCGTCGGCGAGCCGGCCGGTGTCGAGGAATTCCGCGGCCAGGCCGAGGTTCTCCGCGGCGGCCAGCGCGTCCCCGGCCATCCGGTCGGTCGGCTGCGGGCGGGCGTAGCTCCACGGCGCGGCGGGCCCCGGCTCGGGCACGTGGACGACCGCCGTGGTGTGCACGGTCTGCGGGGTGCGGCTGCCGAGCAGGACCAGCACCGTGCGCCCCTCGGCGTCCGCGGCGACGGTCATCGGGTCGCGGGAGTGGACGGTCGTGGTGAACGTGCACCTTCCCTCGTCCAGCCGCCAGCTCTGGAGCTGGACGTCGAAGGTGTTCACCGCGGTGCGGCCGTCGTCGCTGACGGCGAGCCAGCTGAAGCCCTTGTTCCACAGCAGGGCGCTGCCGATGGCGGTGACCTCGGCGGTCGTCAGGTCCACCCGCACCACGTTGTCGTCTTGGGTGGCCGAAAGCGCGTACCGGGCGGAGGGGCTGAGCGCGCAGTTGTGCCGCAGGCCGCCGATCCGCCACAGCTCCTCGCCGGTGCGGGCCAGTGCCCGCAACGTCCAATCGAAGCCGTCGAACACGACCAGGCGCTCGTTGTCCGCGGTGACCGCGATCGCCCAGCCCCGGCCGGACCCGGATTCCGGGTGCCCGGCGCGGATCAGCTCCAGGGCGTCGTCCAGCACGTGCACCGCTCCGTCACCGGAGAGGGTGGCCACCACGGTCCCGTCGGGGCTGACCGCCACGGCCGCCACCCCCGGCACCACCACGACCCGGGTGCACTCCCCCGTCGTCGTGTCCCAGACCCGGACCTGCCCGGCCTCGTCGGCGGAGACCAGGACCCGGCCGTCGGCGCTCAGGGATTGCGACCGGAGGCGGGCTTCGTGGCCCGCCAGGCTGTACCGCACCCGGCCCTCCGGCAGCGACCAGACTTCGGCCTCCCACTGCCGGAAAGTCACCGCGGCCACCCGGCCGTCGGCGCTCAGCGCGAGCGGGTGCGCCAGGCCGCTGTGGATGATGCCGGGCCGCTCGGTGACCGCGCGGTCCGGCAGGGCGCGCGCGAGCGCGGTGTCCGGGCTGTCCGGCAGGTCGTCGAGCAGGCGCAGCGCCGCTTCCTTGTCCCCGCGTTCGATGTGGACGGCGGCGATCAGGTGGTCGGCGGTCCGGTCGCCTTCGTGGCTCAGCCGCACCGCGTCCAGCTCGGCGAGCAGCTGCCGGTCGGTCTGCGCGCCGGACCGCCACCGGCGCAGGCCGCGGTTGTAGGTCGCGTGCGGGTGGTGCGGGTCGGCCCGCAGAGCCTCCGCCCAGAGCTCGTCCGCCTGCTCGGCGCGCCCGAGGTCCAGCAGGGACAGCGCCCGGTTGGACAGCGCGTCGGCGAGCAGCGGGGCTTCGTCCGGCCGCTGCCGCGGGTAGGGCTCGAAGACCGTGGCACGGTAGAGCTCCGCGAGTTCGTCGGCGAGTTCGCCGAAGCCCGCGGGCCGGGCCGCGGGGTTCTCGGCGAAGCACCGCCGCAGCAGGTCGGCGACCCCCGGCGGCACCGGCGGGAGGACGGGGTCGGCGGGACCGGCCTCGAGGAACTGCGCGAAGACGCCGGCCGCCGCGTGCCCGAACATCGCGGGCGGCCCGCCGGAGAACATTTCGAACACGCTGACCGCCCACGACCAGACGTCGGTCGCCGGGCCGAGGATTTCGCCACGGGCCTGCTCGGGCGAGCAGTACTCCAGGGTCATGCCCCCGCCGCCGGTGGCGTTCGCGAGGCCGAAGTCGGTGACCTTCGCCGCGCCGCCGGTGTCGAGCATGACGTTGGCGGGCTTGACGTCCTGGTGGACCACCCCGCGCGCGTGCGCGTGCCCGAGGCCCCACGCGGTCTGGATCGCCAGGTCGAGGATCCGGCGCACCGCCGGGCGGTGGCCGTCGCCGTAGAGCGCGCGGTCGCGGACGGCCTCGGCGAGGCTGCCGCCGCCCGCCCATTCGGCGAACACCCGGGGCGTGCCGTCGACGCGGCGGACGTAGGCGCAGCTCACCAGGTGCGGGTGCGCGCCGAGGCCGACCCAGGTCTCCGCCTCGGCCTCGAACCGTTCGGCGTCGGCCGGGGACGCGACCAGCTCCTGGCGCGGGGTCTTGACCGCCAGCTCCATGCCCCACTGCCGGTGCCACACGCGGTAGACCAGGCCCATGCCGCCGGTCGTGACGACGTCACGGACCTCGTACACCCCGAGCACCACGTCCCCCGGGGCCCACATCTAGTCCACCTGCGCCACGTACAGCGGGGTGCCGAGCAGGACGGTGACGCCGTCGGTCGTGGGGCTGGGCCCGTGCAGCAGCCGCTTGGCGACGAACTCGAGGTTCTGGTCCGGTCCCGGCATGGCCTCGTTTGCCCGCTGCACGGCGGCCAGCGCGCCCTTGTGCGCCCCGTCGTCCTCGTGCTTGATCGCTTCGGTCAGCGCCCCGATCTCCGGATCGCTGCGCAGCCCGGCGAGCAGCGACGGCAGCACCGACCGCGGCGCCCCCGGCGCGGCCGGGGCGCCGCCGAGGATGTGGTGCCCGGACCCGCCGAGCCCGACGACGGTCCGCCCGGTGGTGCCGCCGAAGTAGGCGAGCGTCGGCTCGGCGGGGAACGGTCCCCAGTTCATCGGCAGCAGGCCCCAGAAGAACTGGCCGGGTTCCTCGACCGTGCCGAGGTCGCCGTGTTCTTCGAGGTAGCGGACGACCCGCTGCAGCTTCGCGGTGCGCTCGCCGCCCGCGGGCGCTTCCCTGGCCTGCTTGCCCCCGAAGAGCTTCAGGTTCACGCTGACCTCGGTCGTGCGCTTCTGCGCGAAGCCCGGCGCCAGCTGCGCGAGCAGCATGTCGACTTTGCTGTCACTGACGTACAGGTAGTACTGGAACGACAACGTGCTTCCCATCCCCCGACGACGCTGGCCGGATCATACCGGCCGTCAGACCGCCTTCAGCACGCTCGCCAGCACGATCGTCGCGCACACGATCCCGTTGAGGATCCGGTGGTCCACGATGATCGCGGCGAATTCGCGCAGCGTGGCGCTCGGCCAGAAGTACCACGCCGTCGGTGCGCCGATGACCTGGCCGTTCACCTTGGTCTTGCGGGCCAGCAGCGCCGCGCGCAGGACGTGGAAGTTGTTGGTGACCACAACGCACCGGTAGTCCGCCCGCCGCTCGCGCATGAGGCCTGCGCTGAACGTCAGGTTCTCCCGCGTGGTGCGCGATCGGTCTTCCAGCACGATCCGCTCGCGCGGCACGCCGCGGCCGGTGAGGTAGTCCGCCATCGCGTGCGACTCCGGCAGGTCTTCGCCCGGCCCCTGCCCGCCCGAGGTGACCAGCAGCGGCTCGCGGCCCTTGCGGCATTCGGCGTCGAGCACCCGCCGCCCGCGGTCGAGGCGGGCGGCCAGCAGCGGCGGGACCTTCCTGCCGCCGAGCAGGCCGGAGCCGAGCACCACCACGAAGTCCAGCGGGCGGCGGGTGCGGATCCGGCCGTAGACCAGTGAGTACAGCAGGAAGCAGACGAAGAGGAACGCCAGGTAGGCGACGATGCCGTTGACGCTGTCGCGGACCGCTTCCAGCGGCGCCCAGCCCAGCTGCCCGACCACGAAGTCGAACACGATGAGCGCCACGATGCCCACGCCGGCGGCCAGGGACAGCAGGTTGGCCGGGCGGCGGCCTTCGCGGCGCAGCATCGTCACGCCGTTGCCGATCAGGAACACCGCGAGCACGACGATGGTCAGCGGGATCAGCGCGACCAGCCCGAGCGCGACGAAAGCCGCGGCCTCCGGCGAAATCGACGCCAGCAGCGCGAGCAGCGTCAGCCCGAAGAACGCGAGTGCGAAGAACAGGTAGAAGCCGTTGCGCAGCTTGCGGCGGTCGAGCAGGAAGCTGACCAGGAAGACGGCGAAGCAGAAGACGGCCGCGACGAGCGGGAGCAGGGCCGGGTTCACGCGACCTCCAGCCGTCGCCAGGTCGCCAGGAACACCAGTGCCGCGGCGACGGAACCGAAGGAGGCGAACGAGTTCGCGGCCAGGTAGACGACCCAGGCGTTGTCCCGCACCGTTTCCGCGTACCCGCCGCCGGCCAGCGACGCTCCGATGAGGACGGTGCCGAGGCCGAAGAACACCACGGCACCGAGGACGGCGACGGTCACCACGAGCACCCGCGGGATCCGGCGCGGCCCGTCGTGACGGCTGATCGCCCCGCGCCGCGCGAGCCACCACGACGCCAGGCAGGCCAGCGCGAGGGCGATCGCGTCCGCGGCGAGCGTGTCGGACAGCCGGTGCCACTTCGCCGTCACCGTGTACGCGCCGATGCCGACCGCCCAGGACAGCAGGAAGAACAGCGTGACCCCGCGCCAGCGGTAGGGCACCACGATCAGGGCGGCGAACAGCACGGTCATCGCGATCGTCGTGTGCCCGCTCGGCAGGCTGTTGGCGGCGTAGTGCCCGGTCACCTCGACGAGCCGCGGCCGCGGCAGCACGTACCGCTTGAGGACCTGCGTCACGAGCTGGCCCGCGACGATCACGCCGGCCGCCGCGAACGCGAGGTCCAGGCGGCGGCGCAGCAAGCCGACCAGCGCGACCACGACGACGGCGGCCACCAGCGAGACCAGCGTGATCCGGCTCAAGCTCGCGTCGGCGACGGCCTGGTCGCGCGCGGCGGCCTCGTCGGCACCGCGCAGCGCTGCGTTCTCCAGCTCCTGACCGGGCACCGTCCAGACGGCCAGGAAGTAGACCGCGGCCAGGACGACGGCGCACGCGGCGGCGACGACCGGCCAGCGACGGACGGGAACCACCCCGGGGACCTCCTGCCGTGCCGTTGGTCCGGACAGCCTAGTTGCCTGCTGCGACCGGCCGCACACCGAGGGTGAGACGCAACCTTCGGCGGGCTTCGCGCGTGGACCTGGTGTTCGAGTGGTCTGGTGTTGATTCTCTGGTGTTTTCTGAGTTATTCCGTTTGCCCGTGTTCCGTGTTACGTTCGGTTTGACGAGCCCGCGGTAGTGCTCCGGGCTCGGCGTGCCCGCCCCCGCCCGGAGTGCTCCGCCGTCCCCGCCAGGCCGGTGCGCGGTTCCGTGCGCGTCCTCGGAGGAGTTCGATGCGCCGTCTCGTCGTCCTGGTCCTCGCGCTGCTGTCGCCGCTCGTCGTGGTGACCGCACCCGCGAACGCCGCCGTCACCCCCAAACCACCGCCGCTGTCGACGCCGTGGACGTCGCAGGTCAGCACGACCGATCCGCTGCCGGAATACCCGCGGCCGCAGATGACGCGGCCCGACTGGCAGTCCCTCAACGGCGAGTGGGAGTTCCTCAACCCCGCCACCGGCTCCGGCGGCAGCGTCGACCGCAACGCCGCACCCCCGCTGGGACAGACGCTGCCCGAGCGCATCCTGGTGCCCTACCCCGTCGAGTCGGCACTGTCGGGCATCATGCGCAACGACAACCGCGACCTGATGTTCTACCGCCGCACCTTCACCGTGCCGCCGGCCTGGGCCGGCCGGAACGTGCAGCTGCACTTCGGCGCCGTCGACTACGAAGCGACCGTGTGGGTCAACGGCGTCCAGGTCGCGGCGCACAAGGGCGGCTACGACCGGTTCGAAGCCGACATCACGGCGCGGCTCAACGGCGGCGCGAACGAACTCGTCGTGCGCGTGTACGACCCGACCGACGGCCGCGGCGAGAAGCAGCCGGTGGGCAAGCAGGCCACCACGCCGTCGAACATCTTCTACACGCCCACTTCGGGGATCTGGCAGACCGTCTGGCTGGAACCGACGGCGCCGTCGTCGATCTTCTCGGTCGACATCTACCCGAACCTGGCGAACAACACCGCGCGCGTGCGGGTGTTCGGGCGGGGGAACGTCAGCGGGTACTCCGTACTCGCCGAATCGATGACCGGCGGTGCCGTCGTCGGCAGCGCGACCGGTGGCTTCACGGAGTTCTCGGTGCCGGTGCCGAACGCGCGGCGGTGGTCGCCCGACGACCCCTTCCTCTACGACCTGCGGGTGTCGCTGCGCACCGCCTCGGGCGCGACGGCCGACCAGGTGGTCAGCTACTTCGGCATGCGCGAAATCGGCACGAAGAACGTGAACGGCGTCCTGCGGCCGACGCTCAACGGCGAGTTCGTGTTCCAGATCGGTACCCTCGACCAGGGTTTCTGGCCCGACGGCCTGTACACCGCGCCGACCGACACGGCGCTGGCCTCGGACCTGCAGAAGCACAAGGATCTGGGCTTCACCATGGTCCGCAAGCACATCAAGGTCGAGCCGGCGCGCTGGTACTACTGGGCCGACCGGCTGGGATTGCTGGTGTGGCAGGACATCCCGTCGACACCGACAGCCGACAGCAACCGGACGCCGGCGCAGATCGCCGAGTTCGAAACCGAAGCGCGCGAGATCGTCGACGAGCACCGCTTCTCCCCCGCCGTCGTCACGTACGTGCCGTTCAACGAAGGCTGGGGCGAGTGGAACCTCGACGAGACCAAGCGCGTCACGACCAGCCTGAAGAACTACGACCCGACCCGGCTGGTGAACGCGCACAGCGGGTTCAACTGCTGCGCCTCGAAGGGTGACCCGGGCACCGGCGACATCATCGACTGGCACGTCTACACCGGACCGGACGCGCCCCGCCCGTCCGGTAACCGTGTGTCGGTGCTCGGCGAGTTCGGCGGGCTCGGCCTGCGCAACCCCGGTCACGAGTACAGCCCGACCGGCAACTTCTTCGCCTACGAACAGATGGCGAGCGCGGCGCAGCTGAACGACCGCTACACCGGCATGGTCCGGGACGCGAAGCAGCTGATGCTCACCAAGGGCCTGTCGGCGTCGGTCTACACCGAGATCACCGACGTCGAAGGCGAGTACAACGGGCTGCTGACCTACGACCGGCGGGTGCAGAAGGTCGACACCGCCCGCGTCCGCGCGGCGCACACCGACCTGATCACCGCCTCGAAGAACCTCAACGCGGCCGTGCCGCTGACGCTCGGGCACCTCCGGTCGTTCCGGGTGACCACGCCCGGGTACACCGACCGGTACCTGCGGCACGCGGATTCCCTCGCCCGCACCGATGTCCTGACCACGGGCAGCGCGGACGGGGCCCGCCAGGACGGCTCGTTCCGCACGGTCGCGGGGCTCGCGAACCCGCGCTGCTTCTCCTTCGAGTCGGCGAACTTCCCCGGGAAGTTCCTGCGCCACGCCGACAACCGCGTCCGCATCGACGGCGACACGGGCGGCTCGTTCGCCGCGGACGCCACCTGGTGCTCCCGGCCGGGCCTCGCCGCCGGCGGGACGTCGTTCGAGTCGTTCAACTTCCCGGGCCGGTTCATCCGGCACTACAACGAGAGCGTCTACCTGGCCGTCAGCGGCGGGCCGAACCCGTGGGACACCGCGACGAGCTTCGCCGCGGACGCGACGTGGGACGTCTCGGCGCCGGCGCTCTGGCGCAGTTCGGTACCCCTGGCGGTCAACGCACGGCAGTCGCTGCAGGTCACGACGTGGGGCTACACCGACCGCTACCTGCGCCACGCCAACGGCCTCGCCTACACCGAGGTGGTGAACAACGGCAGCAGCGCGCTGCTCAAGCAGGACGCGACGTACACCGTGCGGCGCGGGCTGGGCGAGTCGTCGTGCTACTCGTTCGAGTCGGTGAACTACCCGGGCCAGTTCCTGCGCCACCAGGACGGCCGCGTGCGCAATTCGCCGGACGACGGGTCGGCGCTGATGCGCGCGGACGCGACGTTCTGCAGCCGCCCGGGCCTGGGCGGCACCGGCGTGACGTTCGAGTCGCTCAACATCCCCGGCGCGTACCTGCGCCACTTCGACTCGGCGGTGTACATCGCGTCCGGCGCGGGCACCGGCTCCGACCGCCCGCAGACGGTGTCGGCGGACAGCAGCTGGACCGTGGCGGCGCCCTGGGCCCCGTGACCGGCGGTGGTCCGGTGTGGACTGTCCACACCGGACCACCGGACCACCGGACCACCGGCTCACCCGGCGTAGCACTCCGCCAGCGCGCCGAACGCCGCCTTCGGTTCCCACGGCACGTCCGGGTACGTCTCGCCCGTGCCGTTCTCCAGCACCTTCACCACGCCCCAGCTCGCCATGTCCAGGTCCTCGGCGGGATCTTCCCGGTGCCAGAGCCCGTAGCAGACGAACGTGCACGCGAAGGCCGCGTCGACGCCTTCGGTGGTGAACACCTCCAGCAGTTCGCGGAAGTACCGCGCCTGCTCCTCTTCGTCGCGGACGTACGCGCCCTTCAGCCGGACCGGGACGTCCCCCTCGTACTCGAGGATCTCGCCGCAGCGGGCTCCCAGGTCGGCCGCGCCGCGGTACGGGGTCACGCCGAACTCCGTGATCGCCACCGGCTTCCCCGCGGCGACCAGCGCGCGGATGCCGTCGCGGTAGCCGTGCGCCACCTCCTTCGAGCGGTGCGCGTCCACGGACACGATGTCGAACGGCGCCCAGTCCACGCGCTCCAACGGCACCGACGCGTAGGTGATCCGGCCGACGAAGCGGGCCCGGACCGTCCCGGCCGCGCGGGCGAGGAACTCGTTGACGCGGGCCGGGAGGCCGGCCACCAGTTCGCGGGACGCCAGCAGGTTCACCACGCGGTCCTCGAGGCCGTCGCCGGGGACGAAGCCGTGGTTGAACAGGCTCAGCTCGGCGCCGGTCACGAACACGACCTCGGCACCCGCGGCGCGCAGCCGTTCCGCGCGGGCCGCGCCGTCGGCGAACTGCGCGAGGATCTCCTCCGGCCGGCGGTCCCAGGGGAACGGCGAAAACCACACCTCCAGCCCGAGCGCGGCCGCCTGGCGCGCGGCGGATTCGATCCGGTCGAGGTCGGTGCCGATCAGCCGGACGGCCGTGCAGTGCAGGTCGTCGCGGATGATCGTCAGCTCGCGGCGGACCAGGTCCGCGTCGAAGGGGCGGTTGAACCGCCCGTCGCGCGCGAGGCCGGTGTCGTAGCCGATGCCCTTGGCTCGCATGGGCGAAGCTCCTCCCAGTTTAGGTACGGTACGTACCGTACCCTACAACTACGGTACGGTCGGTATCCATGGCCGAAGTGAAGACCCGGCGCCGGGGGACGGAGCTGGAAGACGCGATCCTGCGCGCCGCGGCGGACGAGCTCGCCGAGGCGGGCTACGCCGGGCTGACCATGGAACGCGTGGCCCTGCGGGCGGGCACCAACAAGAACGCGCTCTACCGCCGCTGGCCGAACCGCGCCGCACTCGGCGTCGCCGCCTACCGGCACCTGGCCGGCGACCGGCTGAGCCCGCCCGGCACGGGTGACCTGCGCGAAGACGCCCTGACCCTGCTGCGCGCGATCAACTGCGGCCAGTCCTCCCCCGCCGCCCGGATCCTCCGCGGCCTCCTGGCCGGGGTCGGCGACGAACCGGAGCTCCTGGCCCAGCTGAACGAACAGGCCACCGAAGGTGTCACGAACACCTGGCAGACGGTCGTCGACCACGCGATCACCCGAGGCGATGCGCCGCCCGGAGCACGGCACCCGCGGGTCGCCACCGTCGCGCTCGTGCTGCTGCGCAACGAATACCTCACTCGCGGACTGACCACAGTGGACGACTCCGTGCTCGTCGAGATCGTCGACGAGGTCTTCCTGCCCCTGGTCCGGCGCCGGTGACGCGGCTCGAGCGCCACACGAAGATCGCCGACGCCCTCGCGGACGCACCGGACGACTTCCTGGCCGCCGCGCGCCCGCTGGGCACCGGGATCGGCGGCTCGACCTGGCTCCTGACGGTCGAAGGCGAGCCCGTGTTCGTGAAGCGGGTCGCGCTCACCGACGTCGAGCGGCGGCACGAGGGTTCGACGGCGGACCTGTACGGCCTGCCGCCGTGGTCGCACTACGGCGTCGGTTCCGCGGGCGGCGGCGCGTGGCGGGAGCTGGCCGCGCACCGGGCGGCCAGCGATTGGGTCCGCACCGGACAGTGCGGGAACTTCCCGCTGCTGCACCACTGGCGGGTCCTGCCCGGCCTGCCGCGCCCCCGCACCGACCTCGAGCACGACGTCGCGTTCTGGCACGGCGACCCGGGCGTGCGGCGGCGGCTCGAAGCCCTCGACGGCGCCACCGCGGACCTCGTGCTGTGCCTCGAACACGTCCCGGAGAACCTGACGCGGTGGCTCGAGCGGAACCCCGGAGGGATCGAACTCGCCCACCGGGACCTCCGGGCCGTCACCGAATTCCTGGCCGGGCAAGGTGTCCAGCACTTCGATGCGCACTTCGCGAACGTCCTCACCGACGGCGAACGCCTGTACCTCACCGACTTCGGCCTGGCGGCGCTGCCGGACTTCACGCTGTCGGGCGCCGAGGCGGAGTTCCTCGCCCGGCACGCCGACCACGACCGCGCCTACGTCTTGACCCACCTGGTCAACTCGATCGTCCGGCCGCTCGTCCCCGAGCCGGACTACCGCGTCCGCCACGCTTTCGTCCGCGACTGCGCGGCGGGACGCGCGCTGCCGGAGCTGCCCTCGGCCGGGCTCCTGCGGCGCTACGCCCCGCTCGCGGTCGTCGTGAACGAGTTCTACGTTTCCCTGCACGGGGAAAGCCGCAAGACCCCGTACCCCGCCGGGGAAATCGCTCAGCAGCTGGAGCGCGCCGGCTTGCCCGCGAACCGGCCGGCCAGGTAGCCCACGACGTCGCCGGCCGAGAACGCGAGCGTCGTCACGTGCTCGCCGAGGTAGCCGCCCCAGGTGACCGGGACCCCCACCGCGCAGTATTCGCGGCGCAGGGTCTGCGCCTGGGCGAGCGGGATGATCTCGTCGGCCGTGCCGTGGAACAGGAACACCGGGGCCTTCGGCGGCCGGGCGCCGAGCTTGTTCTCGGCCAGCCGGGCCTGCCACTTCGCCGTGGTGAGCGGGTTCGCCGTCGTGTAGTCGGCGATGTGCCCGAAGGCGTAGCCGAACACCGCGTCGACGCAGGCGTCCCGCTGGGTCGCGTACAGCGTGCGGCCGCGGTCGTTGAGGTAGGCGGGCAGGTCCAGCTCGGGGTAGGCCGCGTCCAGGCCGAGCGCGGACAGCAGCAGGAAACCGAACCCGACGCTGCCTTCGAGGTTCTTCGCCACCGCGTCCAGGTCCGCGGGCGTGCCGCCGGCCGTGATGCCCGCGACGGCCAGCTCGGGTGCGTACGACGGCGCCAGCTCCCCCGCCCAGGCCGCTCCCCCGCCGCCTTGGGAGTAGCCGGAGAACGCGACCGGACCGCCCGCCGCGAGGCCCGCGGCCGGCAGCCGGGTGGCCGCGCGGGCCGCGTCGATCACCGTGTGGCCCTCCGACCGGCCGACGACGTAGGTGTGCGTGCCGGGTGTGCCGAGGCCTTCGTAGTCGGTGATCGCCACCGCCCAGCCGCGGCTCAGCATCGCGTCGACGAAGAGCGGTTTCTCGTAGTCCGGCTGGAACTTCGACGGCGCGCAGCGGTCGCCGATGCCCCGCGTGCCGCTGGCCACCGACACGATCGGCCGCGGCCCGGCGCCGGTCCACGGCTGGGCCGGCACCAGGACCCGGCCGGACACCGCGATCGGGGTGTCCGTCGCGGACCGCGACCGGTACAGCACCAGGTAGCCCTCGGCCCCGGGCTGGTCCGGCAGCGGCCGCCACCACACGACGTCGCCGTCGGCACCGGCCGGCAACGGGCTCGGCGGGGTGTAGAAGGCGTCTCCGGCGGGGCCCTGCGGCGGCTCCGCGGCGTTCGCCGGGCTCGCCGTGGTGGACACCAGGAGAACGGCCAGCAGGACCGTCCACAAGCGACGCATGGGAACTCCTCGTCGAGTCCGTTGTCGGGGAACTGCTTCAGAAGACGCGGTCGACGTCTTCGGTGATCAGGTGGTCCAGCGCGCGCTCGGCGACGGCGGCGATGGTCATCGAGGGGTTGCAGGCGGCGGTCGTCCCCGGCATCAGGGCGCCGTCGAGGACGTACAGGCCGCGGTGGCCGAGCACGCGGCCTTCGAGGTCGCAGACCGTGCCCATCGCGGCGCCGCCGAGCGGGTGCCAGGTGCTGGGCACGACGGCGGTCGTGTCGAGCAGCACGCCGAGCGGCCCGGCGATGCGGGAGATGCGTTCGTGGATGCGCGCGCTCAGCTTCGCGTCGGCGTCCGACGGCCAGTGCAGGACGGCGTCGTCCTTCGCGGCGTCGTAGACGAACCGGCCGCGCCCGGCGCTGATGCCGTAGCCGACGAGCATCGTGGTGCGCAGGTCCGGCAGCGGCGGCAGGGACGCCTGGATGACGGTGTTGGCCGTCGCCGGGTCGTCCCACTCCTTGCTGCCGTAGACGACCGGACCGCCTTGCGGGGCACCGAAGTCGTCGGCGAGGTTCGTCCAGGTGTAGATGCGGTCGCCGTTGGTGCCCCAGCCCGCGCCCAGTTCGTCGGGCAGGTCGGGGATGTCGCCCTTCGCGCCCGCGCGCATCAGCAGCCGGGTCGTGTTCGCCGTGCCGGCCGCCATCACGAGTGCTTTCGCGGTCAGGATCTTCTTTTCGAGCACGTTGCCGGCGGTGTCGATGCGGTCGACGCGGACTTCCCAGCGGCCGTCCGGCGCGAGCGCGACATCGGTGACGTTGTGGAGGACCGCCACGGTGCAGCGGCCGGTCGCTTCGGCGGCGGCGAGGTAGGTGACGTCGACCGAGTGCTTGCCGCCGTTGTTCACCCCGAGCGCGCAGTCCCCGTTGGTGTAGGACGGTTTCACTTCGCCGTCGAGCTCGCGCAGCGCGAAGTCCCAGTCGATCGGCATCGGGATCTTCTCGACGTCGTAACCGGCGTTGCGCGCGTTGCGGGCGAAAACCCGGGCGGCTCGGTAGGTCCTGCTCTCGACGAGGGCGTCCGGCGCGGTCTCGATGCCCAGCATCGCGGCGACGCGGGGGTAGTGGTCGGCGGCCATCCGGGCGTAGTCGAGCTGTTCGGGGAAGCAGGCGTGGAACAGCTCCGCGGTCGGCTGCAGCGTCATGCCCTGGTAGACGAGCGAGCCGCCACCGACACCCGCCGCGCACATCATGCTCATGCCTCGACCGCTCACTTGTTCCAGCAGCCCGGTGTAGCGCTCGAACGGCGGCAGCGACGGCAGTCCCGGCAGCGAGGGCGCGGAGCCGAGCCAGAAGATCCGCTTGTCCGGCGACGTCGGGTGCGGGAACGTCTCGGCGTCCGGCCCGGTCGGCCAGCGCCGGCCGCGTTCGAGCACCAGCACGGGCACGCCGGCCCGGGCGAGCCGCAGCGCCGTCACCCCGCCGCCGAACCCGGACCCGATGACGACCACCCGGTGTTCCTCGCGGGTGACCCGGGCGGCCCCGAGGGCGGCGGCCCCGGCGACGGCGGCGGCGCCCTTCAGGACGGTGCGGCGGTTCAGGACGGGCATCAGGCTCCTCCGGCGGTGGTCGTGACCTGGGGTAACGGTAGGAACCCGAACCGAGAGATGGAACGGATTGCCGGTCTCACTACTCACGAGTAACGTGCTGGCCCATGCGCGCAGGGCGACCGTCACCGGCCGTACCCCGCCGCGTCGACGCGCGCCGCAACCGCGAAGCGATCCTGCGCGCAGCCGACGAGGTGTTCAGCGAAGAGGCCGACGTCGTCCTGGACGAAGTGGCCCGCCGGGCCGGTCTCGGCCGCGCGACGGTGTACCGCCACTTCCCCGACCGCACGGCACTGGCGTTCGCCGTCGCGGCCCACCACCTGACGGCGCTCAAGGGCCTGGTCCGCGACGAACCGTTCCGAGAGCTGCTGTGGCGGGTCCTGGCGATGCAAGCCCGGCGGCGGCCCCTCGTCCGGGTGTTCCGCGAGCTGCCGGAACGCAGCCAGCGGCAGTACACGCAGGCCCTGATCGCGTTGCTGCGCCCGGCTTTCGAGCGAGCCCAGCGTGAGGGCGGAGTGCGCGCGGACCTGGAACCGGCGGACCTGGCGTTGCTGTTCGAAATGCACGAAGCGGCGTTGGTCGCCGGGCCGGCGCCGCGAGAGCGGACGGAACCGGCGGAGCGGCTGGTGCGGGTGTTCCTGGACGGCCTCGCCGGCGCGGGCGGCTGATCGCGCGGTCACTCACCCGCTCGGCCGGATCTCGTCGAATCGGGGCGACGCGACCGGGGACAGCGGAGACCGATCGGCTCTTGACCACCACCCGGAGCGGACATAAAGTCAGCGTGCCCGCCCGATGTTAACGTTAACATCTTGCCCGAAGGGTACAACGATGAAGTTGTCCTCCCCGCGCCGTTTCGGCGTCGTGCTCGCCCTCGTGGCCGCACTCGTCCCCGTCCCCGGTGCGAGCGCCGCGCCACCGGCCGCCGTGAAAGCCGCCGCCGAAAGCCTTTCCGTGCCCGGGATCGACGACGTCCGCGGCAACCTCACCCTCCCCGCCGGCGGCCCGGACGGCACGACCGTCACCTGGACGTCGAGCGCGCCCGCCGTCATCACCCCGACCGGGGAGGTGACCCGGCCGCCGTCGGGGAGCGAGCCCGTGCACGTCGGTCTCACCGCGAAGGTGAGCGCGGGCCGTGACAGCGTCACGCGGCGGTTCACCGCCACCGTCGTGCCCAAGCCCGTCCAGGAACCCCTTGCCGGGTACAGCTTCTTCTACTTCACCGGCGAAGGCACCTCCGACGGGGAGCAGATCTACTCCGCGCTCAGCCGCGGCAACGACCCGCTGAACTTCACCGAGCTCAACAACGGCCGGCCGGTCCTCAAGTCGAGCCTCGGCGAACTCGGCGTGCGCGACCCGTTCATCCTGCGCTCCCCCGACGGCGACAAGTTCTACCTCCTCGCCACCGACCTGCGGATCTACGCCGGCCGCGGCTGGGACGCCGCGCAGCGGACCGGGAGCCGGTCGATCATGGTGTGGGAGTCCACCGATCTCGCGCACTGGTCGCGCCAGCGCAGCGTGCAGGTCTCGCCGCCGACCGCCGGGAACACCTGGGCGCCGGAAGCCTTCTGGGACGCCAAGCGCGGCACCTACGTCGTCTACTGGGCTTCCAAGCTCTACGCCGAGAACGACCCGAACCACACCGGCGACAGCTACAACCGGATGATGTACGCGACCACCCGCGACTTCGTCACCTTCAGCGCGCCGCAGGTGTGGATCGACCCGGGCTATTCGGTGATCGACTCGACCGTCATCAAGGACCAGGACACCTACTACCGCTTCACCAAGGACGAGCGCAACACCACGTCCTCCACGCCGTGCAGCAAGTTCATCACCGAAGAGAAGTCCACCGACCTGCTCGACCCGCACTACGGCTTCGTGGCCGACTGCATCGGCAAGGCGACGGCGACCGGTCCCGGCCTCTCCGCGGGCGAAGGGCCCACCGGCTTCAAGTCCAACACCGAGAACAAGTGGTACCTGTTCATCGACGAGTTCGGCGGCCGCGGGTACGTCCCGTTCGAGTCCACCGACCTGAACTCCGGGAAGTGGACGATGTCGACCGGCGCGCACCTGCCGGCGTCACCGCGGCACGGCACCGTCCTGCCCGTCACGCAAGCGGAGATGAACCGGCTCAGCGCTCCCCCGGCACCCGTGCGGGCCGACGCGAACGGCCTGGTCGCGCACTGGCCGCTCGACGCGAAGTCCGGCACGGTCGCGGCCGACACCACCGGGCACGGCTACGACGGCGCCCTCGCCGGCGACGTGAGCTGGACCGACGGCGCGCTCGCGTTCGGCGGCAGGAACGGGCACGTGCAGCTGCCGAACAACCTGCTCACCGGCGCCGCCGCGGCCACCGTTTCCGCCGACGTCCTGGTCGATCCAGGCCAGCAGACGCCGTACTTCCTGTGGGGCCTGGGCAACACGGCCGAGGACGGGACCGGCAACGGCTACCTGTTCACCACGGGCGGCACCGCGAGCGGCGGGCTGCGCGGCGCCATCGCGACCGGGAACTGGACCACCGAACAGCAGGTGGCCTCCGCCGGCGGGCTCCCGCGCGGGGTCTGGAAGAACGTGACCCTGACCGTCGGCGACGGCGTGGCGGTGCTCTACCTCGACGGCGTCGAAGTGGCCCGCAACGCGAACGCCACGATCAAGCCGTCGGACCTCGGCGGCGGCGTCACGGCGGCGAACTACCTCGGCCGGTCGGTGTACGCGGGCGACAAGACCCTGATCGGCAAGATGAAGGACGTGCGGCTCTACGACCGGGCGTTGTCCGGGGTGGAGGTCTCCGCGCTGCCGTCGAACAGCACCGCCATCCGCTCGGTGGAGCTGGCCTCGCTCAAGACGCCGGCCGTCGTCGACTCCGGCGCCGGGACGGTGGTGCTGCCGGTCAAGCCGGGCACCGACCTGCGCAAGCTGGCGCCGACGTTCGGCCTCGCGCCGGGTTCGACCATCAAGCCGGGCAACGGGAAGCCGGTCGACCTCAGCACGCCGAAGCGGTTCACGGTCACCGGGGCGGGCGGCGACCGTCGCGTGTGGACGGTCGAGGCGCACGAGGTGCGCAGCCCCGTCCTGCCGGGCTTCACCGCCGATCCGAACATCGTCGCGTTCGGCGACACGTACTACCTCTACCCGACCACGGACGGCTTCGACGGCTGGAGCGGCACGAAGTTCTCGGCGTGGTCGTCGAAGGACCTGGTGCACTGGACGGACGACGGCGTCATCCTGGACCTCGGCCCCGACGTGAGCTGGGCCGACAAGAACGCTTGGGCGCCGACGATCGCCGAGCACGACGGCAAGTACTACTTCTACTTCTGCGCCGAAGCCAAGATCGGCGTGGCGGTGAGCGACTCGCCGACCGGCCCGTTCGTCGACTCCGGCAAGCCCTTGATCGCGAGCAACCCCGACGGCGGCCAGGCGATCGACCCCGCGGTTTTCCGCGACCACACCGGGCAGCCGTACCTGTACTGGGGCAACGGCAACGCCTACGTCGTCCCGCTCAACGACGACATGGTGTCCTTCGACCCGGCGAAGATCACCCACCTGACCGGCCTCGACGGCTTCCGCGAGGGCCTGTTCATGGCGGAGCGCAAGGGCACGTACTACCTGAGCTGGTCGATCGACGACACGCGCAGCGAGGACTACCGCGTCGGCTACGCGACGGCGCCCTCGCCGGCGGGACCGTTCACCAACCGCGGCCTGATCCTGAGCAAGGACGCCCACCTCGGCGTCCTCGGCACCGGGCACAGCTCGATGCTGCAGGTCCCGGGCACCGACGACTGGTACCTCGCCTACCACCGCTTCGGCATCCCGGGCGGCGACGGCACCCACCGCGAGACGACGATCGACAAGCTCACCTTCCGCCGCGACGGCACGATCGCCCCGGTCGCGCCGACGCTGGAAAGCGTGCGGCCGCAGCGGATCCCGTGGCACTGCGGAGCGGTCCGGGCGATCTAGCCAGGATCACTCGAAGCGGTGAGACGGAGATCACGAGCGTGGACGTTTACCCCTGCCAGCGCGGGGTAAACGTCCACCGTTCAGGTTGCTTCGCCGCTTCCGCCCAGGAGTCGTTTGATGACCAGCGTCCTGACCGACGGCCTCGAAAACGCCCGACCGGTCCCCCGGCCGCGCCCGCGTCCCGTCGCGTCCGAAACGCTCACCGAGCTCGCCCGCCTCGCGGCGCTGGCCGAGCTCGCCCGGCGCTCGTCGCCGTCCCTCATGCACCACGCGATCCTCGCCGGCACCTCGCCCGCCACGGTGGCGGCCGCCGCGCAGATCGACGTCGCCGAAGCGCACATCCGCTGGCACGAATGGGCCGACACCGCGGTCGGCCGCGACGAGTACCTCCGGGTGCACACCGCGTTCGCCGACGCCGTCGTCGCCCGCCACCGGCCCTTCGCGGAGGAGCCGTGCCCGTGACGACCGGAGAGACGACCCTGGCCGACCTCGCCGCGCTGGACAAAGCCGCGGCCGAGCTGCTCGACCAGATCACCGAACAGCTGGCGACGGTGGCCGAACGGCGCTGAGCCGGAGCCTGGGTTCGAATTTGAACACCGGGTACCGTGGTGGCATGGGTCATGCGCGGGGGCTGAGCTCCGAGGAGAAGCGGGCCTGGAACGCGTTCCGCACCAGCTTCACCCTGCTCCACCAGCGGATGGACCAGCAGCTCAAGCGCGACGCCGGCCTGTCCCACCTCCAGTACGAGATCCTCGCCCGGCTCGGCGCCGCCCCGGGCCGCGAGCTGCGGATGGCCGAGCTGGCCTGCGCGGTCTCCAACTCCAAGAGCGGGCTGACCTACCAGATCGGCCAGCTCGAGCAGGCCGGGCTCGTGCGGCGGCGCGCGTGCGAGAGCGACGTCCGCGCCGTCTACGCCGTGCTGACCGACGAAGGCGCGGCCCTGCTGGACCAGGCCGTGCCCGGGCATGTCGCGCTCGTGCGGGAGCTGCTGCTCGACGTTCTCACCCCGGCTCAGCTGAGCGCGCTGGCCGACGGTCTCGGGGAGGCGAACCGCCGCATGCTGGCGGCCGAAGACTGCTCTTGACGTGACCTGGGTCACTTTTCGCCGGGAACGCCCTCGATCCTGGAACCCGTTCCGCCCCTTCCGTGAACAGCTGAGGACACCGGCAGCAGCGGAAGGCGGGCGATGACCCGGGAAGACACGAAAGACGACGACGCGAGCGTGATCACGCGGTCGCGGCGGGAGCCGAGCCTGTTCGCGGTGATCTTCGACCGCCACGCGCGGCACATCCACCGCTACCTGGTCCGGCGGCTCGGCCCGGCGGCCGCGGACGACGTCCTCGCCGACACCTTCCTCATCGCGTTCGACAAGCGGGCGAAGTTCGACCCGGCGCGCCCGGACGCCCGGCCGTGGCTCTACGGCATCGCCACGAACCTGGTCTCGCGGCAGCGGCGGGCGGAGGTGAACGAGCTGAAGCTCCGGCTGGCCCTCGGGCCGCCACCGGCCGAAGCCGGGCACGCCGAGCAGGTCGCCGACCGCGTCAGCGCCCGGGCCCTCGGCGACCGGCTCGACCGGGCGCTGGCCGCCCTCCGGCCGCGCGAGCGGGACGTCCTGCTGCTCGTCGCCGCCGAAGGGCTCGGCTACCAGGAAGTCGCCGAAGCGCTGGCCATTCCCGTCGGCACCGTGAAGTCGCGGCTCAACCGCGCCCGCCACCGCGTCCGCGCCGAACTCGGCGCTCTCAACCTCGTGAAGGAGACCTCGGACCATGGATGAGCTGGACCTGATCCGCGATCGCGCGGACGCCGTCGGCTTCGCGACGGCGGAAGAGCTCGTCCCGGCCCGGGACCGGCTGCTGGCGGCGGCGCGAACCGGGCGGCCGCGCCGGGCGAGGCGCTGGTGGTGGACCGCGGGCGCCGCGGCCGGGCTGGCCGCGGGCATCACCGCCGTGGTGGCGCTCGCCCCGGCCGGCGAAACCGGCGCCGGGGTCGGCGTCGGGGTCGCGCAGGCCGACCCGGTGCGGGTGCTCACCGAAGCGGCCGGCGCGGCCCTCGGGGAGCAGGCCACGCCCCCGCGCGCGGACCAGTACCTGTACGTGAAGACGGAGTACCCCGGCCACCAGACCCGCGAAGTGTGGTTCTCCGTCGACGGGACCCACGACGGCCGGATCGGCGACATGAAGATCCCCGGCTGCCGCGACGGCAAGGCGCCCATCTACGGCGCGAACGACCCGAGCAGGGAGGGGACCTTGGAAGACTGCACTCCCTCCCCCGCCTACCGGACGGACCTGCCGACCACGGCGGACGCGATGCTCGCCTACCTCCACGAGCACCACAGCGGTGAGCGGGGCGACGTCAACGCGCTGGGCAAGGACGTCGTCACCCTCGCCCACGAACAGGCCCTCCTGCCCGCCTCGTACTCGGCGTTGTTCGCGGCGGCGGCGAAGATACCCGGCCTGACCGCGCTGGACCACGTCACCGACGGCGCCGGCCGCCCGGGCGTCGGGATCACCTGGCCGGTCCCGCCCGGTTCGTCACCGAAGGCCAAACCGGAAGTGCTCGTCTTCGACGCCACCACCCACCGGTTCCTGGGCACCCCGGGCAGCGCGGTGACCGTGAAGACCTTCGTCGACCGGGTGGGTCAGCGCCCCTGACGTTAGGCTGCGGAGGTGGCTTCCCGGGACGCGACCGACGAAGAAGCCGCGTCGCGGCCCGGCGGACGTCCCCGCGACGCGGCGCTCGACGAAGCGATCATCCTGGCCACCCGGGCGCGGCTGGTGCGCGACGGCTACTCGCTGATGACCATCGGCGACATCGCGTCGGACGCGAAGGTCAGCCGCCCGACGCTGTACCGCCGGTGGCGCACCAAGTTCGACCTGGTCGTGGACGCGCTGGACTACGGCTTCCGCAAACAGCGCGATTCGTACACAGTGGACTTGAGCCGGATGGCGCCGCGGGAGGCCTTCACCGAAGCCGTCCGCCGGCTGGATCCCGCGTACTTCAACCCGGACGCGATGGTGCTGATGGGCAACTTCGCCGGCGAGGCGATCCGCACCCCCGAGCTGCTCGAGATCGTCCGCGAGCACGCCGTCGAACCGCGGGTCGCGCTGGTCGAGAACGTGCTGACCCAGCTCCAGGCGAGCGGCGCGGTCCGGGACGGCATCGACAAGCACACCATCGCGACCCTGTGCTTCGGCAGCTACTTCGCCGCGTTCCACCGCGGCGACGACAAAGACGGGATCCCCGCCGCCGTCGTCGCGGTGCTGTGGCCGTCGATCGCGACGCCACCCGCCTGACCGGCGGCGACGCGGTTCACGCCGGAAACTCGCAACCATTCCGGCCTCCCGCCCGTGTATCAGGGGTGTGAGGACTTCTTCGCAACGACGGCGGCTCTTCCGGCCGCGGGCGACGGCCGTCGCGGTGCTGGCCGGGGCCGGGCTCGCCTTCGCGCACACGACCACCGGAGCGACGCTCGCCGGGCCGATCCTGGCCGCCGCGGCCGGCGGGCACGGCCTGCCCGACCCGGCGGCCCCGGTGCCTTCACCGGTGACCACGACGCCCCGGCCGGCGCCGAACCCGACGTTGCCCTTCAACGCGAAGCTGACGTCGGACGACATCCCGGTCCCGGGCGGCGGCGTGCGCAACGGCGCCTGCAGCGGGTCGCTGATCGCGCCGCAGTGGGTGATCACCGCGGGCCACTGCTTCCACGACCTGGCCGACGCCCGCATCGGCGGCCGCCCGCCGTACACGATGACGGTGACCATCGGGAAGGTCAAGGACACCGACCCCGGCGGCCACACGGCCCGGGTCGTGGACGTCAAGCAGTCCCCGGTGAACGACCTGGCACTGGCCGAGCTGGACCTCGCGATCAACGACATCCCCCCGGTCACGCTGAACACCCAGCAGCCGGTGGTGGGCCAGCAACTGCAGTTCGCCGGCTGGGGTTCCCACTCGGCGACCGTGCTCGGGCCGTCCGACCACCTGAAACGCGGCCGCTTCACGGTGTCGGGCATCGGCCAGTCGACGCTGGAGGCCCAGCCGGTGGGCAAGCGAACCGTCGAAAACGGCCCGTGCCCGGAGGATTCGGGCGGCCCGTTCTTCACCTCGGACGACGACCACACGGGCACGCTGGTGGCGATCGTCAACACCGGTCCCCCATGCCCGCAACCGGGCGCGGAGACGATCGCCCGGGTGGACGTGGTGGCCAACTGGATCCGCGAGCAGACCGGCTGACCGGCGACGCCCGGGACGCGGGCGCCGCTGTGATCGGTGGTCCCGGCGCGTTCCGAGCCGGCTGACCCAAACCCCGTCTCGCACCGCCACCTGGCCGGCGATCTCCCAGCCTCCACGGCGGACCGATCCGACCTTCGGACCCCACCTCAGCGCACGCCCGCGCGCGACCAAACGGCTGACCGGCGGCGCCCGGGACGCGGGCGCCGCCGTGATGGATGGCCCCGGCGCGTTCCGGACCGGCTGACCCGCCCCCGTTCTCGCACCGGCATCTGGCCGGCGATCCCCGGCCCGTCCGGCGAAACGATCCGACCTCCGGACCACACCACGGCAACCGCCCGAGCGCGCGAGCAGACCGGCTGGGCGGCGGCGCCCGGGCCAACCTGCTCGTGACGACCTACGTGCCGACGAAGTCCGGGCCCGTCACCTACCACCCGGCCGCGGCGCAGAC